>DASQZW010000290.1:0-24341 GCA_035638495.1 Terriglobales bacterium
CGCCACGTCCGGCCCGCGTCCTCCGTCAGGAACAGCGCCCACCGCGCCGCCGGCCCCTGACCCTCCGTCGCCGCGCCGACCGCCACCGATTCGTCGACCGGCGCGAGCTCGTGGAACGACCGGCCCGACGGCAGCTGGCCCCGGCGGCTCCACGTGCGGCCCGAGTCCGACGTCACAAACGCCGACCCGCCCCCCATCAGCCAGCCCGCCGTACCGCTCACGAACGCGGCGCCGGCCGTGAAGACCGGGTCGGCGAGGTTCACGTCGACGCCGGCCGGCGCGTACTCCGGCGCGCCCCAGCTGTCGCCGCCGTCACGCGTGTGATACACGATCACCGCCGGCAGCCCGAGGTTCGGGGGCCGGCCGACCCGGGGTCGGCCGCCCTGGCGGCTCATGTCCACCACCATCATCGCCCCGTCGCCTTCCAGCGACATGGTGGGCGGCAGCAGCGTCAGCGTGTCCCCTGCGGCCCATCCACCCGGCGGCGGCGGCAGCGGGACGAGGCCCCAGTCGGCGCCGCCGTCGTGTGTCACGTACACCGCGGGCGACCCGTTCGGCTCCAGCGTGCCCAGGAGTCCGTCGGAGAGCGTACGGAACGACAGCCAGCGCTTCAGGCCCTCCTCCTCCAGGCCGTGGCTGGTCCAGCTGATCGGATCCACACTGGCGGCGACGGTCCAGTCGAGACCGCCGTCGTCGGTCCTGAAGATCACCGCGTCCTCGGTGGTGTCGCTGCGCCCTGTCCGCACCATCACCCAGCCGTGCAGCAGGTCGAAGAAGAAGGGCAGGTTCGGGTTCGCGCCGACGTCCGAGGCCATGGAGACCGTCGTCCAGTGGTCGCCGCCGTCCTCGGTCCGCAGCAGCGTCGGGTTGGGCCCGGGGAACGGCGTCGGTTCGGTCATCAGCCCCTGCGTCGCGTCGAGGAAGCGAACCGCCACGCCGCTGTCGACCGTGGCGAACTGGCGGCTCCAGTGCCGGCCGCCGTCGACCGTGTGGTAGAGCACCGATCGCTGCTCGCCGTCGACCACGACGACCCAGCCGACCTTCGCGGACAGCCAGTCGAGGCTGCTCACGGTGGTCCGCGGAGGGATCGCGGGCGGTCGCGCGGTCGAGCGCAGGTAGATGCCAGCCGCGGCGGCGAGCGCGACGACGGCGACCGCCATCAGCGCGACCGCCCGGTGGGCGCGGCCCGTGAGGCCCGATTCGTCCATCGGCGGCACGAGACTAGCAGCGACCGGGGGAAGCGTCACGGCCCGACCTGCACGAGCGTCTTTGACAGCCCGCCCGGACGGTGCTATACCGGCCCCTGGGCTCGGCCCGTCCACGCCGTCTGCCCGTGCTTGTGGAGGTGGTCACATGGTTCCCGCGGCGTTCGAGTACCGCGCTCCGACAACACTCCAGGAGGCCCTGGAGCTGCTCCGCGACCACGGCGACGACGCCAAGGTCTTGGCGGGCGGCCAGAGTCTCATCCCGCTGCTCAAACTCAGGTTCGCCGCGCCGGCCGTCGTGGTGGACATCGGGCGCGTGCCCGGCCTCGCGGGCGTCGCCTCCGACGCCGAGAGCGTGCGCGTCCGCGCGCTCACCCGGCACGTCGACATCGAGCGCGACGCCGGACTCGACGCCGCCTGCCCCATCCTCCGCGAGACGGCTCCGCAGATCGCCGACCCGCTGGTCCGCAACCGGGGCACGGTCGGCGGCTCGCTCTGCCACGCGGACCCCTCCGGCGACTGGGGCGCCGTCGTCCTCGCGCTCGATGCCGAGCTGGTCGCGATGTCGCCGTCCGGGGAGCGAGTGATCCGTGCCGCCGACTTCTTCGAGGGGCCGTTCACCACGACGCTGCGGCCGGACGAGGTGCTGACCGAGGTCCGAATCCCGGCGACGCCGCCGGGGCGCCGCGCCGGCGGCACGTATCTCAAGCTCGAGCGCAAGGTCGGCGACTTCGCGACGGTCGGCGTGGCGGTGCACGTACAGCTCGCGAATGGCATGGTCGAGCGCGCCGGCATCGGGCTCACCGCGGTCGGGCCCACCAACCTGAAGGCGACCGAGGCGGAGCGCTCGCTGGTCGGGCGCCCGCCGACGGGGGAGGCGATCTCGGAGGCCGCTCGACTGGCGGCCGCGTCGGCCGAGCCCAGGGACGACATCCGGGGCAGCGCCGCGTACAAGAAGGACGTGGTCCGCATCTTCGTCCAGCGCGGCCTGCGCGCGGTCGTCGGTCGGGCACTGGAGGAAGCGCGATGAACGTCTCCCTCACGATCAACGGTCAGCAGCGATCCGCGGACGTGGAGCCGAGGCTGCTGCTGGTCGACTTCATCCGCGAGGAGCTGCGGCTGACGGGGACCCACGTCGGCTGCGACACCACGAGCTGCGGCGCGTGCACCGTGCTGCTGGACGGCGAGCCGGTCAAGTCCTGCACCATGCTCACGGTCCAGGCGGACGGTCACGAGCTGACCACCGTCGAGGGGCTCGCGAACGGCGCCGAGCTGCACCCGGTGCAGACGGGCTTCCACGAGGAGCACGGGCTCCAGTGCGGCTTCTGCACGCCGGGCATGATGCTGGTGGCCGCGGCCCTGCTCGAGCGCAACCCCGACCCGACCGAGCGGGACATCCGCTGGGCGATCAGCGGCAACGTGTGCCGCTGTACGGGCTACGTCAACATCGTGAAGGCGGTCCGCCATGCCGCCAGGCTTCGCGCGGAGGGCGCCGCGGCGCCGGCCGGCGAGGTGGCTGCGGCCACGCCGGGAGGTGCGTCATGAGTGTCGACGTCCGGCCGCACGGCGGCATCGGGGAGTCCATCAAGCGCAAGGAAGACGCGCGGTTCCTGCGGGGCCGGGGCAACTACCTGGACGACTTCGTCCTGCCCGGGATGCTGTACATGGCCATCCTGCGCAGCCCGCACGCGCACGCGCGCATCCGCTCGGTGGACACCGCCGCCGCGAGCGCGGCGCCGGGCGTGGTCGCCGTCGTCACGGGCGAGCTGATGGCCCAGCACAACCTGGCCTGGATGCCGACGATGAGCGGCGATACCCAGGCCGTGCTCGCCACGGACAAGGTGCGCTTCCAGGGCCAGGAGGTCGCCGCCGTCGTGGCCGAGAGCAAGTACGCCGCGGAGGACGCGGTCGGCCTGATCGACGTCGACTACGAGGTGCTGCCGGTCGTCACCAGCCCGGACGGTGCGCGAGCGCAGGGTGCCCCGCTCATCCGCGACGACAAGGAAGGCCAGCTCGACAACCACATCTATCAGTGGGAGGCCGGTGACCAGGGCGCCACGGACGCCGCGTTCGCCACAGCCGCCCACGTCGTGAAGCTGTCGACGCACTACCCGCGCTCGCACCCGGCCCCGCTGGAGACGTGCGGCATCCTGGCCGACGTCGACCCGACGACCGGCAAGGCGACGCTGTACATGACGTCGCAGGCGCCGCACGCCATTCGGACGGTCTTCGCGCTGGTGGCCGGCCTGCCGGAGCAGCAGATCCGTGTCATCTCGCCGGACATCGGGGGCGGATTCGGCAACAAGGTCCCCGTCTACCCGGGCTACGTGGTCGCGACCGCCGCGTCGCTGCTGCTCGGGCGGCCCGTCAAATGGGTCGAGGACCGGAACGAGAACCTGATCTCGACCGGTTTCGCCCGCGACTTCCACATGACTGGCGAGCTGGCGCTCGACGCCAACGGCAGGATGACCGGACTGCGCGTGCACCTGGACAGCGACAACGGCGCCTTCTTCGCCGACGCGCAGCCGTCCAAGTTCAAGGCCGGCCTGTTCCACATCGTGACCGGCTCCTACGACATCCCGGCGGCCCACGTGACGGCCGACGGTTACTACACGAACAAGGCGCCCGGCGGCGTCGCGTACCGCTGCTCGTTCCGCGTGACCGAGGCGTCATACCTGATCGAGCGGCTGGTGACCAATGCGGCCCTGGAGCTGGGCATCGACCAGGCCGAGATCCGGCTCCGGAACTTCATCCCCCCCGAGGCGTTCCCCTACCGCTCCGCGACGGGCTGGCTGTACGACAGCGGAAACTACCCGGCCGCGATGGACCTGGCGCTCAAGGAGCTCGACTACGACGCTTTGCGGCGCGAGCAGGCGGAGAAGCGCGAGCGCGGCGAGCTGATGGGCATCGGCCTCGCGAGCTTCACCGAGGTCGTCGGCGCCGGCCACGGCAAGGACTTCGACATCCTCGGGCTGCGCATGTTCGACTCCGCCGAGCTGCGCGTCCACCCGACCGGCAAGGCGATCCTGAAGCTCGGCGTCAAGAGCCAGGGTCAGGGCCACCACACGACGTTCGCCCAGATCGTGGCCGAGGAGCTCGGCATCCCGGCCGCGGACGTCGAGGTCGAGGAAGGCGACACCGACAACACGCCGTACGGGCTGGGAACCTATGCCTCCCGCTCGACGCCGACGGCTGGCGCCGCCACCGCGGTGATCTCCCGGAAGCTGCGCGACAAGGGCCGGAAGCTCGCCGCACACCTGCTCGAGGCCGCGGAGGAGGACCTGGAGTGGGAGCGCGGCCGCTTCTTCGTGCGCGGCTCACCCGACCGGGCGAAGACCATCCAGGACGTGGCGTTCGCCGCGTACACGAACCTGCCCGAGGGAATGGAGCCCGGGCTGGAGGGCGTCCACTACTACGACCCGCCGAACATGACGTACCCGTTCGGGACGTACGCGGTGGTGGTCGACGTAGACCGCGGCACCGGGGTGGTCAGGGTCCGCAGGGTCGTCGCGGTCGACGACTGCGGAGTGCGGATCAACCCCATGATCGTCGAGGGACAGATTCACGGCGGTCTGACCGAAGGGTTCGGGATCGCGTTCACGGAGCTGATCACGTTCGACGACGACGGCAACTGCATCGGGTCGAACTTCACGGACTACCTGCTGCCCACCGCGTGGGAGACGCCATCCTTCGACTGCTTCGCGACCGTCACGCCGTCGCCCCATCACCCGCTGGGCGCGAAGGGCGTCGGCGAGTCGGCGACGGTCGGCTCGCCGGCGGCGTACGTCAACGCGGTGATCGACGCCCTCGCGCCCTACGGCATCGACAACATCGACATGCCGGTAACCTCGGACAAGGTATGGGCCGCGCTGCGCTCCAAGGGGGTCACGGAGTAGAGGAAGATTGATCCCTCCCACCCCCGCCCTCCCCCGCAAGGGGGGAGGGAGTCTCGACGACATGATCGGGCTGCTGGCCGAGCACGAAGCCGCCGGCACGCCGTGCGTGCTGGCGACCGTGGTCGGCACCGAGCCGCCCACGTCGGCGCGTCCGGGCGACAAGGCCGTGATCACGGCCGACGGCCGCCTGCGCGGGTGGGTGGGCGGCTCCTGCTCGGAGCCGGTCGTCCGGCGCGAGGCGCTCCGGGCGCTGGCGGAGGGCACGGCCCGGATGGTTCGCATCCTGGGGCCCTCCTCGACCGGGGAGATTCGAGGTGGCGGAGACCCGGACGAGCTCACCTTCGCCACCACCTGCCCGAGCGGCGGCTCGCTGGAGGTGTTCCTGGAGCCGCGGCTGCCTCGTCCGCTGCTGCTCGTGTTCGGCGCCAGCCCCGCCGCGCGGACGCTGATTGCGCTGGGCGGCCAGGTCGGCTTCCGCACATGCGCGGTGCACCCCGGCGCCCGGCCGGAGGACTTCTCCGCCGACCTCGTCCTGCCCAGCCTCGACCTCGCCCCGGCGGCGCCCGGCGCCGACTCCTGGGTGGTCGTCGCCACGATGGGCCACTACGACGAGGACGCGCTGGAGGCGGCGCTGGCCTACCCCGGCGTGGACGTGGCGCTGGTCGCCAGCCGGCGCCGGTCGGAGGCGGTCCTGTCGGCGCTGCGCGAGCGCGGCCTGGACGAGGCGACCCTGCGGCGCGTGCGCGCGCCCGCGGGGGGAACGCGGACGGCCGGGCAGGCGGAGATCGCCCTCTTCGCGCTGACCGAGGTGGTCACCGAGCGGCTGCGACGGGCGCGTCCGCCCGCCGACCTGTCGGCGTTCGCCACGGACCCCGTCTGCGGCATGGCCGTGGACGTGGCCGGCGCCGCCTGGCGCGTGCTGCACGCCGGCGGTACCTTCTACTTCTGCGGCCAGGGCTGCCGGGACCAGTTCACCCGCGAGCCGGCGCGGTACGCGGTCGCCGGGTGAGCGCCGCCGGGATCGTGCTCGCCGCCGGTGCGTCGCGCCGGATGGGCCGGGCCAAGCAGTTGCTGCCGGTGGCGGGCCGGCCGCTGCTGGAGGGCGTCGTGGCCAGCGCCTGCGCCTCCCGCCTCGACGAGGTGCTGGTGGTGCTGGGCGCCCGCGCCGGCGAGATCCTGGCTGCGGTCGACCTGGGCCGGGCGCGGGCGCTGCACAACCCGGACCACCAGGCGGGGATGAGCACGTCCCTGCGCGCGGGGCTGGCGGCCCTGGGGCCGTCGGTCGACCGGGCGGTGATCATCCTCGGCGACCAGCCGGCGATCTCAGCCGAGCTCCTTGACGAGCTGCTGGACCTGCAGGAGCGCTCGGACCTGCCCGCCGCGGCGCTGAGCTTCGGCGGCCTGCTGCACCCGCCGGTGGTGCTGCGCCGGGAGCTGTGGGGCGACCTGGAGTCTTTGGAGGGCGACGTCGGGTGCCGGGCGGTGATCCGGGCGCGACCGGAGCTGGTCGCGGCGCGGCCGGTGGACGGAGGCCTGCGCCACCCGGTGGACGTGGACACGCCCGAGGACTACGCACGGCTGCTCGGCGAGGGCTGACCCGGGCGCGGTCAGGACAGGACCGGCTCCGCGTACACCCCCCGGTACTCCGCCGGCAGCATCGAGGCCACGACCCGCATGACGCCGTCCGTGAGGCCCTGCAGCGACCGGCGGTCGTGCGGCCCGGCCGGCAGCGTGATCGGCGGCCCTACCAGCACTCGCACCGGCACGCGCCGCAGCCGCAGCCAGCACGCCACCGCTTGCTCCTGGCCGTGCGCCGCCGCCGGCACGATCGGCACCCCGGCGCGCGTCGCCAGCAGCGCCACGCCACGATGGGCGTGCACCAGGGCGCCGGTCGGGCTGCGCGTGCCCTCCGGCAGGATGGCCACCGCGCCTCCCGACCGCAGCACCTCGAGCAGCTGCTGGATCGACCCGCGGCGCGTCTGACCCACGTAGACCAGGTCGCCCATGGAACCCAGCAGCCAGCCGAACGGCGGGCGCGCCCACTTGTCCTTCGCCACGCCCACCACGCGCCTCGGCACCAGCAGCAGGCCGATGGCGGGGTCCAGCGCGTGCAGGTGGTTGGCCACCAGGATGAACGGGCCCTCGCGCGGGATGTGCTCCAGCCCGGCGACCTCGAGCCGAACGAGCAGGCGGAACAGCGCGATCAGGATCCGCCGCGAGATCCGCTGACGGATCGGCCACCCGCGGTGCCCGACGCCCGAGTAGTCGAACGCGCGGTACGCCCCTCCCGTCGAGATCAGGGGGCGAGCACCTCCAGCGCGGCCGGCACGACCTCGAAGGCCGCCGGCAGCGCGCCCGGCCGCTCGCCGTCCACGTCCACGCCCACCGGGAGCGCGCAGCTGACCTCGACACGCCGCACCAGCCGGTGCTCCAGCTTCGGATGGGAGAGATGCGCGCCGCTCCGCACGCTGCTCATCAGGCGCATGCTCTCCAGCCGCCCGACGTCGCCGACCACCACCAGGTCGAGGAGGCCGTCGTCCGGCAGCGCGGGCGGGGCGATCTGCATGCCGCCACCGTAGTACTGGCAGTTGGCCAGGACCACCTGCTGAGCAACCAGCTCGAGCTCCTCCCCGTCGATCACCGCCTGCAGCTTGCGGTTGCGCCAGCGCATCAGCGTCAGGGCGGCGGCGATCGTGAACGTCAGCTCGCCGTTGATCACGTTGAAGCCGCCGTTGACCATGTCCGCGACGTCGCCACCGATGCCCGCGTCGGCCACGTTCACGAAGTGCCTGACCACCTGCTCGCCCCCGGGTCCCACGCACGTGACCCGGCCAGCGTCCAGCGTGCGGGCACGGTCGGCCATCAGCACCCGCGCCGCCTCGTCGACGTCGCGCGACATGCCGAGCGTTCGCCGGAAGTCGCCGCCGGTGCCCATCGGCAGCAGGCCGAGCCGGGTCACGCTCGCGATCCGCTCGCACCCGTCGAAGAAGCCGTTGGCGACCTCGTTGATCGTGCCGTCGCCGCCGGCGGCCACCACCAGCGCGCGCCCGTCACGAACCGCCGCGCGAGCGATCTCCGTGGCGTGACCCGGCCGCTCGGTCACGACGGACTCGAACCGGAGGCCGGCTCCGCGGAGGTGCCCGGCTGCCGCGGGCCAGTCGCGCGCGGTGCGACCCGCCCCCGAAGCGGGATTGACGATGACGATGGCGTCCTCGATAGCGGGCGCAGGTTACCACCAGCGAGCCCGCGGCACCAGGGCGGCGCCGCGCCCCGGCGCGACACGAACCCTTACCCTTGCGGGCGTGGGGGAATCCTCGTCACCAGAGCGCGGCCGGCCGGGCATCCGCCGCCTCGGCCAGATCCTGCCCGACCTCGAGGAGGACCTGCTCCTCAACCTGTTCCACAAGGGCGCCAAGGTGCAGTGGACCTCGGAGGACCTGGACTGGGCGCCCCCGATGCGCTTCAACGACCGCCAGCGCGAGGGCCTGGCCCGGCTCCTGACCCCGGTGTACTTCGGGGAGCAGACCGCGATGCTGGGCGCGAGCGGGATCCTGCCCCAGGTGATGGCGGCCGGCGAGACGACCGCCCAGCTGTACCTGACCTCGTTCATGATGGACGAGGCCCGCCACTTCGAGGCGCTGACCAGGCTCTACGGCAAGCTGGGCCACGACCCGCTGACCCTTCGCAAGATGCCCGAGCTCCTGCGCTACCACCACCGCATCCGCCAGGGCGACCGCGCCGACTGGGCCTGGGGCATCCTGTTCAGCGACGTCATCGCCAAGCACTTCTACCGCTCGTTCGGCGTGGCGCAGGCCGATCCGCTGTTCGGCGCCATGTCCCAGCGGATCCTCCTCGACGAGTCGCGCCATCTCGCGTTCGCCGATCACTACCTCCGCCGCAACGTGCCCAGGATGGAGCCGGCGCGGCGGCGGGCCCTGGTCGACATGCGCGACGACCTCTACCGACTCCTGCAGTCGATGACCGACCGGGTGCGCGCCGACGGTGACGCCTTCGGGGTCGACGGCGAGGAGTACCTCGGCCGCGTGTGGGCGGACGTGGAGACGTTCGGCCGGCGCATCGGGGTGATCGAGCCCGACGACGGCCAGGAGCCGCCTGCCGGCGGCGCGCGCGCCGAGCCGCCCGAGGCCGTCGCGCTGGAGCCGCAGCCGGCACGCCGGCCATCGCCCGGGCCCTTTCAGATCTCGATGCCCCGCTGCTTCGGCTGCCTCCTCGTCCTCCTCTGCGGCCGGCGACTGGCGCCGGCCTAGTGGGACACGGACGGCGCTGGTCGTGGCCGCGGCGCAACACGACTGAGCACATCCGCGAGCGGCAGGACCGGCTGCGGGCGCTTCCCCACTGGGATCCGGCCGACGATTTCGTGTGGCAGTGGCCCCGGCCGCCCGAGCAGTTCACCGGCATGCTGGAGTCGCTGACCGCCCACATGGTGCTGCCGGTCTCCGTGGTCGGCCCGCTGCCGGTCACGCTCGGCCGCTACCACGTCGCCGAGCCCGACGGCGCCCTCGTCGAGGAGGGCCGCGACACCGAGGAGGTGTACGTGCCGCTCGCCCACACGGAGGGCGGCCTGTCGGCGTCGATGCAGCGGGGCATCGCCGCGGTGCTGGCGGGCGAGCCGATCCGCACTCACGTGGTCCACGACCGAATGACCCGCGACTCCTGTTTCCTCTTCCGCACCACCGAGGACGCGCTGACCTTCGCACGCTGGGTCACGGACCATACCCCGGCGATGCGGCAGTGGCTGCACGACCCCGCCAACCCGCTGTACGAGCAGCGCCTGGGCGGCGTCCCCCGCCTCAGCCGGCACGCCCGTCTGCGCGAGGTCGACACACATGTCCTCGGCTCCGCCTGCCACGTGCTGTACCGGTACACCACCGGCGATGCGTGCGGCCCGAACATGATCACGCGCAACTCCTTCTCGCTGAACAGCGAGTTCGTCGCGCCGCGCTTCCAGGCCGCGACCGGCATCGCGCCCGAAAGAGTCCTGCTGGAGGCCAACATGGGCGGCGACAAGAAGCCGAGCGCCCAGTACTTCATCGAGGGCGGCCACGGCAAGACCGTCCTGGCCGAGGTGACCGTGCGCGAGGAGACGCTGCGGCGCGTCCTGCACACCACCGCGCAGGACCTGGTCGCGCTGGAGCACCTCGGCCTCCACGGCAGCCACGCGAGCGGCATGCAGTCGGTCGCCTTCACGCCGGCCTCAGCGGTGGCCGCGCTGTTCGCGACGACCGGTCAGGACCTGGGCATGGTCGGCACCAGCAGCATGGCCCACGACGCGCTGGAGCCGGTGGACGGGGGCATCCACCTCGCCGTCCGGTTCTCGGGCATCGAAGTGGGCACGGTCGGCGGCGGCACGGGTCTGCCGCACGCGCGTGCGTTCCTCTCCCTGCTGCGCTGCACCGGACCCGGCAGCGCGCACCGGCTGGCCCAGGTCGTCGCGGCGGCGGCGCTCTGCCTCGAGCTGTCGGCGTCCGCGTCGGCCTCCCTGCGAGGCAGCGAGAACTTCGCGAACGCGCACTCGACGAGCAGCGGCCGCGTTTAGATGTCCCGGCGCGTCGTCTCCAGCGACAGGCGCCGGCGCAGCCGCTCGTCCACCGCGGCCTGCTCCATCAGCAGTTCGACCAGCGCCTCGCGGCTCAGCCCAGCCAGGTGCGCCCGCACGTCGGCGAGCGACGGCTGCGCCGCCGGCGCCGCGGAAGCCCGGGCGGCGATCCAGGCCAGGCCGACCGCCACGCAGTGCTTGCAGAAGCGGCCGTCCTCGCCGACCGGGCAGGTGCAGGCATGCGCCAGCGCGTCGTCCTCGGCCCACAGCCGGACGCGGTAGCGGCGACCGCCCACCACCTCGGCCACGACGACCTCGCCATCGTGCGCGAGGCCGTGCACGCGGCCCCGTGCCGCGTAGTCGGCGCCGCGCTCCAGCGAGCCCGCGTCGGCCATGCGGTGCACCGTGCGCCGGGTCAGGATGGTCGCCAGCGATTGCCGCCCCACTGCGAGGAGCGCATGTTACCGCCGGTCGCCAGCGCCGGCCAGCGCCGGCCAGCGCCGGGGCGGCGCGGTGTGGTACCAACAGTGGCGTCCCACACGTCGACACGTTTTGCCCGGGGGGATCGGAGGTGAGCAGCATGGTCGCATCGGAGGCGCGCACTGGATCCTCGGCCGAACGGACCGGCCGCAGGCAGCTCGTCCGCGCCGTCGCTGCGTCCGCGCTGGCCAGCACGGCTGGGTGGTATGACTTCTTCCTCTTCGGCTACGCGGCGGCGACCGTCCTCGGACGGCTGTTCTTTCCCGCCTCGAACGCGTTCCTGAGCGCCCTGCTGGTGGTCACCACGTACGCGGTCGGGTTCGTGATCCGGCCGGTGGGGGCCTCCCTGTTCGGCCACCTCGGCGACCGGATCGGGCGCAAGGCCACGCTGACGGCAACCCTGTTGCTCGCGGGGCTGGCGACCGCCCTCGTCGCCGCCGTGCCGACGTACGCGGAGGCAGGAGTGCTCGGCGGCCTCCTCCTGGTGCTCCTGCGGCTGGCCCAGGGCCTTGCAGTGGGCGGCCAGTGGGCGGGCGCCGTCCTCCTCTCTGTGGAATGGGGCCACCGCGGCCGCCGCGGCTTCCTGGGCAGCTGGACGCAGATCGGGCTCCCGGCGGGGCTGGCCCTCGCCTATGGATCGATGCAGCTGTTCACGTCGGTGCTCGGTGAGGACACCGGCTGGCGGATTCCGTTCCTGTTCAGCATCGTCCTGATCGCGATTGCGATCTACATCCGGCTCGGCGTCCGGGAGACGCCGATCTACCGGCAACTGCTGGCGGAGCGGCGGATCGAGTGGCGACCGGTCGCGGAGGTCCTGGTCCAACAGTGGCGCGAGGTCGGGCTCACGGCCCTGCTGCGGGTGGGCCAGCAGACCGCGTTCATCCTCTTCACCGTGTTCCTCCTCGGCGACGCGATCGGGGCGCTGAAGCTCCAGGAGTCAGGTGTGCTGACCCTGGTGCTCATCACGGCCGCCGTCTCCGTCCTGACGCTGCTCGGCTGGGGATTCCTGTCGGACATCGTGGGCCGCAAGCGTCTGGTCATGATCGGCGCGGCCCTCCTGGTGGTCTGGTCCTTCCCGTACTGGGCGCTCCTGGGCTCGCACGTGCCGCTGCTCGTGCTCTTCGCGATCCTCCTGTCGCTCCCCATCCACGACATGCAGTACGCGCCCCAGGCCGCGCTGATCGCCGAGACCTTCACTGGCCGCGTGCGGTACAGCGGCACCGCGCTCGGATCTCAGCTCACGGCCCTGGTCGCGGACGGCCCGGCGGTCCTGATCGCACTCGGGGTCCTGCACTGGGCAGGCGACCCGCGGTTCCTGGCGATCTATCTCGGGGTCGCGGCGCTCGTCAGCCTGCTCGCCGCCGCCGGGTTGAAGGACCGATCGCGGCAGGACATGTCGGCTGAGTACGACGAGCCGGCGGTCGCGCCCGCGGGGCGCTGATCAGCTGGCCTCGAACTGCGACACGACCCTCGCCACGTCGGCGATCACCGACCAGTCCGCTCCGTCGGTGCAGACGGTCAGGACGTACGGGCCGCGCGGGCCGCTGGTGACCAGCGCCGCGTCGTTCAGCTCACCGTCGAGGATGCCGATCTTGTGCACGACCGTCGTTCCGGCCGGCACACCGGCCGGGATGCCGTCCTCGTACGCGGTGTCGGTCAGGAGCGGATAGAGGTAGCGCTGCGCCGCCGCGCCGCCGGCCCGGCCGGCCACCTCGTCCTGCCACAGGCGCGCCAGGTCGCTGCACGTCGTGGTGTTCGGGTCCCAGAACTGGGACTCCGTGGCCCCATGCGCCCGAGCGTAGGCGTTGAGCGCGTCACCGCCGCCGTCGACCCGCACGAGGATGTGCGCCGCCGTGTTGTCCGAGTACTCGCCAACGCGCTGGTCGAGCTCCCCCCGGGTGAAGCAGTCGCCGGGCGTGTAGTCGCTGAACCAGCCGTCTTCCCAGTCGCTCGGGTCGTAGCAGAGCACGTCGCTCTCGTGGGCGGTGCCCGCGGCCACGTCCTGCGCCTCCTCCATCAGGAGCGGGAGCTTGTACGTGCTGGCGGCCACGTATGCCTGGTCGCCGTTGTACGACCAGGACCGGCTCGAGCCGAGCTCGACCAGGGTCACGCCGCCCTCCGCGCCCGCCGCCTGGAGCAGGCCGTCGACCTGCGTCTCCAGCGCGTCGAAAGAGCGGGCGCTGGGCGTCGGCGCCGGCGTCGGACTCGGGGCCTCGGTCGGCGCCGCCGTCGGGGTCGCTGTCGGACCGGGCTGCGCGGCCGCGGCCGTCGGCGGAGGCTCGGCCGCGCTGGCCGGCAGGGGTGCGTGGACGCTCGCACCCAGGACGAGGCCTCCGAGCAGCACCGCAGCTCCGAGCACCGCACACGCGACGCCAGCCATACCCAGCGGCTTCACGCCGCACAACGTACGGCGCGTTTCCGTAACAAACGCACAGACGAAGGTCAGGAAGTCGTAAGACGGTCGGTCAGTGCACCAGGTCGTCCAGCAGGTTGCGATCCCACACGAAGACCTCGTAGCGGCCCACGCGGTACTCCGCGACCGGGGTGCCGAACGAAGCTTCGATCGCGTCTCGGTCGACCGAGCGGGGATCCGACGTGTCCCGGACGACGAACCGGGCATCGTTTCCGGGCAGGCTCGGGTCGTACCAGGAACCCTCCGACTCCCACTCATACGGACTGGGCTGGGGCTGGGTCGCCAGGAAGGCGCGCACGCGCACCCGGCCGCCCGACTGCACCGTGACCGTGCTGGCCTGCCAGTAGGCCGCTACCCCGTACGCGAGGTGGTGACGCTGCAGGAACGCGCCGAGCTCCGCCTCGGGCGTCGGCGCCACGGGGGTGCGCAGGCTCACCGCCATCAACAGCACATAGGCGAGGCCGATCACCGCGCCGGTGGCCCGCAGCCTGCCGCTCCACAGACGGTCGGCGCCGACCCGGCCCGCCAGCACCGCGCCGTACGCGAAGAACGGGATGAGGTACCGCGACGTCCTGACGTCGATCGCCTGGTTGCTGAACAGGTAGGCCGCGAGGTCCGCGGCCATGCCGACCAGCAGCACCTGCGTCGCGAGGTCCGGCTCGGCCCCGCGCCGCCACTCCCGGTACGCCCAGAGGAAGGACAGAGCGACGAGCGCGACGCCGGCCAGGTGCAGGAGGAGGACGAGCGTCGCCAGCGACGCGATCGGCTGCCCGAAGAAGTTCGCGCCGAACAGCAGCAGCACGCCCTCCAGCGCCAGCGCGGCGTTCCTGGGCAGGTCCTCCGCGCGGGCAAACGAGCCCTGCAGCGGCACGGTCGCGAACCCGCCCAGCCCGCTGATCACGCCCATCAGCAGCACCGACGTGGGGATGGCGAGCAGCGCGGCCCCGAGCAGCGCCCGGTCCTCCGGCTGCCCCCGGCCGCGTGTGCGGCGCAGCAGCGTCACGGCGACGATCGGCACGACGCCGACGTAGATCGCGAGCGCGTCCGAGAAGACTGCCAGCACGAGCAGTGCGCCCACCGCCGCCGCGCCCAGCAGACGGTCGCCCGCGCGGTCGAGCACGAGGAACGCGACCAGGAGCACCAGGGTGGTTCCGACGTGGAAGGGTCCGAGCAGGAGCAGCTCCGCCGCCTCGCCGGGCGCCGGCGCGACGAGCAGCAGCAGCGTCACGGCCATCCTGCCCAGCGCCGGGACTCCCCGGGCCCGGCCCCTGGCCAGGAAGCAGGCCGCCACCACGAGGAGGGTGTAGATGAGCGCGCCGACATCGTGCGCGACGTCCGGCGACAGCCCCCTGATCGCGGCGAAGGCGGCGTAGAAGGGCAGGTCGGTCAGGTAGAACGACGCGCCCGACAGTGTCCAGCCGCTGAGCAGGAGGTTGCCGGCCGCGACGGACCGCCCCTGGAGCACGGCATTGGCGCTGTCCGCCGTGATCGGAGCGGTCGCGGACAGCCGCTCGTAGAGGAGCAGAAGCACGCCCGCGCCGGCCACCGTGATCACCGGCAGCACGCCGCTCGCCGTCCGGATCAGCCCACCGGCCCGGGTGCGGCCGGGAGCGCCGGTGAGCGTCTCGTGTGCCAGCGGCGGAAGGCCCATCTTCACCTGTAGCTTGGCGGATGCGAGCCGAGATTGACCGGCCCGCCCCCCTTGCCCGGTTCAAACGGTGCGCAGCGCCTCCGTCGGGGCCAGCCGGGCGGCGCGCAGCGCCGGGTAGAGTCCCGCGATCGCCCCGATCGCCGCCGCGGCACCCATCCCGCCCCAGACGGCCACCAGCGGGACGACCACCGACCAGCCCTGCTGGGCCGCGTACGCGGCGGTCACCACGGTCCCGGCCAGCACGCCGCCCGCGCCGCCCAGGATGGACAGCAGCAGCGACTCGGTCAGGAACTGCGCGCCAACGTGGAGGCGTGTGGCACCCAGCGCCCGGCGAAGCCCGATCTCGGACCGGCGCTCGAGCACGGCGATGACCATCACGTTCGCCACGCCCACGCCGCCGACCAGCAGCGCGACCGCGCCCAGGCCCACGAACAGCGCCGTCGCCGAGCCCTGGACGGCCACGCGCGCCGACAGCGCGTCCGACGGCCGCGTGACCGTCACCTGGTCGGGATTCTGGGGATTGACCGTTCGCGCGAGGACCTGGCTGATCGCCAGCACGTGGTCGGGGTCCGCTCGCACGTAGAGCCTCGTTGGGAAGCCGTCGAAGCCGAGCTCCGCCGCGGCGTAGGCGAGGCCCACCAGCACCGACCGGTCGATTTCGGGCGCAAGCTGCACCGGCTGCAGGATGCCGGACACCGTGAACCAGCGGCCGCCGCTCCAGATCCGGACGGGCTGGTCCAGCGTGCCGATGCCCAGCGCCTGCGCCGCGCCGTAGCCCAGCACGACCACGGGGTAGCGCGAGGTCGCGGCGTTGAGGAACGTGCCCTCGAGCAGGCTCGCCTGCAGCGTGCGGAGCAGCGAGGTGTCGGTCGCCCTGAGCCCGATGCCGCCCGTCTCGAACACCGGCACCTGGTCGGTGCGGTACACGCCGCCCGGCAGCACGGCCGTCGAGGACGTCAGCTGCACCCCCGGCAGCACGCCGATCATCGAGGGGGCCGTGAGGGGCAGCGGGCCCTCTCCAGTGACGCCCTGGCCCCGCTCGACGGTGAGCAGGTTGGTGCCGAGCCGGTCGATCTGCGCCAGCAGGTCCGCCTCGCTGGACTGGGTCACGCCGAGCACCCCGACGATCGCGGCGATCCCGATGCAGATGCCCAGCGCCGAGAACGCCGCCCGCAGGCGTCGGGCCCGCAGCCCGACCGTCCCGGCGACCAGGACGTCGATCGCCCTGAGATGCGAACGCTTCACCTCCGCCCTCCCGCGGTGTCGGCGACGATCGCGCCGTCCCGGATCTCCAGCCGCCGGCGGGTCGCCGCCGCGACCTCGTGGTTGTGCGTGATGACCGCGATCGTGGTGCCCGCGCGGTTGAGCTCCCGCAGCAGCTCGACGATCGACGCACCGGCCGCGCTGTCGAGGTTGCCGGTCGGCTCGTCGGCCAGGACGATGGCGGGCCGGCCCACCACCGCCCGGGCGATGGCGACGCGCTGGCGCTCCCCGCCCGACAGCTGGTTGGGCCGGTGGCCGAGCCGGTGCCCGAGGCCGACGCGCGCCAGCGCCTCGGCCGCCCGCCCTCGCCGCTCGCCCGCCGGCACGCCGCGGTAGAGCAGCCCGTTGGCGACGTTGTCCAGGACGCTCACGCCGTCGAGCAGGAAGAACTGCTGGAACACGAACCCGAGGTGATGGGCGCGGAGGCCGGAGAGCTCGGCGTCGTCCAGGGCGGTGACGGCCTGGCCGGCGACCAGCACCTCACCCGACGTGGGCCGGTCGAGCGTTCCCATCACGTGCAGGAGCGTGGTCTTGCCCGAACCGGACGGGCCCACGATCGCCAGCAGCTCGCCCTCCTCGATCCGCAGGCTGACCGAGCGGAGCGAGTCGACAGGCGGGTCGCCCGGATAGCGCTTCCCGACGGCGCGAAGCTCCAGCACGGCGCTCACTGAGCGGGAACCTCCACGAGCTGACCCTCGGCCAGGCCGGCGCCGGAGACCTCGACCAGGCCGCCGTCGCCGAACAGCCCCGGCTGCACGGTGACGACCCGGCGCTCGTCCCCGCTCCGTACGGCGACCGCGTAGTCGCCGTTGGGCTGGGCCAGCAGCGCCGTGACCGGCACGGCCAGGACGCCCTTCTTCGACGCGGTGGTGATGGAGACGAAGACGGGCGCCTGGTCCAGGGTGCCCGCCGATGACTCGTCGGCCAGCGTCACGGTCACCGCGACCGTGGCCAGCTGCTGCGGGCCGCCCTGGCCGCCCTGGCCCTGACCCGTGGTCGCCTGCGTGGCCACCCGGCTCACGTCGGTCACGGTCCCGGCGGCGTTGGTGCGCCCGTCCGGCATCAGCACCGAGACCTGGTCGCCCGGGTGCACGAGCTGCTGGTGGGCCGTGTCGAGCTGGGCGGTCACGGTATGCCGCGTCGACGTGAGGTCGAGCAGCGGCGCTGCCGGCGCCGCCTCGGCGCCGAGCGCGGCGTGCACGGCGGCCACCCGCACGGGGCCCGGGGCGAACACCACCTCGCCCAGCCGGACGACGCCGGTCTGCGGCACCCCGAGCGCCGCCTGCCATCGCGACACCGCGGCGGCGTCGGCGCCGGTGAAGCTCCCGTCGACCGCGAGGTCGGCCGCGGTGGCAAAGCCGAGGTCGATCAGGTCCCGCTCGAGCTGGCGCACGTCGTCGCCGCTGGCGCCGGGGGCCAGCTCCCGGTACGCGGGCACCGCGCCGTTCAGGACTACGACCGGGCGGCCCGCGACGGCATACAGCGTCTGGCCCTGCTGGACGACCGCTCCCGGTGCCGGCAGCCAGGTCACGCTGCCGTCCAGGCGGGCGCTTGACTGTGCCATCTGGAGGGCAGCCTGGGCGTTCTGCGTCGCCACCCGGGCGGCCGCGAGCTGGGCGTCCGCCTGGTGCTGGGCCTGCTCGGCGCGCTGCTGCGCGGTGGCGAGCTGCTGCTGGGCGGCCGCCAGGGCCGTCGGGTTGGAGCCGGCGGCGGTCACCGCGGCCTGCGCCTGGCTGACGGCGAGCTGGCCGGCCGCGGCGGTGTCCTGGTCCGCCTGGCCCGCGGCCGACTGGGCGGCCTGCGCGCCGGTGACGGAGGCCTGTGCCTGGCGGAGCGCGTCGGGGGGCGTCCCCGCCGGCGCAGTGACCGTCCACGGCGCGCCGTAGCCGAGCGTGCCATTGATGCGCTGGCGGGAGACGATGTCGGTCCGGGTCACCCGTGCGGTCCCCACCGGCACGGCGGTGGTGGCGGCGACCGGCGCCTGCCTGCCGTGGACCGCGAGCGCGGCGGCCACCACGCCCGCGGCAAGGACCGGGACGGCGCCGACGGCGATGGCCCGTCTCATGCCGCGGTGGTGATGTGACCGCTCGGGTCGTACTGCTTGCACGGGCCGTTCCAGGCCGCGGAGATCTGCTGCCAGCGCGGACCGGTCTTGATGTTGCCGGACAGGCTGGGCGGGAAGTGGAAGTTGCCCTCGGCGTCGGGGTCCGGCCAGTCGTCGATGCCGTGCTGGCGCATGCACTGCGCGAAGCGCCGCATCATCGCGGGGTCGTTCGGGACGCTGTTCCGGGGCCGGCTCGACGCCGGCAGCTGGTTCAGGATCGACTGGCAGGCCTGGACGACCGCGTCCGGCGGCTTGTCGACTCCGGGCGGGAGCTGCGGCTGGCCCTGCGCGTCGATGGTCGGGTCCGGGAAGTTGGGTAGGCCGTGGTCGCGGACGCACTGCGAGAACTGGTGCCAGACGGCAACCGGGTCGACGGCGGGCCGGGGCGTGGCGTGCGCCTGCGGACTGGTCGCGCAGGCCGCCGTCAGCAGGGCGAGCGCCGCGAGGGCTGCCGCCACCGGAAGGCTCTTGCTCATGGCTGGCAGCGTGCGGCCGGCGGGCGTCCCGACACATCGCCGGGCGCGGGGATTCGCGGCCACGAGTCGTGGGGAGCGGAGCTCCCTCGGGAGGGGGATCACGTCGCGAGCGGGAGCTGCCCGCTCGGGTCGAACTGCCGGCAGGCGCCGTTCCACGCCGCCTCGATGAGCGGCCACCGGGGGCCGCCCTTCCACTGGTCGAGCAGGTCGGGCGTCAGCGGGAAGCGGCCGTCCGGCATCGGGTCCGGCCATTCGGCGATTCCCTGCGCACGCATGCACTGGGCGAAGCGCGTCAGCGCCGCGACGTCCGGCGGCGTGGAGGAGCGCGTCGGCAGGCTGGCGACCTGGGCTCCGCACGCCCGCACCGCGTCCCCGGGGACCTGGGGCGCGGAGGCGGGGAAGTCGGCGCGGCCACGGTCGTCGATCGTGGCGTCCGGCATGTCGGGCACGCCGTGCGTCCGGACGCAGGCCACGTACTCGTGCCAGGCGGCGGCCGTGCTCTGGTTGGCGGGCTGCTGGGCCGGGCCGCCGCAGGCAGCGGCCGCGGCGAGGGCGACGAGCAGCGCCGCGCGGGACAGGGGGCTCATGCTGCCGCACGGTAGTTGCGGCCGGGCGGCCCGGTCATCGCCCCGGGAGGGGAATCTCGATCCCTCGCGTGGGGGAGGGCAGGGCGGCCACCGGCCACTATGATCGGCCCGAAGGGAAATGACTCCGCTCCGACGGCTGCTCGCCAGGGGGTTCGGCCTCCGGGCCCGGATGACGGCCTCGTACGTCCTCGTCACGTTCGCCGCGGTGATCGTCGTGGAGGCACTCGCGGGGATCCTGGTCCTGCCCAACGTCAACGAGCAGGCGGACCTGGACAGCCGCGCGGTCAACACGGCCAACGACTACGCCAAGCTGTTCGAGCCGGTGCTGGTCAAGGCGAGCTCCCGCGCGGACGCCTCCGCCGGCACGATCGGGCAGCTGGTGTCGCAGATGCCCTTGGGCGCCACCGGAACGCAGCTGGGTCCCGGACAGGTGCGGCGGACGGACCAGGGCGTGCTCATCCCGCACGTCGAGACCCTGCTGCCGGACACGGCGCCGATGTCCCTCGCCCTCGTCCTCGATCCGCGCGGCGTGATCTACGACAGCTCGTATCCAGCCCGCTACGTGGTGGGCACGTCTGCGGTCGACCGACTGCCCGAGGGCTGGGCCGCGGGCGGCAGCGCGGTGGGCAAGCCGGCCGGCGGCCTGGTCGCCTGGGCCTCGCAGCCGATCATGCTCCTCACGCCCGACCCCGGGTCCCCCGACTTCGTGCCCGGCTCGAAGATCCAGAAGCATTTGCTCGGTTTCGTGTTCGTCCAGGTCCCCATCCCGGCGAACCTGCCGGCGGTAGACCCGGCCACGATCGAGCCGCTGCTCCGCTCGGGCGCGATCTTCCTGCTGGTGACGATCCCGGTCGGCGCGATCTTCGGGATGCTGACCACCCGCGGCATCGTGCGCCGGCTGCGCCGCCTGGCGGCTGGCACCGTCGGATTCGCCGCCGGCGACTTCTCGCAGCGGGTGCCGGAGTCGGGCTCGGACGAGGTGGCTCAGCTGGAGCGGCACTTCAACGGGATGGCCGAGCGGCTGTCGTCGTCGATCGCGGAGCAGCGCGCGCTGGACGAGCGCAACGCACGCCTGGCCGAGCGCTCGCGCATCTCCCGGGAGCTCCACGACTCCATCTCGCAGGACCTGTTCTCGATCAGCGCCCTGGTCGGCGGCCTGCGCAAGGCCCTCCCGGCCGGCGCGACGGTCCAACCCCAGCTCGAGACCCTCGGCCGGACGGTGGGCTCGACCATCCAGGAGATGCGCGCGCTGCTGCTCGAGCTGCGGCCGACCGCCCTGGAGGAAAAGGGCCTGGTCCCGGCGCTGGCCGACCTGTGCGAGGCCTACGAGGTGCGGGTCGGCGTCCAGGTGCGGCGTGACCTGGAGCCGGTGTCCCTCGGCCCCGCCGTCGAGCAGGCGATGTTCCGGATCGCGCAGGAGGGCCTGTCCAACGCCGTCCGGCACTCGGAGGCCGACCACATCGAGCTCCTGCTGCGCCGGAGCGGCGAGGACGCCGAGCTGACAGTCGCGGACAACGGCCGCGGATTCGACCGCGGCGCCAGCACGCACGGACTCGGCCTCCGGCTGATGACCGAGCGCGTGCGGGAGCTGGGCGGCTCGCTGGCGATCGACAGCGGCGCCGGACGCGGCACGCGCCTGCGGGTGCTGCTGCCGGCCGGGATGTGATGGACGAGGCAGCGGCCCGGCCGCGGATCCGGGTCCTGATCGTGGACGACCACAATGTCGTCCGCCAGGGCCTGCGCTTCCTGCTCGAGCACGAGGCCGACATCGATGTGGTCGGCGACTGCCCGGACGGAGCCTCCGCGGTGCGCGCGGTGGAGCGGCTCGTGCCGAACGTCGTCCTGCTGGACCTGCAGATGCCCGGGATGGACGGCATCGCGACGCTCCGGGAGGTGAAGGGACGCAGCCCGGCGACACAGGTGATCGTGCTGACGTCGCACCAGGGCGACGACCTGGTCTTCGACGCGGTCCGCGCCGGCGCCACGTCCTACCTGCTGAAGACGGCGGGGGTGGAGGAGGTGGTCCGGGCGGTGCATGCGGCGGCCCGCGGCGAGAGCGTGCTGGATCCCAGCGTCGCGGCACGCGTGCTGCAGGAGATGCGCAACCGGCAGCGCGAGCCGGTGGACGAGCTGTCGAAGCGCGAGGTGGAGGTGCTGCGCGCGCTGGCCAGGGGACGGTCGAACAAGGAGATCGCGGTCGCTCTCGGCATCGGCGAGGAGACCGTCAAGACGCACGTCTCGAACATCCTCTCCAAGCTCCACCTGGCGGATCGGACGCAGGCCGCGATCTACGGTTTGCAGAAGCGGCTGGTCCCGCTCGACGAGGCCCTGGAGCAGGCGCCGGACGCCCGTCTGTAAAGACTGGTCCCGGCCCCGTTCGGACCGTATTCTCGTCACATGCTGCGGCGACCCGACGTCAGAACCGACCTTCCCGGACCCAACGCGTCGAGGCTGATCGAGCGCGACTCCGTGGCGATGTCGCCCAGCTTCACCCGCGCGTACCCGTTCGTCATGGACCACGGCGAGGGCTGCTGGGCGACCGACGTCGACGGCAACACGTTTCTGGACTTCACGGCCGGCATCGCCGTGTGCTCGACGGGCCACTCCCATCCACGCGTGGTGCGGGCCATCACCGACCAGGCCGGCCGGTTCCTCCACATGTCGGGCACGGACTTCTACTACCGGACCGAGATCGAGCTCGCCGAGCGGCTTGCGGCTGCGATGCTGCCCGGCACGCCTGCTCGCGTCTTCTTCACGAACTCCGGCGCGGAGGCGGTCGAGGGCGCCATGAAGCTGGCCCGCTACTCGACCGGCCGCCCCAACTTCCTGGCCTTCTTCGGCGCATTCCATGGCCGGACGATGGGCGCGCTCTCGCTGACCGCGAGCAAAGCCACGCAGCGCCGGCGCTTCGCACCGCTCCTTCCGAGCGTCTTCCACGTGCCGTATCCCGCCGAGGCGCGGGGGATCGGCACCGACGAGGCGCTGGCGAACATCGACGAGCTGTTCGCGACGGTGATGCCGCCCGAGAGCGTCGCGGCGGTCTTCGTCGAGCCCGTGCAGGGCGAGGGCGGCTACCTGGTGCCGCCCTCCGACTTCCTGCCCCGGCTCCGCGAGCTGACCCGGCGGCACGGCATCCTGCTGGTCACCGACGAGGTCCAGTCCGGGATGGGCCGGACCGGCCGGATGCTCGCCGCCGAGCACTGGGAGGTCCAGCCCGACGTGGTCTGCCTGGCCAAGGGCCTCGCATCGGGCATGCCGCTGGGCGCGTTCGTCGCCCGTGCCGAGCACATGAGCTGGGCGCCCGGCTCGCACGGCAGCACGTTCGGCGGCAACCCGGTGGCCTGCGCCGCCGCGCTGGCCACCCTCGACCTGCTCCAGGAGGGGCTGGTCGACAACGCGCGGGAGGTCGGCCACCACCTGCTCGAAGGCCTTCGCGGGCTGCGGGCGCGGCACCCGGCGCTCGTGACCGACGTGCGGGGCCTGGGTCTGATGGCGGCGCTCCAGCTCGACACGCCCGAACTGGCCGGAGAGGTCGTGCAGCGCGCCTTCCGGCGGGGTCTGCTCCTGCTGACCGCAGGGTCGCGGGCGGTCCGCCTGTGCCCCCCGCTCGTCCTCAGCCCGGTCGAGGCCGACGTGGGCCTGGAGATCCTCGGCCAGGCCGTCGAGGACTGCGCCGCCGCGGAGCGGCCGGCCGTACCGGGTTCGCTCCGCTGAACCGGAGCGCGCGGCTCTTCGCGGGCTGCGACCCGGAGGTCGCGGCCGGCCCGGACGGGCGCATCCTGGCGGTGGGTCCCGGGGCCGCGGGTTCGGCCGGGCCGGCGGCGGAGGTGGTGCACGTGGGCGGCCGGGCCCTGCCCGGGCTGACCGACGCCCACATCCACCTGGAGTCGCTGGCCCGCATGCGGATCGAGGTGGAACTGGGCCCTGCCCGGTCCCTGGAGGACGCGCTGGCACGGATCAGCCGCCATGCCGCGAAGCTTCCTCCCGACGCCTGGATCGTCGGCCGCGGCTGGTACAACGACGCGTGGCGCGATCCGCGGTTTCCGGATCGCCGATCGCTCGACGAGGCCGGCGGCGGACGGCCGGCGTTCCTGGTCCGGAAGGACGCGCACTCGGCGTGGGTGAGCTCGGCCGCACTCGCCGCGGCGGGGATCGAACGGGGCACCGCCGACCCGCCCGGCGGTGCAATCGACCGCGACGCGGGCGGCGAGGCGACCGGCATCGTCCGCGAGAACGCAGTGGACGTGGTCCGCCGCGTGACACCGCGGCCGACCGACGAGCAGATGGACGCAGCGATGTCCGCCGCGCTTCGCGATCTGTCCCGGCTCGGCATCACCTCCGTCCATTCGATGGACCGGCCTGTCGCGTTCGCGTCACTGTCGCGTCTCCACGCGCGGCGCCCGCTCCCCGTTCGGGTCACGTGGAACCTGCCGGGCGCGCGGCTGGAGCACGCGGAGCGCCTGGGGCTGCGCGGCGGCGTGGGGGACGACCACCTGCGCATCTGGGGCGTGAAGGCGTTCCTCGACGGGTCCCTCGGCAGCCGCACGGCGGAGATGCTGGACGGATCGGGCATGCCGGTGCTGCCGCAGGCCGAGCTGGTCGAGCTCGCCCGGCGCTGCGCGGCCGCGGACCTCAGCCTGTGCCTGCACGCGATCGGAGACGGCGCCGTCCGCCGGGCGCTGAACGCCCTGGAACCGCTCGTCGGCGTC
>DASQZW010000291.1:0-2973 GCA_035638495.1 Terriglobales bacterium
CCCCCCAGTCGAACCCGCCGATGATCGCTTCGCCGACGCCCAGGGCGTCCATGAACGCGATGACGTCGACGGCAAGGACCGATTGCTGGCCGTTGCGGAGCGTCGTCTCGGAGATGAACCGGGTCGTGCCATAGCCGCGCAGGTAAGGAACGATCACCCGGTACCCTGCCGATGCCAGCAACGGGGTGACATCGGCAAAGCTGTGAACGTCGTAGGGCCACCCGTGCAGCAGAAGGACCACCGGGCCATCGGGAGGGCCGGCTTCGGCGTACCCAACGTTCAACGGGCCCGCATCGACCTGCTTCACCGCGCCGAAGGAGATGCCCGTCGCCGGCTGCGCCGTCGTATCAGTCGCGTTCATCCTCCGTGCCGTGCTCATCATCGCCTACCGAGGCGAACCGGCGACAGCGCGGGCCGCCTTCAGGATGTGGTCGGTGACCGCCTGCGGCTGGGAGATCATGATCACGTGCGAGCCCTCGACCTCGATGGTGTCGGCGCCCGCCCGCTGGGCCTCTGCCCGGACGAGGTCCGCGCCGGCGGCCTTGTCGCCGGCGGCGACCACCGCCCAGGACGGCAGCCTCCGCCACGCGGGCGGCCCCGACACGTCGCTGAACGCCGCCGCGGCGATCGGGCGCTGGGTCGCGGCTATCAGCGCGATCTGGTGGTCGGGCAGGTCACCGGCGAAGGCCTCCTTGGTCTTCGGGGGGTTGATCGCGAACTCGACCGAGGTCTGACCGCCCGGCCCGGCCGGGTAGGTGTACTGGACCAGGGCCGAGTTGAGGACACTGTCCTTCGAGCCGGCCGAGAGGTCGCCCAGGTTCTCGCCTTCATCGGGAGCGAAGGCCGCCACATAGACCAGGCCGACGACGTTCGGGGCGCTGGTCGCGGCGTTGGTGATGACCGCACCGCCGTAGGAGTGCCCGCCCAGGAGCACCGGGCCGTCAATCTGGCCCGGCAGGCTGGCGGTGTAGGCGGAATCGGCGGTCACGCCGCGCAGTGGGTTCGCCGGGGCGACGACGGTGTAGCCCTCCTGCTGCAGCCGTCCGATGACGCCGTTCCAGCTAGAGGCGTCGGCGAAGGCACCGTGCACAAGCACGATCGTCGGCTTGACGCCGCCTTGCGGGGATCGTTGGTCTGTCGTAGTCACGGAAACCTCCTGCAGTGTAGGAATCCGCGTTCACTCTTGCACCCAGGGCCGCCCCATCACACCGGGAACACCCTGGCCGGGACCCTGGCCCCGCTCGCTGCGGGGCGACCACGGCACGGGGGGGTCGGCGAGATGCTGTCGCGATCCGAAACAGCTGAGCGACCAGGAGCGTTTCGATCAGTTGAAGGGAGATGCGATGCCGATGGATGTGGTGACGGCAGACGGAAGGGCTCGCGTGCTCGCAGACGGGAACGCGATCCCGCTGCTCGGCCTCGGTGTCTGGCAGGTGGAGAACGACCGCGAGTGCGTGGACGCCGTCCGCTGGGCGCTCGAGCTCGGGTACCGGCATATCGACACGGCGCAGGCGTACGGCAACGAGGGGAGCGTAGGACAGGGATTGCGCGAGAGCGGCGTCCCGCGCGGGGAGGTGTTCATCACCACGAAGTTCTTTCCCGAGCGGAAGGACCCGGTCGGGGAGGCCCGGCGCAGCCTGGAGCGGCTCGGGGTCGACTACGTCGACCTGTACATCATTCACTGGCCGGAGGGCGGCCCGACCTGGGCATGGCCCGGGATGGAGCAGGCGCGCGAACTCGGCTATGCGCGGTCGATCGGGGTCTCCAACTTCGGCGTTGACGAGCTGCCACGGCTGCTCGCAACCGCGACGGTCCCGCCGGTCGTGAATCAGGTGGAGTTCAGTCCCTACGAGTACCGCAAGGCTCTTCTCGAGTCGTGCCGCCAGAACGGGATCGCCCTGGAGGCCTACAGCCCGCTGGGAACCGGACGCCACCTTGCCAGCGACACGGTCGCGCGGATCGCGCGAGGCAACGGGCGTGCTCCCGCCCAGGTGCTGCTGCGCTGGTGCATCGAGCGGGGCATCCCGGTCATCCCGAAGTCGACCCACCGGGATCGCATCGCCGAGAACGCCCAGCTCTTCGACTTCCAGCTGTCGGACGAGGACATCGCCGAGCTCGACGCGCTCGACCGCACCGGCGGCACCGATCGGGCGCTCGAACACAAATGGTGGCGGAGCTGACCGGACGGAATTCGCTGCGGGCCTCGATCGACGAGGTCGCGTCGCGCGATCCCGTGCTCGCCGACCTCGTCGGGCGCGTTGGCCCGATCCGCCACCGGCCCCGCGACCCGGACGGGCCGTTCGCTGCTCTTGTGCGCGCGATCGTCTTCCAGCAACTCGCCGGCCGCGCGGCCCAGGCGATCTACGGGCGGGTTCGCGCCGTCGTCGGCGACACGCTGACCCCTGCGACGCTGAACGCGACCTCCGACGAGACGCTGCGAGCGGCTGGCCTGTCGGGCAACAAGCTCGCTTCGCTCCGCGACCTCTCCGTCAAGGTGCTCGACGGCACGGTTGTGCTCAGCCGGACCTCGCGAAGAAGCGATGAGGAGCTGATCGAGCGGCTTACCACCGTGCGCGGAATCGGCCGCTGGACGGCCGAGATGTACCTGATGTTCCAGCTCCGCCGCCTCGACGTCTGGCCGGTCGACGACCTGGGCGTCCGGCAAGGCTATGCCCTCGCCTGGGAGCTCGACCGGCCGCCAACACCGAAGCAGCTCGAGCCGCTCGGCGAGCGCTTCCGGCCATACCGGTCCATCGTCGCCCGCTACTGCTGGGCCGCCGTCCCGCTGCTGCACCCCGGAGGCACCGCGGCGACCCTCCGCTAGGGCGACGCGGCGACCCCCGCAGAGTACGGCTGTCCTATCCCCCTCCATCACGGCGATGGTTACCCGGGTATTGGGTCCCAGCCGCGCAGGTGCTGGACGGATTGGCGGTACTCCCACTCGATGGCGTCTTTGAGCAGGTGGGCCGCCCG
>DASQZW010000292.1:0-6137 GCA_035638495.1 Terriglobales bacterium
GTTGTCGACGAGGTAGTGCTCCCAGTCGTTGATCTCGCGGAAACGGCGCTTCCAGATGTTCCCGCTCCGGCTGCTCGGAGGCAGGCTCTGGCGGTCCAGGTTCTCGGGATGGACGCGGACGACCAGCACCTCCTCGTAGTAGGAGCGGTTGAAGATGCCGATCCGGCCCCGCTCCGGCAGCCGCCTCGCGTACCGCCACAGGTAGTCGTGACTGAGCTCCTCGGCGGAGGGGACCTTGAAGCTGGTGACCGCAACGCCCTGCGGGTTGACGCCGCTCATCACGTGCTTGATCGTCCCGTCCTTGCCTGCGGCATCCAGGGCCTGCAGCACGACCAGCACCGCGTACGTGCTCTGCGCCGCGAGCCGATCCTGGTACTCGGCGAGCTGGGCGATGCCGCTGGCCAGCTGCGCGGCGGCGTCGGCCTTGGTGCCGTACTCGCCTCGGAAGCCCGGATCGAAGTCCCTGGGCAGCCTGACCGTGGCGCCGGGCTTCACCCGGAACGGCTCGATGATGCGGGTGATCCGCGGCAGGGTCTGCGCCTGGCGCCGTGGCACGTCTCAGCCCTTCTGCGCTGCCGGTCGCAGCTCGGCGGCCGCCGCGGACTCCGGTTCCTGCTCGGGCCGGCGGCGCAGGACGACCTTCCAGGCCTCGGCGAAGACGACGATCGAGAAGGAGATGCCGAGGCAGATGCCCCACTGGCCGAGATTCAGGCTCGTGGTCTTCAGGATCGCCTGCAGGAGCCGGGACTCCGTCGCGAAGAGGATCGACAGCACCGTGAGCCCGGTGGTCTTCAGCAGCATCGTGTTCTCGAGGATCAGCGACCCGAAGATCGTCCGCCGTTCGTCGGCGGTCTCGAGCGAGAAGAACAGGTTGAACAGGGCGAACGTCGTCACCGCCATGGTGTGGGCGACGACGCTGTTGTCGGACGCGGGCGCCCAGTAGGCGACGCCAAGAGTGCCGACCGCCATGATCAGCCCGAAGACGGCGAGCTCTATGAGCCGGCGCCGCGGCAGGATCGGCTCGTCGGCGGCTCGGGGACGCCGCTCCATGAGTCCGGGGGCCGGCTTGCCGAAGCCGAGGCCGATCGCCTGGAACACGCCGGCGGTGAAGTTGATCCACAGCGTCTGCAGGGGCAGGAACGGCGTGCCCCCCAGGATGTTGAAGATCGCCGCGCCGATGAACGTGAGGATGAACCCGAACAGGGTCCCCATCTGGTAGCGGATGTAGCGGAGCAGATTGTCGTAGATCGCGCGGCCCTGCTCGACGGCGTTCACGATCGTGGCGAAGTTGTCGTCCGTGAGGATCATCACGGCCGCTTCCTTCGAGACCTCCGTGCCCGTGATGCCCATCGCGACGCCGATGTCGGCCTTCTTCAGCGCCGGCGCGTCGTTGACCCCGTCGCCCGTCATCGCGACGATGTCCCCCCGCTTCTTGAGGATGTCGACGAGGTGGACCTTGTCCTCGGGGGCGACGCGCGCGATCACGCCGATTCCGTCGATCTGCCGCTGCGCCTCCGCGTCGCTCATCGCGGTGAACTCGGCGCCGGTGATCGCCCGTCCCTCGATGCCGAGCTGCCGGCCGATGGACTCCGCCGTGACGGCGTGGTCGCCGGTGATCATCCGCACCTGGATGCCGGCCGCCTTGGCCCGGGCGATCGCGTCTCCGGCCTCGGGCCGGGGCGGGTCCATGATCCCGACGAGCGCGAGCAGCGTGAGGCCCTGGAGCCGGCCGAGCAGGTCGTCCGCCGGGTCGAACCGCGCCGGGTCGAAGTCCTTGCGCGCCGTGGCCATGACGCGCAGACCCTGCTTGCCGAGCGCCTCGTTGGCCTCGAGGTAGCGGGACCGAGCCGCTTCGACCGGGACGTCCTGCCCGTCGGGATCGTGCACCGCGCCGGCCCGCGCGAGCAGCTGGTCGGGCGCCCCCTTCACGAAGGCTCGCACCACCTCACGGCCGGCGCCGTCGCTCATGCGGTGGAAGGTGGCCATGAGCTTGTAGGCGGCGTCGAACGGGACCTCGGCGATGCGCGGGAACTCCCGGCGCGTCTCCGCGGCGTCGATGCCGCCCTTCGCGGCGAGGACAACGAGCGCGCCCTCGGTCGGGTCACCGACCAGCTTGCCGTCGCGGACCTCCGCGTCCGAGGCCAGCACCATCGGCAGCAGGTACTCCTCGAGCGAAACCGGCTCGAGCCCGCCTGCGTGGGTGATCTGGCCGTCGGTCGAGTAGCCCTGGCCGGTGACGGCGTACCGCCGTCCGACCACGCCCATCTGGACGGCCGTCATCTGGTTCAGCGTCAGGGTGCCGGTCTTGTCCGAGTTGATGGCCGTCGTGGATCCGAGCGTCTCCACGGAGCGCAGGCGCTTCATGATCGCGCCGTACTGGGCCAGGGTGGACGTCCCCTTGGCGAGGACCGTGGTGACGACCGCCGGTAGGCCCGTCGGGATCGCGGCGACGGCGAACGCGACCGCCGTCAGGAACAGCGTGCTGAACTTGTTGCCCCGCGCCAGGCCGAGCCCGATCGAGATGACCAGGGCGACGCCGGCGATGACCAGGATCTGGGACGTCAGGCGGTTGAGCTGGCGGGTCAGGGGGGTCGCCACCTCCCCCTGCGTCTGGAGCATTCCCGAGATCCGCCCGACCTCGGTGCCCATCCCGGTGGTCGTCACCAGCAGCCTTCCCGCGCCGCGCGTGACGGCCGTGTTCATGTAGGCCATGTCGGTGCGGTCGCCCAGCGGCGTGTCCACCTTCAGGACGGCTTCGACCGTCTTCGGCACCGGCGTGCTCTCGCCGGTCAGCGCGGACTCGTCGATCTCCAGCGCGGCGGCGCTGATCAGCCGGCCGTCGGCCGGCACCAGGTCGCCCGCCTCGAGGGCGACGACGTCGCCGGGCACGAGCTCGCCCGAATCGACCTGGTGCATCTGGCCGCCGCGGGTCACCCGGGCCTTGACGATGAGCATCTTCTCCAGGGCCGCGACGCTCGCCTCCGCCTTGCCCTCCTGGTTGAGACCGAGGGCAGCGTTGAACAGGGTCAGGAGGATCAGCAGGATCCCGGTGGCCAGCTGCTCGGGGAGGAACAGGCTGACGCCCCCCGCCACCAGCAGGACGATCTGCATCGGATCGCGGTACTGGCGCAGGAACGCGCGCCACTTCGGCTCGGTCTTGGCCGCGGTCAGCTTGTTCGGCCCGACGCGAGCCAGCCGCGCCGCGGCCTCGGCGTCGGTCAGCCCCAGCGAGGGATCGACGTCCTGCGCTTCGAGCGCCTGGGTGGCGGTGAGCGTGTGCCAGGACGGACCCGCCGCTGACGACTGACCGTCGGACCTCGCCGCCGAGCTGCGCTGGTCTCGCCCGCCGGGCGGGGCGACAGCGCCGGTTCGGGAGGGAGGTGTCGTCTCCATTGCGCCATTGCAACCGCGAGGTGCCCGACCTGTGCATGCCGTTGGGCCGAACCTTCGATGGATCCTTGTGGCGACCGGAGGCGGTGGCCGACTCGCGATTTGTCTGAGATGCCGGTGGCGGCTCCGAGGATTGACGCCGGTTGACGGACCGCGGGCCCTTCGGGCACGCTACCCGCAGGAGACGGGCCGAGATACGGTCCCGAGACGGTGAGCCGAGATGGCTCAAGGGGGTGGAGATGGCCTTGGACACCCGGGCACTGCGGAGCAGCTTCAACCTGGCGCTCGAACGCCAGCCCGACCTGACGCACGTCTTCTATGAAGAGCTGTTCACTCGCCACCCGGACGCCCGGCCCCTTTTCGACGGGGCCGACATGGCCAGCCAGGAGCAGATGCTGGCCGAGGCGCTGGTCGCGGTCGTGGACCACCTGGAAGACGTGCCGTGGCTGCAGTCCACCCTCGCGGGCCTGGGCGCGAAACACGCCGGCTACGGCGTCACGAGCGAGATGTACGACTGGGTGGGTGAGGCGCTCGTCGCGACGCTGGCCACGGCCACCGGTCCGGACTGGACGGCCGGCGTCGCCGGCGCGTGGCAGGACGCCTACGGCGCGATCGCCGGCATGATGCTGGCGGGGTATCCCTCCACCGCGGCGACCGACGGCGAGGACGCGTAGCGTGCGGCGCCTCCCCCGCGTCGGATCAGCGCGGGGGACGGCGCCGACGGCTGCGGGTATCCGATGCGACGTCTCCTCCAGTCATTCCTGAACAAGTCGGGAGCAACGAAGATGCCGGAGGCAGACGACGACTCGACCACCCGCCGCATGCCGATCGCCAGCGGCGACCGGATCGACCAGTACCACCTGGAACAGCTCCTGGGAACGGGGCACACGTCGATCGTCTACTTCGCGACGGACGACCGCCGGCAGGGGTTCGCGGTCAAGCTGGTCGATCCTGACCGGGTGCAGCGGCCGAACTTCCGGGAGCGTCTCGAGGCCGACCTGCGCACCGTCGCCCGCCTCTCGAATCCGCACATCCTGCCCGTCTATCAGTTCGGGATCGAGCAGCACGGCAAGATCTTCGTGGCCATGGCGTTCGCGCCGAGCGGCACGCTGAAGGAACTGCTCCACCACGGTGCGCTGAACATCGCCGACGCGCAGCCGGTGCTCGAGGCCGTGGCCGCCGCGCTGCAGGGCGCCCACGAGGCGGGCGTGGTCCACCACGACGTCAAGCCGAGCAACGTCCTGTTCGACGGGTCCGGCCGGCCGCTGCTGGGGGACTTCGGCATGCCGCGGACCAGCTACGGGGTCCTGGGAACGCCCGGCTACATGCCGCCGGAGGGGGTGCTCGGACTGACACCAGACCGGCGAGCGGATGTGCACGCCCTGGGCGCCCTGGCCTTCGAGATGCTGACCGGGACGCGTCCGTATCTCAAGCCCACGCCGACCGAGACCATCCTCGCCACCATGCAGGAACCGGTCCCGAGCGCGTCGCAGCTGAACCCGCAGGTGCCTCCCGAGGTGGACCAGGTCCTCGCCAGGGCCATGGCCAAGATGCCGGAGGAGCGGTACGCCACCGCGGCCGAGTTCATGGACGACCTGGCGCAGGTCGCGTCGGGTGCGGAGCCCCGGCTGGCGTGGGGCCTCATCCCCCACATCACGGAGGCGATGCGTCCCGGGCCCAGCCGCAGGGAGCAGTTCGAGCAGTCGGCGGCGAAGCTGCAGGAGATCCTGGACCTGGCGCTGACGGCCTCGGTCATGGTCGACCAGAACAGCTACATCGTGGGCTGGAACGCGCTGGCCGAGCAGACCTTCGGCTGGACCAGGGAGGAGATCGTGGGCCGCAGCCTGGTCACGACCCTGATCCCGCCCCGCTACCGGGAGCCGCACGAACGCGGGCTGAGCAAGTACCTGGAGACCGGCGAGGGGCCGGTCCTGGGCCAGAAGCTGGAGCTCTCGGCGCTGCACCGGGACGGCCGCGAGCTCCCGGTCGAGCTCTCCATCACCGAGGCGGTGCGCTCCGAGCAGAGCGCCCGCATCCTCGCCTTCCTGCGCGACACCTCGCGGGAGAAGCTGGCCAAACGGATGGCGGCGGTGCAGTCGGCGGTGCTGCAGGCGATCGAGGATGCCGGCAGCCTGCAGGCGGCGGCGTCCAGGGTGCTGGAGGCGATCGGCCGGCACCTGGACTGGAACGCCGGACTGCTCTGGCTGGTGGACGGCGAGCGCAGGGCGCTGCGGCTGGAGCGGGGCTGGCACGCGGACGGGACCGACGCCGGACGCCTGGAGGAGGCGGCGGCGGCGGCCGAGTTCGGGAAGGACGAGGGCGTGCCGGGCCGGGCCTGGGCGCGGGGCGAGCCGGTGTGGTTCGAGGACCTGCTGGCGGGCGAGGACACGCCCCGGGTGGTGGCGGCGCTGCGCTCTGGGCTGCGGACGGTGGCCGCGCTGCCGGTCCTGCACGCGGGCGAGGTGCGCGGCGTGGTCGAGCTGTTCTCCGCCACGGCGCGCCCGCCCGACGACCTCCTGCTGGACGGCTTCTACGACCTCGGCCGGCGGATCGGCGCGCAGAGCGCGGCGACGCTCGTTCGTTCCGGCGCGGCTGAGCCGGCCGCGCCCGGGATCAGCGACAGGGAGCAGTTCGAGCAGTCGGCGGCGAAGCTGCAGGAGATCCTGGACCTGGCGCTGACGGCCTCGGTCATGGTCGACCAGAACAGCTACATCGTGGGCTGGAACGCGCTGGCCGAGCAGACCTTC
>DASQZW010000293.1:0-5214 GCA_035638495.1 Terriglobales bacterium
GCCCGCTCGGCCGCGGTCATCCCCGCGCCGAGACCGTTTTCGTGCAACTGCCAGAGCCCGATGCTGGCGCCGTTGTCGCCGACGGCGTTCGGGTCCCAGTCGGACTCCGCTTTCGCACCGGTGACCATCGCCTGGTCGACGCCGGCCTCGGCCTGATGCGACCACACCAGCGCGTACATCGCCTCGCAAGTGAGCTTCGCCACTCTGCTATCCTACTCCGGCCGGGGCGGTTCCCCTGTCGCGCCTTGATCCGACGCGATGGGCGGTCGCCCACAGACCGCCGCCGCCCCGGCCCCTACTTCGCCTGGTCCCGCGCCACGTACGCCCGCAGCGTGGCCTCGACGGCGTCGCGGCTCCGCTCACAGGCGGCCATCTGGTCCTCGTGCTCGCGCACGATCTCCTCGTGGGCCGACTTCGTGATGAGGTCGCCGCGCAGGATGACCAGCACCAGCGCCGCCAGAATCAAAATGGTCGACCCGTCTTTGAGCAGGGTGTAGGCGTCGGGCCACTTGCTCCCGTTCGGCAGCGCCATCACGCGTCCCTCGGCGTCCCTAACGCCTGCTGCAAACACGCCCACGAGCAGTAGTCGCGGTCGTCCCCCGGCACCCACTCAGGGTACCCCTCCGGCTGACGGTAGTGGCGCACCACCCAGCGCTCCGGCCCCGGCGCCAACCGGCACCCGCACTGCGCGCACAGCGTCCAGTCGCGCGCCTCGCGCCGCGCGAGCTGCGCCCGCAGCCAGCGCCCGCCCGGCCTAGACATTGTTCGCGCCCTGGATCGAATGGTCGATGCCGGCCAGCGCCTCGCGCGCGATGTACACCGGCCGGGTCAGACAGTCGCGCCCGTCGACGAACACGAACCGCCAGCCGTGCGCCTCGACCGCCTGTTTGACCATCAGGTCGTGCATGAACACGTTCATCCCGCGCTGCACGTGCCAGTAGGCCCCCTGCACATTCACGGCGACCAGCGCCGTGTACAGCACGAAATCCAGCACCACCCCGCCGAACTGCACGCGCCCCCCGAGCTGGGGCCGCTGATAGGAGAAGTCGCGCCCGTGGGCCTCGGGATTGATGGTATCCTGCGGCTGCAGCCCGAGCGGCTTCCACAGCGCCCAGTAGAACGCCCATTCCTCGGTCGACCCCATGTGCGGCCACCAGGCCGGCTCGGGCGGAAACGGCCGCACCGCCTGCGCCCGCACGAGCGTCGCCTGCAGGACCCGGGGCCCCCGCGTGACGACGGGCCGCACGCGCGCCGGCCGCGGCAGCCGCGGGCGGGGCGTCGTCGGCCGGCGCGGCCCCGCCACGGCTACGCCCGCTTCTCCGCGAGGGCGATCGTCACACTGGCTTGCTCGTCGGGCCCCGTGCCGGCGACGCCGGCGTAGTGCAGCACTTTCACGCGCTGGATCGCGAGGTTGCCCAGCGACTGCTCGAACCGCCGGAACTCGCAGCGCAGCGGCCGCACGCTCGCCGTCACGTCCTGCAGCCGCGCGAGCAGCTCGGCCGGCGTCCGCCCCACCCGCCGCGCGCCCCCCTCCGAGCAGTCCACGGTCACCTCGTAGCTGTACAGGGGGGCCTGCCACTTCTCGAAATGGAACGACACGAAGTCGAGAATGGGGGTCCGCCCCGGGTTCGTCGGGTCGCGCACGAGGTCGACCGCGAGGCGAATCGACAGCCACTCGATCGCGTCGCCCGTGCCGGGCGTCGTCTCGAGCACCCACTCGTGGAGCGTGTCGTCCTGGAGCGTGCCGACCACGACCCACGCGCTGTCGTCGTCGACGTCGTCGAGCGCATACGAGATCTGGATCGTCTCGAGCCCCGAGCAGTCGCGCCCGCGCGCCTTGATGACGTAGCCCGGCTTCACCCGCTCGCGCAGCCCCGCGTCGTACCACGGCCCGACGGCCCGCGCCCGCGGCGCATACTCGCTCGTCGGCACGTCCTTCGGGTTGAAGACCTGCGTCGGGACGAGCATGCTGTAGGTCTGGGTGCCCGCCGCCCACCACAGGCGCGCGACATCCTGGCCCGTGATGACGTGGCGCACGAGATGGTAGGCGAGCCAGCCCACCTTGCGATTCGGCGTGTGGTCCAGCCACATCGGCTGCCAGGCGTGGCCGTCCCACTCGTACAGGCCACAGTAGTGCGCCGGCGGCGCCGGGCTCGTCGCGTCGGTCCCCACCACGAACGTGGAGAACAACGACTCGAGCGCGACGACGTCGCCGCGCTGGCGGGGGCTGAGCCCCGATTCGCGGCCGAGCCCGATGTCGCGCACCACGCTCGCGTCGAAGGCGAACACCGACGCGCCCACGCCGAGGTACAGCTGGTCCTGCCAGCGGACGTGGGCGCCGGCGTTCTCCTTCCGCGGCCAGACGAGCGCCGTCGGCAGCCAGGCATCGCCGAGGTCGTCGTAGATCCAGGCCCCGCTCTTGGTGAGGGCGTAGATGCGCGGCTCGCCGATGCGGTTGAAATACTCGACGAGCCCGACCACCTCGTACGCCCGCTCGGGCAGCGTCGCCATCGGCACCCACGGGTTGGGATGCCCGACCGTACCGTCCGCGTCCCAGGCCGTCTGACACGACGGGGTCATCCAGAACATGCCCGACGGCGCGTCGAAGGCCCACAGCTTGCCATCGTGGACCACCACGTAGGTCGCCGGCGGCGCGTGCGCCGGGACGGCCGACGGCTGAAACTTCTCGGAGTAGGTCGCGCCATCGGTGCGGAAGAAGACCACGCCGACCCGCGCCGCAAACACCATCCAGTCGGCGCCGTCCTGGCGGAGGTGGACCGCGTCCTGGAGAAACGGCGGGCCCGTCACGGTGACCGCGCCCGGCGTAAACAGGCCGCCGCCCTCCGACCAGGCGCACAGCGTGGTCGCGCCGGCGACCGGGTCGTAGGCCGCGGCCCACATATCATCGCCCTGGGTCGGGTCGGCGGGATTCGTGGGCAACTGGCCCGACGCCGTCACGTAACTCCCGGGCGGCAGGCCGAGAATCGTGAGCGGGGCGTACGTCGGGAGGCGCAGCCCGTTCTCCCACCGCCCGTCGGCGTCGGAGTCCCACAGCCGGTCGGGGACGCCGCCCTCGTCCAGGCGCCGCTGCAGCAGCCCGCCGCGCCAGTTGGAGACGATGAAGCTCGACAGGATGAGCTCGGTATCGCGCGAGACGTCGCCCGTGGTGATCTTCGGCGCCCAGCCCGAGATGAGCTGCTGCCGCACCCAGCCCGTCAGGGGCAGCACCAGCGGCTCCTCCAGCGCGGGCCCGTCGAGCACCGCCGTATTGGCGGTGAGCACGTCCAGCGGCAGGACCATCAGCGGACCCGCCGGCCGGGCGGCGACTGCTTCGGCCGGTAGCGCTCGGCTTCATCGGCGTGGTACTTCACGCGGATCGCCTGCTGCCCGGGGTCGGTGACCGTGCCGCCCATGCCCGGCGCGAGGAGCGCCGCCGCGGCCTGGTGGATGACGTAGCTCGGCGGGAGGTCGCAGTAGGCGGCATCCCGCAGCAGCAGCCCCGCCGTCATCGTCCCCTCGAGCCGCACGCGGTCGCCGGCCTGCGCGCCCGGCAGCGCCAGCGCCCGCTTGCCCCGCAGGATCCGCCACTCGTCGTACTGCCAGCGCCGGCGGCACCAGGACGGCGCGCCGGTGCCCGACGCCACGTAGACCTCGCAGACGGTGGTGAGCCCCGCCGGGAGCGGGACCTCGCCCGAGCTATCGGCGACCACCAGCGTGTCATCGGTCACGGGCAGGAACCACGTCCGGCCCCCCTCCGCAATCGCCTGGTTGATGGCCGCATCGTACGTCGCCGCCGGCCGCAGGCGGTGCAGCTCGTAGCGGTCGCCCACCGCCGGGGCGGCCCAGGACCGGCCGACGGTCAGCTCGCCGACGGCCGAGGCGCTCACCCGCCGCGCCTGGTCGCGGCCCGCGCCGGCCCAGATGGCGCAGTCCGCGCCGCGCCAGTGCCCGTTCGTCTCGATGCGCTCGGGGTCCGCGAGCGTCGACGCGGTCGCGCCCGCGACGGTCCCCAGCAGGAGATCGTCGCAGGCCGCCGCGACGGCGTGCCGCAATTCCCAGCGGGTCAGGAGCGGCCCCTGCGCGTCGCCCACCAGGAACGCGCCGCGTTCGAGGAGGTCATCCGCCGCGGCACCCGTCGAGCCGGCCCACACCTCGCGGTAGAGCCCCGTCGCGCTGAGGTGGTCGGTGCCGTCGAGGGCGACCTGATACCAGCCGTCCCCGATGTGGGGGGCCGGCACGCCCGTCAGCAGCACGGTCGTGCCGTTGGGCGCGGTGAGCGTGTAGGCGAGCGTCGCCGTGAGGCAGGGCAGGCCCGCCACCAGGACGCGCAGCTCGCGCACGTCCGAGACGCCGACCAGCAAATCCACGGCCTACTCTCCTGGGCGGGGGTTAACCTTGCCCGTTCGCTGGCGGAACCGAAAGCGGCCCGACACTTGCGCCCGCGGCGGCAGGCCCGGCGGGGCCTGGACCGTCTGGCCCGGGCGGAACTGCCCCGGCCGGTACAGCCCGAACCGGCAATGCGTCGTCGTCGCCATGCCCCGCCTCCAGTTCCCGGATGCGCGCCTCGAGCGCCTCGAGCCGCTCGGCCTGGGTAATGATGCGCTGGGCCATCGCCGCGTACTCCGCGACCGAGAGGTCCACGGGCCCCCCCCTTACGCGATCTTGCTCACCGTGAACCAGCTCACGGTCGTGGCGCTGAAGGTGTTTGCCGTCGTCTGGCCGTGCGTGTAGCAGTACACGCGCACGTCCAGGGTGTCCGTCGCGACCAGGTCGCACGTGACCGCCCCCGCCAGGCTGTACGGGTCCGTCGTGTTGCGGCCGGTGAAGTCCGCGAACCGCCGGTACTCGCTGCCGTTCTTGAAGAAGCTCGCCACCACGCGGTCGCCGGCGGTGGCGATCGCCGCCATCGAGAGCATCGCCTCGGCGTGGTAGCAGCCGGTGCCCAGCGCCTGGAACTGGTTCGAGCTGTACTCGCTGCGCTGGTCCTTCTCCTCGGTCCCGAACTGGATCTGGGTAAAGGCGTTCGCCGTCAGGCTCTGCCCGGCGCCGGTGTAGGCGACGTACGCGCGCGACAGGTTCGGCACCGCGAACCCGCCGTGGCTCGAGTCGCCGACGACGAGGTCGCCGCCCGCGAACAGCGTCGCGCCGACGTTGCCGCTCGTCTGCTGCTGGACGGTGAGGCCCACGGCGCCGGACGCCTGCGGCACCACCACG
>DASQZW010000294.1:0-31587 GCA_035638495.1 Terriglobales bacterium
GCGCCGCCCACGGCAGCCATCAGGGTCACGAACCACTCGTCGGGCAGGTACAGGGCGAGCAGCACCGCGCCGACTATCAGGCCGGCGCCGATCAAGACCAGGTAGCCCGGAACACCGTAGCGGAGCGCCCACGACGTAGGCGGAAGAGTCGACATGGTGTGCACTGTAGCGGGTTCGGACCGGCCGGACCGGCCGCGCCTGCCGGACCGGCCGCGCCTGCCGGGCCTGGCGGGGCCTGGCCGCGCCTGCCGGGCCTGGCCAGCCTGCCCCGAGCCTACGGAGCCTCGGAGCCTCGGCCTGGGAACGAGACGAGGGAGCCGCGCGCGTCTGAACGCGGCTCCCTCGGGATCGCTCGATCGTCGGCACGCCTCCAGCCGTCCGAGGAGTGCGAGGCCGCTCCTCGCACCCCCCCGGAACATGCCGTGTGGGGGGAGGTCAGGGGGAGTTGACCACCGTTTCGCTGCGGCCGTCCAACCACTCTCGACGTTAGGGGACGTCGCGAGCCGGTCGAATCCCCAAAACTGATGAGGAGACACCATTTCCTTCCGGCTCTGGTGGCTCCTGCTCGCCCAGCGGCGGTTCCCCGCCCGACGGGTCGAAGCCGCCGAAGTACGTCGTCATGGGGTCGAAGCCCAGGTCGCGCGCCAGCACGACCGCCGCCAGTTGCGAGTTGACGCCGAACTTCGCCAGCACCGAGCGGATGTGTGTCCGCACCGTCGCCTCCGAGAGGCCGCTCGCGCGGGCGATCGATTTCGCGTTGCGGCCCGCCATCAGGTCGGCGAGCACCTGCGTCTCCTTGGGCGTCAGCCGGAGCGCCGAGACGCGGCCGGCGCTCGATGCCGCCTCCAGCGCCGGAGCCACGATCGACGCCACCACTGCCAGCAGCCGCACGTCCTGCTGCGTCCACGGCAGGTGCCGGTAGCTCCGCGCCGACAGCACGCCGACCCGGCGCCGGCCGATCTTCAGGGGCACCGCGACCCCGCTCTTGAGGCCCTGCGCGACCGCGGTCGGAACGGCGTGCTGCGAGAGCGGATAGTCGCGGACGATCAGCGGATGGCCAAGTTCGTACGTAGCGCCGGTCACGCCCTGGCCCGGCTGGAAGGTACGGACCGCGCGCATGTCCCACCCCGGGTCGTTGGCCATGATCGGCTCCAGTCGCGCCGAACGGTCGCGCCACAGGAACAGCGACCCGCCGTCGGCTCGGAGCACGTCGCGGACGAGGTCGACCGTCCGCTTGGCCAGGAGGTCGAGCGGCATAGGCTCGCTCGCCGTCAGCGCCATGTCGCACAGCGCCTCGAGCGCAACCTCCGGCCGCGCGATGCGTGAGCTGCGCAGCTCGCGCCCATCGCCGGCTGGAACGGCCATGTCTCCGACAGCATAGTCGGTGGGCCCTCAGCTTGGACGCGCGTTCGGCAAACGTTTGCGGAGCCGACAGGCTCCTTACCAGCCGCGCGAGTTGACCAGGAGGTAGGCCGTGACCCCGAGGATGAGGAAGAACCACAGCGCGGGCAGCAGCAGCCTGCGCCCCGGCTGCTGCGCCCAGGCAGTGGCACACGTCAGGCAGCGCGCCGGCTGGAATCGCGCGAAACAGTGCTCGCAGAGGCCCGCCCCGCATGTCGTGCAGGTCGCGACCGCGAGCTCGGCCGCGTGCTGCCTGCAGGTCAGCCACGTCTGCACTACCGGCTCGGGGTCCGGTGCTGCGCCGTCGGGGTCGTCAGCCCACGAGTAGTCCGCCTCGAGGAGCGCCCGGTCGTACTCCGCCCGCCTCGCTGGATCGCGCAGCACCGCGTAGGCCGCGTTGAGCTCCTTCATCCGTTCGTCGCTCGTCTGCGACACATCGGGGTGATACTTGCGTGCCAGCCTGCGAAACGCCGCCTCCAGGACTTCTGGTTCGGCCCGCGGGTCCACCTGGATGATCTCGTACAGGCTCCGCGCTGGGGGCATGTCCGCACTCTACCTGTTCAGTCCAGCCGGAAATCGCTCTCCACGGGCACACCGCTGCGCAGCGTGTTCAGGACCACGCAGTAGCGTTCGGCGTTCTCGAGGAGCCGCCGGGCCCGCTCCGGATTGGTACCCTCCTTCACCCTCACCCGCGTCGCGCACGTGATTGCCGTCACGCCGACCGGCACGTCGCGCGACATCGCCAGGGTGCCGCGCAGGTCGGCCTGGCCGCTGACCTCCACTTCGACCGACTCGAGCTCGACGCCCATCGCCGCCGCGACCATGCGCAGCGTGACCTCCTGGCAGGCGGCGAGGGCGCCCATGAGGAGGTCGCCCGAGCAGGGGACGTCGCCAGCGCCGCCGACGCCGGGGTGGGCGCCCGACGCCCAGGTCACCGCCGGCGCGGCGTCAGGGACGATCGCCACGTGCAGCGGGTCGGCCAGGTCGCTCGGGCCGCTCCGGACGGTCATCGTGATCCGGGCCGCCTCCGGGTCCTCCTCGTAGCGCCGCTTGATCGGCGCCTGCAGCTCGCGCAGGTTCATACGGTCATTGTGCCCGGAGCGGCGGTGACGCCAGGTCGCTATGCTCGTCGCGGGGAGGGCCGCTCATGGCATGCGAGGGAAGGAGTGAATTCGACGATCCGCCCGCGCCGAGCCGGCGCCGGGGCCGGCCGCGCAGCAGCGGGGCCGAGCAGGCGATCCTGCAGGCGGGGGCGCGGCTGCTGGAGGAGCGCGGGGTCCGTCGGATGAGCATGCAGGCGGTGGCGGCGGCCGCTCGCGTCAGCAAGGCCACCATCTACCGGCGCTGGCCGTCCAAGGACTCGCTCATCCTCGACCTCGTCGCCGGCGCGAGCGGCGTCGCCGACGACCCCGACGTGCCCCGCGGCCCCGGCGCCCGGGCGGCGGACACGGCGTGGGCAGGCACCGGCGCCCGCGCCGACCTGCTGGCGTGGGTGCGCGCCGGCCTGGAGGTTGAGCGCAGCCCCCGGGGCGTGGCGCTGGAGCACCTGGTGCGTCGGGCCACCGAGGACCCCGCGCTGGCGGCCAGCCTGCGGCGGCGCGTCCTGCAGCGACACCGCGACCAGTTCATGGCGATCGTCGCGCGCGGCATCGCTGCCGGCGAGATCCGGCCCGACCTGGACGCGGCCACACTGCTCGACCTCGTCAGCGGCCCGCTGCTCTACCGCAGCCTGATCGCGAGTGACCCGGCGGACCGCGACCCGGAGGAGCACGCGCGCGCAATCGTGGACATGCTCTGGCCGGGAGTCCGCGCCGCATCCCCCGGCGGCCTACAGTAGACACCGTGACCTCACCCCCTCGGCTCGGCCCTGCCCGTTGAGAGAGGGAGCGGGCTGGCTGGTCCGGCTCGTTGGGGCGCTCCGGCCCCATTCGCGGCTCGTGTGGCTTGGCATCACCGGCGCCGTGGTCGCCCAGCTGATCGCGGTGCTCGGGCCGCTGGTCCAGCGCCACGTGGTCGACACCGTCATCGTGCCCCGACACGGGGGGCTGGCGCCGTGGATCGCCCTGCTGCTGGTGGCGGGGGTGGTCCGCTTCGGCCTCGGCGTCGTCTATCGCTACTGCTCGGGACGGGCCAGCCTGGAGGTCCAGTACGACCTGCGCACCTCGATCTTCGCCCATCTCCAGCGGCTGGACTTCGCGCGTCACGACGAGCTCCAGACCGGCCAGCTCGTGAGCCGGGCCATCAGCGACCTCAACCTGGTCCAGCAGCTGCTCGGCTTCCTGCCGCAGATGGTCGCCAACGCGGTCTTCTTCGTCGGCGCGCTCGCGATCATGGTGGTCCTCAGCCCGGTCCTGGCTCTGGTCGCGCTGGCCGCCGCGCCGCTGATGCTGCTCGTCGCGCTGCGGCTCCGGCTCCTCGTCCACCCGGCCACCTGGGACTCCCAGCAGCGGGCCGGCGTGGTCGCCGGCGTCGTCGACGAGGCGGTCACCGGCGTCCGCATCGTCAAGGGGTTCGGCCAGGAGCGGCGCGAGCTGCGCCGGCTGGGCCGTGCGGCCGAGTCGCTCTACGGCAGCCGGGTGCGCGCGATCCGGCTGCGCGCCCGCTATACCGCGACCCTCCAGGCGCTCCCCGCACTGGCCCAGGTGGGCATGCTCGTGCTCGGCGGCTGGCTGGCGATCCAGGGCCGAATCACGCTGGGCACCTTTCTGGTCGCGGCCTCCTACATGACGCAGCTGCAGGCGCCGACCCGGATCCTGGCCAACCTGATGGTGGTCGCGCAGCAGGGACGGGCCAGCGTGGAGCGGCTCTTCGAGGTGCTCGACTCCACGCCCGCGATCCGCGAGCGGCCGGACGCGCGGTCCCTCGACGTCCGGGCGGGCAGAGTCGAGTTCGACCGGGTGACGTTCGGCTACCTGCGCTCGGAGCCGGTGCTCGACGCCTTCTCGCTGACCGTGCGGCCCGGAGAGACCGTGGCCCTGGTCGGCACGGCCGGCTCCGGCAAGTCGACGGTGGCGCTGCTGCTGCCCCGGTTCTACGACGTCCAGGGCGGCGCCATCCGGATCGACGGCGTCGACGTGCGGGATGTGACGCTGGACTCGCTGCGGGCACGGATCGGCGTCGTATTCGAGGACAGCTTCCTGTTCTCCGCCAGCGTCCGCGCCAACATCGCCTACGGCCGCCCGGACGCCACGCTGGACGAGGTGGTCGCGGCGGCGCGGGCGGCGGAGGCCGACGAGTTCATCCGCGCGCTGCCCGAGGGCTACGACACCGTGGTCGGCGAGCAGGGCCTGACGCTGTCCGGCGGCCAGCGCCAGCGCGTGGCCCTCGCACGGGCGCTGCTGACGGACCCGCGCATCCTCCTGCTGGACGACGCCACCTCCTCAGTCGACACTCGCGTCGAGGAGGAGATCCACGCCACGCTGCGCCGGCTGCTCGTGGGCCGCACCACCATCCTGGTCGCCCGCCGGCGCTCGACCCTCCGCCTGGCCGACCGCATCTGCCTGGTCGAGGACGGCCGCGTCGCGGACATCGGGACCAGCGAGGAGCTGCTGGCGCGCTCCCACGCGTACCGCCTGCTGATGGCTGGCCCCGACGCGGTCGACGACGAGGTGCCACCGCTCGCCTCGGACGAGCAGATCGACGGCGTGACGCCCGCGCTCTGGCAGCGCGACGGCGAGGTGGACCCGGTGGCGGCGATGGAGGCGGCGGGCCGGCTGCACCGGCCGGCGCCGACCGGCGGCGGGCCCGGCGGCGGCAACTGGATGCTGACCCTCGAGCCCACACCGGAGCTGCAGGCGCGCATCGCGGCGCTGCCGCAGATCGTCGATCGGCCCGACACCACCGTCGAGGAGTCGGCCGCCGACGAGCGTCCGTTCTCCTTCATGCGCTTCCTTGGCCGCTGGCGATGGCAGCTCGCCCTGGGGCTGCTGCTCGTCGTCGCGGACGCGATCGCGACGGTCGCCGGTCCGTCGCTGATCCGGATCGGCATCGACGCCGGCGTGCTGGCCGGGGTGTACCGCGTCGTGCTCGCGGCCGGGCTGGCGTTCCTGATCGTGACGGTCCTGGACTGGGTCGACACGATCGCGATGACGGTGCTGACCGGGCGGACGGGCGAGCGCGTGCTGTACGCGCTGCGGGTCCGCATCTTCGCCCACCTGCAGCGGCTGTCCCTGTCCTACTACGACCGCGAGCTGGGCGGCAGGATCATGACGCGCATGACCAGCGACGTCGAGGCGCTCACGCAGCTCCTGCAAACCGGGCTCGTCACCGCCCTGACCAGCCTGGTGACGTGCGCCGGCATCGCCGCCGCGCTCCTGCTTCTGGACTGGCGCCTGGGCCTGGCGACGCTGACGGTAGTCGTCCCGCTGACGATCGGGACCGCAGTCTTCCGGCACTACTCGCGCCGCGCGTACAGCGAGTCCCGCGAGCGTGTCGCGATCGTCAACGCGGACTTCCAGGAGGGCGTGGCCGGCGTCCGGGTGGCGCAGGCGTTCGTGCGCGAGGGACGGAACGACGACCGCTTCGCACAGCTGTCGCGCGGCTACCTGACCGCACGGCTGCGGGCCCAGGTGGCGTTCGCCACCTACTTCCCGTTCGTCGCGTTCCTGTCCGACCTGGGCAACGTGATCGTGCTGAGCGCCGGTGCTCTCCTGATCGCGCAGGGCTCGCTCACCACCGGCGTGTTGATCGCGTTCCTGCTCTACCTGGGCCTGTTCTTCAGCCCCATCCAGCAGTTCTCTCAGGTCCTCGACAGCTACCAGCAGGCGTCGGTGGCGCTCTCACGGATCAGCGAGCTGCTGGCGGTAGCCACCGACACGCCCGCGCCGAGCGACCCGGTGCCCGCGCCCGAGCGCCTCCGCGGCGAGGTGGAGCTGCGCGGCGTGCATTTCGCGTACGCAGGAGTCGAGCAGGAAGCGCTGAAGGGCGTCGACCTCCGGATCGCGGCCGGCGAGACGGTCGCGTTCGTCGGCGAGACCGGCGCCGGCAAGTCGACCATCCTGAAGCTGGTGGCCCGCTACTACGACGTGACTGGCGGGGCCGTACTCGTCGACGGCGTCGACGTCCGCAGCTACGACCTGTCGGACTACCGCGCGCACCTCGGCGTCGTGCCACAGGAGCCGTTCCTCTTCGCCGGCACGATCCGCGACAACATCGCGTACGGCCGGCCCGAGCTGTCGGACGCCAGCGTCGAGGCGGCGGCGCGTGCGGTCGGGGCGCACGACATCATCACGAGGCTGCCGGGTGGGTACCTGCACGTGGTCGGGGAGCGGGGGAGGACGCTCTCGATCGGCCAGCGCCAGCTGCTGGCGCTGGCGAGAGCGCTGGTGGTCGACCCCGACATCCTGCTGCTGGACGAGGCCACCTCGAATCTCGACCTGGCGACCGAGGCGCGGGTCGCGATCGCGATGGGCATCGCCGCCAGGGGCCGGACCACGCTGCTCATCGCGCACCGTCTGCCGACCGCGGCCCGGGCCGACCGCATCGTCGTGGTCGACGGCGGCCGGGTGGTCGAGGTGGGGAAGCACGCGGCCCTGCTGCGTGCGGGCGGCGCGTACGCCAGGATGTGGGCCACGTACGAGCACGGCGAGGAGGCCGGCTCGCCCTCGCCGGAGGCCGAGGCCACCGGCGAGTAGCCTCGCCTCAGAACTCCCCGTGGCGGCCGCTGCCCGAGGCAAACCGCTGGGCGCCCGCCAGCGCCTCCGGCGACCGCAGCGACTCCAGTCCATGGCTGAGCTCGTTGCCCATCGCCTCCTCGAGGTCCAGGCCGGCCTGCTCGTAGACGGACAGCCGGTCGCCGCGCATGCACGCCTGCGGGAACCGGGCGATCTCCAGCGCCAGCTCCTCGGCTGCGGCGCGGGCGCCGCCGCTGGGCACCACCCGATTGGCCAGGCCTATCGCGAGCGCTTCCTCGGCGCCGACCGGGCGACCGGTCAGGACCAGGTCCAGGGCCCGGCCGAGCCCTACCAGTCGCGGCAGCCGCACCGTGCCGCCGTCGATCAGCGGCACGCCCCAGCGCCGGCAGAAGACGCCCAGCACCGCGTCCGCCGCGACCACCCGCAGGTCGCACCACAGCGCCAGCTCCAGGCCGCCCGCCACCGCGTGGCCCTCCACGGCGGCGACGACCGGCTTCGCCAGGACCATCCGCGACGGTCCCATCGGGCCGTCGCCGTCGGTCGTGACCCGGTTGCCGCGCCCGTCCGCGATCGCCTTGAGGTCCGCTCCCGCGCAGAAGGTGCCGCCCTCGCCCCAGAGCACCGCCACCAGCGCCGACTCGTCCGCCTCGAACGCCCGGAACGCGGCGACCAGCTCGGCCGCTGTGGGTCCGTCGACCGCGTTGCGGACCTCCGGCCGGCTCAACACCACCGTGGTCACGGGTCCCGACCGCTCGATCCTAACCGCCATAGCAAGCCATGATGGCAGCTACCCTTGCGAGCGATGAGCAGAATCGCCGCCGCCGTCGCGCCCGGGCGGTCGCTGGAGCAGGCCGTCGAACGCGTCATGCTGGCCGAGGAGATCGACTGCGACTCGGTCTGGACCAGCCAGCTGCCGTACGACCGCGACACGTCGCTCGTGCTCGCGGCGTACGCGCGGGTCACGCGGCGCGTCGGCCTCGGCTCGTACGTGTTCCCGATCTACACCCGCCATCCCACGGCGATGGCGCAGATGGCCGCCACGCTCGACGAGCTGTCGGGCGGGCGCTTCCGGCTCGGCATCGGCGTCAGCCACCAGGTCACGGTCGAGTCGCTGTGGGGCCTGCGCCTTGAGCGGCCCGCGCAGGCGATGCGGGAGTACCTGACGATCGTCCGGACGCTGCTCGCGGAGGGGGCCGTCCAGTTCGAGGGCGCCCAGTTCAGCGCTCGCGCGTCCTACACCGCGCCGCGCCGCGCGGACCTGCCCATCCTGATCGCGGCCCTCGGCCCGCGCATGCTGGAGCTGGCGGGCGAGCTGGCCGACGGCGTCGCGCTCTGGATGTGCTCGCCGCGCTACATCGCCGGCGAGGTCGTGCCCCGCGTGCGCGCCGGACGCGAGCGGGCCGGGAAGCCGCTCGACGGCTTCGAGATCGTCGCAGCGCTGGACGCCAGTCTGACCACCGACGTGGAGGGCGCCCGCAAGGTGTTTCGCGGCCGCTTCGAGCGATACGCCGGCCTGCCCTACTACCGCAGGATGCTGGACGCCAGCGGCTTCGCCGAGGCGCTCGCGCGCGGTGAGATCACGGACGCCATGCTGCACGAGCTGGCCGGGCTGGGCGACGAGCAGGCGATCCGGGACGCGGTCCGCCGCTACCGGGACGCGGGGTGCACGCTCCCGCTGGTCGGCCCGTTCGCCCAGCACGACGGCGCCGCCGGCTTCGAGGCCACGCTGAGGGCGGCGGTCAGCTGAAGGTCGACGCCGGCGAGGTCCGCGCGGTCCTCCGTCTCCTGCGCGGGGAGCAGGGCCCGTTCGAGCCGAAGCCGAGCCTGCCCGTCCTCGACGAGCTGGTCGCCACCGTCCTGTCGCAGCACACGTCGGACCGCAACTCGGAGCGCGCGTTCGCCTCGCTGGTTGGCCGCTTCCCGACGTGGGAGGCCGTGCTCGCCGCGCCGGCCGCAGCGGTGGCCGACGCCATCCGCATGGGCGGGATCGCCGACCAGAAGACGGTCCGCATCCAGCGCATCCTCGCCATCGTCGCCGAGCGGGAGGGCCGCCTCGACCTCACACGCCTGCACGAGCTCGACGACGGCGCCGTCGAGGCGTACCTGACGTCCCTGCCGGGGGTCGGCCTCAAGACCGCGGCCTGCGTGCTCACGTTCTCGCTGGCCCGACCGGCGTTCCCGGTGGACACGCACGTCCACCGCGTGGCCACGCGCCTCGGCTGGGTGCCGGTCTCGGCCGGGGCGGCGCGGGCGCACGCGCTGCTCCGCGACCTGGTGCCGCCGGACGTCCGGTACGACCTGCACCTGGCGCTCATCGCCCACGGCCGCGCGGTGTGCCGGGCCCGCCGGCCCGCCTGCGAGGGCTGCGTGCTCCGCCTCCGCTGCGCCTTCGGACGGTCCCGGGTACAGTGAGCGCGAGGCCAAATGGACATGGAGATTCCCGGCATCCACCACGTGACGGCGATCAGCGGCGACGCGTCCGGCAACGTCCGCTTCTACACGCAGGCGCTCGGCCTGCGGCTCGTCAAGAAGACGGTCAACCAGGACGACGTCAAGGCGTACCACCTCTTCTACGGCGACGAGACCGGGTCGCCCGGCACCGAGGTCACGTTCTTCGACTGGCCGCACAACCCGCCGCGGATCCCGGGCGCCGGCACGATCGCGCCGGTCGCCCTCCGTGTCCCCGGTGCGTCGGCGCTCGCGTGGTGGGAGAGCCGGCTGGACGACCTCAGCGTGGCCCACGATCCCGTCGAGGAGCGCGACGGCCACGGCGTGCTGCCGGTCACGGACCCGGAGGGCCAGCGCCTGGAACTGGTGGACGATGGCGGGCGCCCCGGCGGGCACCCCTGGGCGCGGTCGACCGTGCCCGCCGAGCACGGCATCACGGGCGTGCACGACGTGACGATCACCTCGGCGGATCCCGGCGGCACGGAGACGGTGCTCACGCGGCTCCTGGGCTTCCGGCGCGCCGGCGTCGCGCGGCTCCCCGACGGCTCCGGCACCGTGACGGTCTACGAGATGGGCGAGGGCGGCCCCGGCGCCCAGGTGCGTGTGATCGCGCCCGCGCGGCCCGCGCTGGGCCGGGAGGGGATCGGCGGCGTCCACCACGTGGCGTACCGCACGCCCAGCAACGAGGAGCACCGCGAGTGGCGGGAGCGCATCGCGGCCGCCGGTCTCAACGTCACGCCGGTGATCGACCGCTTCTACTTCCGCTCCATCTACTTCCGTGAGCCCGGCGGCGTTTTGTTCGAGATCGCGACCGACGGTCCCGGCTTCGCCTCGGACGAGCCGGTCGAGACCCTCGGCGAGCACCTGGCGCTACCGCCGTTCCTGGAGGGCCGGCGCGCCGAGATCGAGGCGGGGCTGCGGCCGATCGAGGTCCGCAGCTAGCGCTTCCGCGGCGCGGCCGCGCCGCACCCCGGGCAGCGATCCCCGGTCTCCGGGGGGTCGTATTCACGTTTGCAAAACGGGCACACGATCGCCGTGGGCGAGAGGGGGACGTGGCTGGGCAGGGCCTGGGGCCAGCGCGGCCGCGACCGCGCCCGCACCGCCCGTATCACCACCACCAGGACGACGAGGATCAGGATCAGGACTACCGCGGCAGCCGCCGCGATCACGATGGGGGTCACGTGCTGATCATGCCTGGAGGCGCTCGTCCGAGGCACGGACCGGCACCGTGCCGCGCACGCGGGTGCCGGCGCCCGGCGCGGACTCGACCTCCAGTGAGCCGCCGAGCGCGCCGATGCGGTCGCTCATGTTGGTGAGGCCGGCGCCACGGCTGGCCAGACCGTCCGCGAAGCCGACGCCGTCGTCGGCCACCTCGAAGCGCAGGGATTCGTCCTCCAGCCAGAGGCGCACCGTGGCCTCGGCCCGCGGACCGGCGTGCCTGGCGGCGTTCTGGAGGGCCTCGACGCAGCAGAAGTAGACGGCAGCCTCGATCTCAGCCGACTGGCGGGGCAGGCTGGCCAGCTGCAGGCGAGCGCGGATGTCCGCCCGCCGGCAGGCCTCGGCCAGGGCCGGGCCCAGGCCGCCCCGGCCGAGGAGCATCGGGTAGATCCCGCGGGCCAGCGTCCGGAGCGCCTCGATCGAGCGCTCGACGTCGTTGGCCAGCTCGTCGCTGATCTCGCGCGCGCCGGCCGGGTCGCGGTCGAGCAGGCGCTGCAGCAGCCGCACCTTGACGCCGAGCGCGACCAGGTACTGCTGGGCGCCGTCGTGCAGGTTCCGCTCGATCCGGCGCCGCTCGGCGTCCGCGGAGACGACGATGCGAACGCGCGAGGCGGACAGGTCGTCGGCCTGCTGCTGCAGGCGCCGCAGCGACTCCTGGAGCGCGGCGTCCAGCGTCGCCTTGTGGATGGCGTGGCCGACCTCGCGAGCGAGCTCCTCCAGCGTCATGTCGGCCTCGCCGGCGAGCCGCCAGCCCCCGCGCGTCCTCGCGACCACGATGAGTCCCAGCAGACGATCGGCCTGGACCACCGGTGCGACGCGCACCGTCGCATCCGGCCACGCCTCGAGCAGCTCGGGCAGCCACGCGCCGACCCACGCCCCGCCCCAGACCGGGCCGCCCTGGAGCACGCGCTCGAGCGGCGGCACGCTGGGCAGCGTCCCGTTCCGCGCCGGCTCCGCGGCGGTGAGGAAGAAGCCGTCCTCGGCGACCAGCCACACCTCGGCGGCGTCCAGCGCGAACGCGTGGCTCAGCGCCCCCACGAGCTGGGGCAGCAGCTCGTCCGGCCGGTCGCCCTCCGCCAGGCGGAACGCGAACGTGGCGCGGACGAAGTCGATCGCCGCCAGCCTCCCTGCCTGGCGCCGCGACACCCGAAACCCGGCGAGCCCGGCGACGAGCAACGCCACGAGTGCAACCGCCTCCAGCACTGCGGCGAGCTGCAGCAGGGCCACCGCATCGCTGCGGTACACGTTCCGTCCCCCCACCTGAACGCAACGGTCTCCGACGCTGTCCGGCCGGCGCCTCGGTCGACGCTCGGCGAGCGTTTGCCTCCGCGCCAGCTCCTTTCTGCAGCAAGTATGCGCGCCGCCGCCCGGCGTGCGCGGGTCATTGCTCAGCGGTCGTCGGGTGCTGACGACTCCTTGGCCAGGAAGAGCAGGACGGCCTTGACGCGGCGGTGGACGTCCTGCGCCTCGGACAGGTTGAGCTTCGAGAAGATCGAGTTGATGTGCTTCTCGACGGCCCGCTCCGTCAGGAAGAGCTCGGCCGCGATGGCTGCGTTGTTGTGGCCCTCTGCGACCTCGGCGAGGACCTGCCGCTCGCGCGGCGTCAGCGAGTCCAGGAGCGGCTCGGGGATGCGCGATCGGGCAGCGACCAGCTGCTCGACGACCTTGGGGTCGATGACCGAGCCGCCGTGCGCCACCTCCTGGATGGCGTGCAGCAGCTGGGCCAGGTCGAAGACGCGCTCCTTGAGCAGGTACGCCCTGCCCGCGGAGCCGCGCTCGAACAGCGCCAGCGCGTACGCGGCCTCGGCGTACTGACTCAGGACGACGACGCCGGTGTTGGGGCGGACCTGGCGGAGCCACTCGGACAGCCGCACCCCCTCGTCGGTCTCGGTGGGCGGCATCCGGATGTCGGTCAGGACGACGTCCGGCTCGTGCTGCAGGACGGCGGACTCCAGCGAGGGCAGGTCGGTGCAGGCCGACACGACGTCCACCTCAGTGGAGGACTCGAGCAGCCGGCGAACTCCCTCGCGGACCAGGTAGTGGTCCTCGCCGATCAGCAGGCGTATGGGCACCCCATGGCAAGCATAGGCACTCTCGCCAGCGGGGCTCGGGCGGTGGCTGCCCCCACCACCACGTGTGGTGCAGGCACGGTTACCCCCGAGTGCCCAGCCAGCGTAGTGTGCGTGTCAAGGTGGCTGTACGCGTGCTGATCGTCGACGACCTGGTGCCCTTCCGGCGAGTGGCCCGGGCCGTGATCGACGCGAGCGACGGCTTCGAGGCGGTCGGCGAGGCCGGCAGCGGCGAGGAGGCCGTCCTGGCGGCGGGCGTGCTGCAGCCCGACCTGGTGCTGATGGACATCAACCTGCCGGGGATCGACGGTATCGAAGCGACGCGTCGCATCCGCTCGCAGGCGCACACCACCACGCCGGTCGTGCTGCTGCTGTCGACCTGGGACCACGACGACGGCTGCGGGACCCAGTGCGGCGCCTCGGAGTACATCCCGAAGTCCCGGTTCGACCCGGATCAGCTGGCGGTGGCCTGGCGCCGCGCGCGGGACAGCGGCGGCAGCGAGGCCGCCTCCGCGTAGCGTCCGCCATCGTCGCGCTCGTGCGCATCACACGATGGGGCCGGAAGCCGTACGTGTCGTTCGCACGAGCCGGGACGACCCGTGTGAAGCTACCGTAGGAGGCGTGCGGATGCACGCCTCGCGAGAGCGCGACCCTGGATTGGCGCTGCGAGAGCTGGAGTTCCTGCAGCGCCTGTCGCTGTCGGCTGCCTCGACCGTGGACTCCGACGAGCTCGTCCAGCTCATCATCCGCGAGACCACGTCCGCGATCGACACGGACGTCTGCTCCCTCTACCTGCTGAACCCGGGCGGCCGTGACCTCACGCTGACGGCCACCAACGGCCTGAACGAGCGCATGGTCGGACGGGTCGTGATGCGCGTCGGGGAGGGGGTGACCGGCTGGGTGGCCGAGACGCGCCAGCCCACCCGCGTGCTCGACGTGGCGCTCGAGCCGCACTGGCAGTGGATCCCGGGCCTGGACGAGGAGCGCTTCACCTCGATGCTGTCGGTCCCGATCGAGTCGGGGCCGCGGCTGGTCGGCGTCCTGAACGTGCAGTCGGTCGAGCGCCGCGAGTTCTCGCCGGAGGACATCGACTTCCTGCGCGCGATCTCGGGCCAGGTGGCGGGGATCCTCGAGCGCAGCGAGATGCACCGCAGCCTCGAGACCCAGCTGAGCGAGATCCAGCGCTCGCACGACATCCACGAGCGCTTCACCCGGCTCTCGCTCGAGGGCGCCGGCATCCCGACCATCCTGGAGGCGGTGGGCACGCTGGCGGGAGGCCGCGCCGCGCTCTACTCGGCCGACGGCTTCCGGATCCGCGGCACGGGCGAGTCGGCGGAGCGCCTGCCGCCGCGCATCCAGCTCCCGCCTGCGGTGCTCAGCCTGGGCGCGCGCGAAGTCCGAGTGTCCGCGGGCCGGCCGGCTCGCCCGTTCGACCTGGTTCCCGTGCGGGCCGGCGCCGACCTGCTCGGCGTGCTCGCGGTGGCGGTCGGGGAGGGACCGGTCGAGGAGGACGGCCGGCGCCGGGCACTCGAGCACGGCTCGACCGTGCTCGCCGTCGAGCTGTCGAAGGAGCGGGCGGCGGCGGAGGTCGAGCGGCGCCTCCGCGGCGACCTGGTCGAGGAGGTGCTGGCGGGGGGCCTGGACGCGGAGGAGGCCGAGCGGCTGGCGCGCCAGGCGGAGCGACTCGGGCACCGGCTCCCGCACCACGCGTGGGTGGTGGTGCTGGAGCCCGACGACCCGCGCTCGGAGGCGGAGATGGCGACGCGCGTGCGCCAGGACCGCCTGGACGCGGCGCTGACCGACCTGGTGCGGCGGCGGGTGCCGGGCGCCCTGACGGTGGTCCGGTCGGCCAGCGCGGTGGTGATCGTGCCCGAAGAGGCCATCCCCGACCTCCCGGCGGCAGAGCGGCTGGCGGCGACGCTGGTGACCGCGACGGCGCCGGTCCTGCGGCCGGCGACGGCGTCGGTGGGCATCGGCAACCTGGCCAAGTCGGTGGCAGAGCTGGCCCGGTCCCACGTGGAGGCGCGCCAGGCGCTGCGGCTGTCGCGGCGCGCGGGAGCGCGGGCCCGCGTCATGTCCTACCGGTCGCTGGGCGCGTTCCGGCTCCTGCTCGAGGTGCAGTCGCCCGAAGCGCTGCGGGGGTTCGTGGGCGAGGTGCTGGGGTCGCTGCTGAAGTACGCGGAGTCGCGCGAGACGCCGCTGCTGGAGACGCTGGAGGCGCTGGTCACGTCGCGGTGGGTGCGACGGGCGGCGGCGCGGGCGCTGGGCATCCACATCAACTCGATGACGTACCGGATCGAGCGGATCGAGACGCTGACCGGGCTCTCGCTGGACGACCCGGAGACCCGCGTGGCGGTCGCGATCGCGCTGCGCGCCCGAGCCATGCTGGGGATGTAAGCACCCGCAGCGCAGAGCACCGAGGCCCGAGCAAAGCGAAGCGAGCGAGCCTTCCCCTCCACCGCTCGCGGGGGAGGGGGGGAAGGGGGTGGGGGATGCACCCTCCAGCAGGGCCGAACAGAGCACGGTCGTCCATCAAAGCCCCCCTCCGGGCCCTGGGGGCCCTCCTCCCCCGCGAGGGGGGAGGGACTTCTAGCCCAGCTGGAACCAGAGGACGTCGATCGGGCCCAGCCGGCCGTTCGCCTTGGCCGCCGCCTCCGCCGCCGCGGCGGCTTCCAGCGGGCCCTCGTACGGGCCGCCGGCCTCGTCGCCGAGCTCGTACCGCCAGCCGTCCGCCGCCCGCCGCACCGTGCAGCCCGGGGTGCTCGCGACCTCCGGGGTGCCGCCCCGGCGACCTGGCCCGTACGGGCCGGCGGCGAGCGCCAGCCTCACCACGTGGTCGAGCGTCACCGCCTCCAGTCCGCGGAAGAAGCCGGGCAGGCCGGGCCGGCGCCAGAACGCCCACCGCTCGCTCCGGTAGTCGTAGTTGCCGGCCAGGTTGGGCTCGGTCTCGTGGTGGGAGAGCCACAGCTCGATCGGCTTGCGCACCCGCGGCCCGATCGCGGCGACGGCGGTCATCGCGCTCTCGACCGCCTCGCCGTCCTCGAGCTCGACCACCAGGTCGATGTCCCGGGCGCGTCGCTTCTGACCGCTCAGGCTGCCGAAGAGGTAGAACTTCACCGGAGTACCCCCAGGGGCGTCATGGCCCCGTCCATGCCCCCTGAGGATAACGTCCGGCGTCATTCGGGCATGTTGCCCGAGCGGGTGCCCATCGTGAACGGCGTGGTGATGCCCGCGTAGTCGATCGGCATCGTCAGGCCGAACGACGCGTGGAGCAGGACGTGGCAGTGGAACATCCAGAGGCCGGGGTTGTCGGCCAGGAACACCACGTCCCACGTCTCGTTGGGGCCGACCAGGACCGAGTCGAGCCGCACCGGGCTGCCCGTGACGGGCTCGCCGTTCCGGCTCAGGACCGACATCGTGTGGCCGTGCAGGTGCATCGGGTGGTACTCGGCCGTGTCGTTGACGATGTGCAGGCGCACCACCTGGCCCTGGCGCACCGTGATGGGCGGGATGTTCGGCGACGCGGCACCGTTGATCTCGTGGACCAGCTGGATGCTGCCGTTGTGGAAGCCGGGCTGCTCCGAGATGACGATCGGGTACGAGGCGTCCACGTGCGCCGCCGAAACCGGGTCGGCTGCGGGCGCGCCGTACTGGAGGGGGTCGAAGGCCGGCAGGGCGTCCAGCCGCGGCGAGGCGGGTCGCGTCCCCTCGCCGACGGTCACCGACGGCAGGCTCGCGGCGCCCGCGAACGAGCCGATGGCGCTCTGCACGCCGGACGAGTGGATCTGGCTCTCGGTGTCGACCAGCCGCACGGCGCCCGAGGCCGGCATGGTGAAAACCAGGTCCGCCCGCTGGCCCATGCCGATCGGGATCCGCTGCGGGCCCAGCTCCTCTGGCTGGATCAGGTCGCGGCCGTCCAGCGCCACCACCCGGTAGGGCGCGCCCAGGAGCACGGGCGCCTCGGGCGTGCCGTCCATGCCGGGCGAGACCGCGTTCACGAGGCGCAGACGAACCCGCTCGCCCGGCCGGCCCGCGAGATGCAGTTCGGACGTCCCGTTCGCGGCGACCCCTCCAGCGACTCCGTTGTGGAGGACGACCGTGTAGTCGCGATCCTCGGTCGGGCCGGTTCGCGGCTCGACCACCAGCACGCCGTAGAGCCCGCGCGAGACCTGGTTGCCGGTGTCCTGGTGCGAGTGGTACCAGTACGTGCCCGGGGCGCTCGCGATGAACTCGTACGTCATCGAGTGGCCGGGCGCCACGGCCTGCTGGGTGATGCCCGCGACGCCGTCCTCGGCGTTGGGCAGCCCGGGCACGCCGTGCCAGTGGATGGTCGTGGACGCCGGCAGGTGGTTGACCAGCGTCACGCGCAGCCGGTCGCCCTGGACCACGCGCAGCTCAGGTCCCGGCACCGAGCCGTCGTAGGTCCACGCGTCCCGGCCGTCGACGCGGGCGACGCGGGCGGTCAGCGTGAAGGTGCGCACCGGCTCGTCCCCGGGAGGCGCGGTCAGCAGGTCGACGCTGGTGGAGGGCTGGCCCGAGACCGCCGGGGCGACGCTGTAGGCCGCCGGCATACCGGCGCTGGCCGTGCCCGTGCCCACGTACGTGAGCGCGACCGCGAGCAGGGTCGCGGGCGCCGCGGCCAGCGCGACGCGGACCGGGTGCCGCCGGCGCGGCCTGGGCCGCCGGAACGCGGCCACCGCGAACAGCGGGAGGGCGACGAGCTCCATGGCCGTGCACGCGATGTCGGGAAACCCGACCATCTCCGGCCGCCACGGGTGCGGTCCCACCGGCACCCCGACGGTGCGGGAGACCAGGTACAGGCCGATGAGGCCGGCCGTGCCCGCCGCCGCCACCAGGAACAGCCGGCGCGAGGGCCGGAAGAGCATGGCCGCGGCCGCGGCGAGCTGAAGCGCGCCCACGGTGACGAAGAACAGGCCGAACGGCCCGTACTCCTCGAAGTGCACCGGCGCGACGGCGAAGTGGATGGCGGCGGGGCCCGCGGTGAGCAGCGCCGCCCCGAACAGCAGTGCTGGACCAGGCCGCTCGGGGGTGGGTCGAACTCGCATTTCCATGCCCGAAGCGTCTCCGCGAGGGGGTGCCCGGGCAGTCGGCCGCGATGCGGAATCCGGATCCGTCCGCGGGATGGTCTTCGCGTGCCGTCATCCTGCGGATGTATGCCGCGTCCGCCGCGGGGCCGACGCCGTCCCGGCCGGACCGCGGCTACGCTTCGGCTGTGGCGGCTCTCCGATCGGCGTGGCGGCGTCTGCGCGGCCTCGACCCGCGCGTCGTGGACGCCGCCACGGCCGTCGCGCTGTTCGCCGCCGCCTCGGCGCAGGTGCTCTCCGCTGGACCGGAGCAGGCGGTGCGCCTGCCCGCGGTGGCCGGCGCCACCCTGCCCCTGATCTGGCGCCGGCGCTTCCCGCTCGCCTGCTACGTCGTGCAGTTCCTGTGCGCCCTGGCGACCCTGCAGCCGCCGGCGCTCGGCGTGGTGGTCGCGCTGTTCCTCGGGCTGTACTCGGCCGGTGCGTACGGCTCGCGGCCCCTCCTCGCGCTGGCCGCTCTCGCGGGCACGTCGCTCGTCCTGCTCGTCCTCTTTCCGGGCGCGAATCCGCCGCTGCCGGCGTGGGGGCTGGAGCTGGTCATCGGGCTCGGCGTCTGGGTGGCCGGGATCGCGATGCGCGAACGCTCGGCGCGGCTGCGCGAGGCCGAGCGCGAGCGGGAGCTCGTCGCGCGGGTGGCCGTCGCCGACGAGCGGGCGCGCATCGCCCGCGAGCTGCACGACGTGATCGCGCACAGCGTGAGCGTGATGGTCGTCCAGGCCGGGGCGGCGCGACGGCTGGTGTCGCGCCAGCCCGATCGGGCGGGCGAAGCCATGCGCGAGGTCGAGGGCAGCGGGCGGGACGCGCTGACCGAGCTCCGGCGCCTCCTGGGCGTGCTCGCGGAGCGGCCAGAGGAACTCGTCCTGGCGCCGCAGCCCGGCCTGGGTCAGCTGCAGGCGCTGGTCGGTCGGATCGACGCGGCCGGCGTGCCGGTCGACCTCCGCGTCTTGGGCACGCCTCGGCCGCTGCCGCCGGGGCTGGACCTGACGGCCTACCGTGTCGTCCAGGAGGCGCTGACCAACGTCATGAAGCACGCGGCCGGCGCGCGCACGGAGGTGCTGGTGGAGTACGGAGACCGCGACCTGCGGCTGGCCGTCGTGGACGGCGGCGGGCCCGCGGGCCCGGCGAACGCGGCGGGCTCCGGCCGCGGCCTGCTGGGCATGCGGGAGCGAGTGGCGGCCTACGGCGGCGACGTGGAGGCCGGCGCGCTGCCGGACGGTGGCTTCGCGGTCCGCGCTCGGCTGCCGATGGAGACGGCGTGAACGGGCCGCTGCGCGTCGTCATCGCGGACGACCAGGCGCTCGTGCGCGTCGGCTTCCGGCTGATCCTGGAGACGGAGGACGGGATCGAGGTCGTCGCCGAGGCGGGGGACGGGGAGGAGGCGATCGCGGCGGTCCGCCGGCTGCGCCCCGACGTGGTGCTGATGGACGTGCGCATGCCGCGTCTGGACGGCCTGGAGGCCACCCGGCGCATCGTCGGAAACGGCGCCGCGTGCCGCGTCATCATGCTCACGACCTTCGACCTGGACGAGTACGTGTACGCGGCGCTGGAGGCGGGAGCCAGCGGCTTCCTCCTCAAGGACGTGTCGCCGGAGCACCTCGTCGCGGCGGTCCGCATGGTGGCCGCGGGAGACGCGCTGCTCGCGCCGTCGATCACCCGCCGGCTGGTGGAGCGGTTCGTGCGCCGCGACCAGGCGGTCGCCGTCCCGCCGCGGGAGCTGTCGGCGCTGACGGCGCGGGAGCGCGAGGTGCTGACGCTGATGGCCAGGGGCCTGAGCAACGCCGAGCTCGCAGCGCGCCTGCACCTGAGCGAGGCGACCGTGAAGACGCACGTCGCGCGGATCCTGTCCAAGCTGGAGCTGCGCGACCGCGTGCAGGCGGTGGTGGTCGCCTACGAGACGGGTCTCGTGCAGCCGGGCGCCCAGTAGTAACTCACCCATCTCGGCCCGCGTTGCACGGCGTGAGATGGCGAACCTGCTGCGCGCGATCGCGACGCGAATCGGGCTCTGGCCGAGCTGGCTGAAGATCGTGTCCATCGGCGTCGTCGCGCTGCTCGTGGTCGCCGCGGTGGCCGTCCCCGTGACGCTCCGCCTCCGCGCGCGCCCGGCGGCGACCGCCCACCGGAGCCCGGCGAACGCCTCCCCGGCGGGGACCTTCCTGTCGCCCGGCGCCGACTCGCTGGTCGCCGACCTGACGTGCCGCCTGCCGATCTCCTCGAACGCGCCGGGCAGCGGCGGGTTCGTCGGCTTTCCGACGGCGGAGTTCACGTCTGATCCGGGGAGCAACACCAGCGACGCGACGCGTTACGAATATGGCGGCCTGACCTACGACCGCGCGGTCCACCGGTGGCTGTCGGTGCGCCGCTCGGCGATCACACCCGACGGCACCCGGTTCGTCTACTGGAGCGGCAGGGACTCGGACTTCCACCTCGTCAGCGCGTCCAGTGGCGCCGAAACGCCGATCGGTCCGCGCCTGAACGGACCGGGGTGGTACGCCGCCAGTGCGGCCAGGTTCAACTGGGCCTCCGGCGGGCCGCCGTGGGGACTGCTGGAGGCCGCCGCGGACGGCGCCTACGCCGTGCCGCCTGCGACGCAGACCCCGTTCGCCGCCGGGCTCTGGTTCTTCCCGTATGCCGGCACGAGCGAGCGGCAGATCGCGAGCGGCGGCTACTGGCAGAACGTCGGCGGAGGCGCCGCCTGGGGCACCGGCGCGCCGTCGGTTCCGCAGGGCGCCACCGTGACGATCCTCCGGCTCGACCTGGGCACGGGCGTCACGACGGCCTGGTTCTCGCAGGATGGGGAGTTCGCCCAGGTGGCCGGCTTCGACGCCGACGGCCACCCCGTGGTGGTCACGTCGACCGAGGACGCGTTCCAGGTCTGGCTCGTGGACGGCCAGATGCACGGGACGGAACTGCTCAACCTCCCGAAGGAGCCGCCGAAACCGGGCTACGGCGAGGAGCCGCCGATCCGGTCGGTGATCGGCGACGTCAACGGCGTGTGGATGGCGGCCAGCGACGGCCTCTACCTGTACCGGCGCGGCAGGACGCAGAAGGTCTCCACGGTCACCGGTCAGATCGGGGGCGGCTGCGGCGCCTAGCCGGGGATCGCGGCGACGCCCGCCAGGTGGGCGACCAGCTCGAACGAGCGCAGGCGTCCGCCGTGGTCGTGCACGTTCGTCGTGATCATCAGCTCGTCCGCCCGGGTGCGCGCGAGCAGCTCGTCGAGCCCGCGCCGGACCGTCTCCGGTCCGCCCACCACGTGGTCGGCGGTGAAGGCGCGGGCGCGCTCTCGCTCGTCCGGCGTGTACGGGTAGTCGGCGGCCTCCTCTGGGGTCGGCAGCGGCCCGGGGGTGCCTGAGCGGAGGCGCAGGACCGACAGCCGGCTGGAGCCGTGCAGCCACGCCGCCCGCTCGTCCGTGTCGGCGCAGACGACCGCCACGGCCACCAGCGCGTACGGCTCGGCGAGCGAGCCCGACGGCCGGAACCTCTCCCGGTACAGCCGCAGGGCGGGCTCGGTGTTGGCGGGGCTGAAGTGGTGCGCGAACGCGAACGGCAGCCCGAGGTACGCGGCGGCCTGGGCGCTGTAGCCGGTCGACCCGAGCAGCCACAATTCCGGCATGTCGCCCTCGCCGGGCACGGCGCGGATCCGGCTGTACGGATGCCCGCCGGGGAACGCTCCCTCGAAGAACGCGACCAGTTCGGCCAGCTCTTCGGGGAACTCGTCGGCGGACAGCGGGCCCGCAGTCCTGCGGAGCGCCGCCGCCGTGACCGGGTCGGTGCCCGGCGCTCGGCCGATCCCCAGGTCGATGCGGCCGGGGTGGATGGCCTCGAGCATCCCGAACTGCTCGGCGACGACCAGCGGGGCGTGGTTGGGCAGCATCACGCCGCCCGAGCCGACCCGGATCGTCGTGGTGGCCGAGGCCAGGTGCGCGATCAGCACGGCGGGCGCGGAGCTCGCGACGCCCGGCATGTTGTGGTGCTCGGCGACCCAGTGACGCCGGTAGCCCCAGCGCTCGGCGTGGATGGCCAGGTCGATGCTGTTGCGGAGGGCCTGGCCGGGACGCTGCCCGCTGCCGATCGGGGCCAGGTCGAGCACGGAGATGGGCACCGGCCGCTGGAGGGGCATGGTTGGTCGAACCGCCGGCTGTCCGGCTCCCTTCCGTCGCCTATGAGACGGGGCTGTTACGGCCCGGGGCGGGCTGATCTCGGGCGGTCAGGTCGACACGCTCGGCGGGCCCGGCCACGGCGCGTCCGTTGCCGCCGGCCCGGCCGGCGTCCCCCGTCGTGACGGCCTTCCTGAGCAGGTCCACGAGCTCGTCGCGGCTTCCCGCGTCCAGCGTCTCGCCCATGAGGTGCAGCAGCCTGGCCAGCTCGGCGCGGCGAAGCGGCGCCGGCGACACGACCTCACGGACCGCCGGCTCGGACGTCGGCCGCCAGGCCTCGTCGTCGGCCAGCAGCTCCTCGTGCAGGCTCTCGCCGGCCCGCAGCGCGGTGTAGACGACCTGGATGTCCGTGTCGGGCCGCAGGCCGCGCGAGCGGATGAGGGAGCGTGCCAGACGGTCGATCGAGATCGGCTCGCCCATGTCGAGCATGTAGAGCCGGCTGGGGCGGCCCACCGAGAGAGTGGAGATGACCAGGGAGGCGGCCTCCCTGATGGTCATCATGTACCGGGTGCAGTCGGGGTGGGTGATCGTCACCGGGCCGCCGGCGCTGATCTGGCGCTCGAAGATCGGCACCACGCTCCCGCGGCTGCCGACCACGTTGCCGAAGCGGACGGCCCAGCTGCTCATGCGGCCTCCGAAGCCGAGCACCAGCATCTCGCACAGCCGCTTGCTCGCCCCCATGATCGACTGCCTCGAAACCGCCTTGTCCGTCGAGACGAGGACGAAGCACCGCGTGCCGGCGCGCTCGGCGCACAGCAGCGTGTTGTAGGTGCCGAGGACGTTGGTCTGGACGGCCTGCTCCGGGTGGGCCTCCAGCATGGGCACGTGCTTGTAGGCGGCGGCGTGGAAGACGATGCCGGGCTGCTCCTGCGTGAACACCTGCTGCAGCGGCTTCAGCTCCACGATCGAGACCAGCGCCTCCCGCAGCTCCACGTCCGGCGCCAGCCGTGCCAGCTCCGACGCCACGTCGAAGAGGCCGCTCTCGTTGCTGTCCACCAGGACCAGCCGGCGCGGCTCGAGCCTGACCAGGAGCCGGCACAGCTCGGACCCGATCGAGCCCGCCGCCCCGCTGACCAGCACCGTCTGGCCGGAGACGGCGCCCCGGGCGCTCTCCAGCTCGATGTCGCGTCTCGCGCGGCCCACCAGGTCGTCGGCGTTGAGCGTTCGCAGGGAGGCCTCCTGCGGCCGCCCGTGCAGCACTTCGCCGAACTCCGGAACCACCAGGACGGACAGGTCCGACTCCAGGCACCAGGAGACCAGCTCCTTCCAGCGGGGCTCGAGCGGCCCGCGCGGCACGAACGCGACGGCGTCGGCCTGGTACACGTCCTTCCAGTGCGCGATCTCGTCGATGGAACCCGCCACCGGGACGCCGTGGACGGTCTTGCCGAACTCGTCGGGACTCGCCGTCAGGATCGCCACGGGCTCCCACCCGGACGGTGAGTGCTGCACCATCCAGCGAACCAGCGGAAACGCCTGCCCGTCAGGGCTCACCACCAGCACGCGCCTGGTGTCGCGCCGGGCCACGACGCGAATCCGCGGCCACAGCCGGTAGATCGCGATCGCGGCGGCGATGGCCGGCGCCGCCAGCGGCGGCGCGAGGTACCGGAACGGCCGGATCGAGTCGGGCAGGGCGGCGTTGGCCAGCGTGATCAGGACCGTCGCCTCGATCACTGCCCAGCCGATCGCCTTGGCGTCGGGGAATCCAGCCACGGTCCACACGCGCCGGTACAGCCGGAAGCGGGCCTCGGCGGCGCCCCAGGCGAGGCACACGAAGGCGAGGCCGAGGGGAACGTTGTTGAACCAGACCGGCTGGCGTCCGTAGCCCGAGAGCTGGAAGCCGGCCAGGATGACGGTGATCAGCGCCAGCTCGACCAGGATGCCTGGCAGGTACCGCCGGGCCCCGACTCCGAGTCGGCGCGTCGCCCCCCCGAAACGAAATCCGGGCAGGGCCGCTACATTATTGGCCGCCATGTCGAGTGACCACCCTGCAGAGCGTTCTCAAGACCACCTGGCTCTCTCCATTGCCAAACGCGCGTTCGATGTGGCGGCGGCGGCCGCCGCCCTGCTCCTGACGCTTCCGATCACGCTCGCCGTCGCACTGGCGATCCTGCTCGAGAGCGGAGGGCCGGTGCTCTACCGCGGCTGGCGCGTGGGTCGCTACGGCCAGATCTTCCGGATCTGCAAGTTCCGGAGCATGTTCACGGGCGCCGACCGGGCGGGGGGAGTGATCACGGCCGCCGGCGACACGAGGGTCACCCGCGTCGGCCGCGTGCTGCGGCGGACGAAGCTGGACGAGCTGCCGCAGTTCCTCAACGTGCTGGGCGGCGACATGAGCCTCGTCGGACCGCGCCCCGAGCATCCGAACTACGTGCGCCTCTACACTCCGGAGCAGCGCCGCGTGCTCTGCGTGCGGCCCGGCATCACCGGCGCAGCGTCGGTGACCTACCGCAACGAGGAGGAGCTCCTCGGCGGTGAGGATCCGGAGGCCCTCTACAGAACGGTCATCATGCCCGACAAGCTGCGCCTCGAGCTGGAGTACCTCGACCGGCGCAGCTTCTGGACGGACCTGAAGATCATCGCGGCCACGCTGGGGGCGCTGCCGGCTCGTTCGCGGCCCGCCGCGATCGCGGTCACGAGCCACGGTAAATCTCCGAACGGGAGCGTCCACCCAGCTCGACGATCTCGCTGACGGCCTGGATCACGTCATCCACGTCGGCGTTCGAGAGGGCCGGGCTCAGCGGCAGCGACACGATGCGCTCGAACTCGCGATCCGCCACGGGAAAGGAGCCCTCCGTGTAGCCGTACTTCCCGCGGTAGTACGTGTGGTGGTGGATCGGGATGAAGTGAACGCTGGAGCCGATCCGCCGGCTCGCCAGCTCGCGGACGAATTCGGCACGGTCGCAGCCCAGACGCTCGCCGTCCACACGCAGCACGTACAGGTGGCGAGCGCTCTGGACCTCGGGGCGCTCCACCGGCACCTCGACGCCCGCGAGGGTCCGGAAGGCGTCGTGGTAGCGCTCCACGATCTCGCTGCGCCGGGCCTGCAGTTCCGGCAGCCTCCGCAGCTGCACGAGGCCGATCGCGCCCTGGAGATCCGGCATGTTGTACTTGAAGCCGGGCAGCACGACGTCGTAGCGCCACGTCCCGTCGGCGGTGTACCGGCGGTAGGCGTCGCGGCTCATGCCGTGCAGGGCCCAGACGCGAGCCGCGTCCAGGAGGTCCGGTGGCCCGGTCAGCATGCCGCCCTCGCCCGTCGTCAGGTTCTTGGTGGCGTAGAAGGAGAACGCGACCAGGTTGGGGACCTCGCCGCAGGGACGTCCCACCATCCGGTCGCGGTACCGGGCGGGCAGCGCGTGCGCCGCGTCCTCGACGACGGCCAGCCCGTGCTCTCGTGCGATCGCCAGGATCGGGTCCATGTCGACCGGGTGCCCGTAGAGGTGCACGGGCAGGATGGCTCGCGTCCGGGGGGTGATCGCCGCGCGGACGCAGGCCGGATCGATGTTCAGGGTGTCCGGCTCGACGTCGACCAGCACCGGCCGGGCGCCCAGGTGCTCGATCACGTGCACGCTGGAGCAGAAGGTCATCGTGGTCGTGATCACCTCGTCGCCGGGCCCGATTCCGAGCACCGCGAGCGCCACGTGCATGGCGGCGGTGGCCGAGTTGAGCGCCACCGCGCCCGGCGCGTCCACGAAGCTCGCGAACCGCTCCTCGAACTCGCGCACGCGAGGTCCCGTTGTGAGCCACCCCGAGCGGAGGCTCTCGGCGACCGCCGCGATCTCCTCGTCCCCGACGTCGGGAGGTGAGAACGAGAGGAACTCCTCTCGCACGGCCTCAGCGCACCCATCCGGCGGGCGCGGCCGCCGGCGCGCCCAGGACGCGGAAGGCGAATGACGCGGCGCGCAGGGCCGCGGGGTCGAGGGCCCGGCGCGTGTCGACCAGCAGCGGCCGCCGCATCGCCGCGGCGAGCGCGCGCAGGTCGATCCGGCGGTAGGCCTCGTGGGCGACCATGACCACGGCACAGTCGGCCCCGCGCGCGGCGTCGATCACGTCGCCGCTGTGGCCGGGCACGAACGGGTCGTGGATCCGGACTCCGCACCCGAGCTGCTGGAGCAGCCCCACGAGCGTCGCCGTCGGCGAGTTCCGCGTGTCGTCCGACTCCTCCAGGTAGCTCGCGCCGAGCACGACGACGGCCGCGCCCTCAGGTGAGACGCCGTGCTCGCCCAGAATGCCCACCGTCAGCTCCGCGCAGTGGCCCGGCATCGAGTCGTTGAGGCGTCGGGCGGCCGCGATGAGGGAAGCGCCGGCGTCCTCGCCGAGCACCGACGCCAGCAGCCACGGATCCTTGGGGATGCAGTGTCCGCCGACGCCGGAGCCGGGCAGCAGCACGTTCCGGCCGGGCGAGCGGTTGACCAGCTCGCGCACGCGCCACACGTCGGCTCCGGCGCGCTCGCAGATCAGCGCCAGCTGGTTCGCGAAGGCGATGCCGACGTCGCGGTACGCGTTCTCCGCCGTCTTGACCAGCTCGGCGGTCACGGTGTCGGCCTCGTCCAGCCGGCCCTCCACGAAGGTGCCGTAGAGCGCGCGCATCGCCGCCGCTGCGGCGGGCGAGCAGGCGCCGAGCACGCGGTCCATCACGCGGATGTTGTGGAGCAGCCGTCCCGGCATCACGCGCTCGGGACAGTGGCCCAGGTGGAAGCGCACGCCCTCCCGGCCGCCGGTGGCGCGCTCCAGCGCCGAGCAGACCAGGCCGGAGGTCGTGCCGGGCCCGACCGTGGACTCGACGATGACGAGCGCGCCGGGCGCGAGCACCGGCCCGAGGCTCGCGCACGCAGACAGGAGCGCCTCGTAGTGCGGCAGGTGGTCCTCCTCGACCGGTGTGTCCACGCAGAGCAGCACGACCTCGCACGCCGCCAGGGCGCGGTAGTCCGTGCTCGCGCGCAGTCCCCCGCCCGCGACCACGCCGGCGAGCAGGTCGGCCAGTCCCGGCTCCTCGCCCGCGATGGGACACAACCCCGTGCCCACCGCCGCCACCCGCTCCGGCAGGCGGTCCACCCCGACCACGCGGTGCCCCGCCCGTGCGATCGCCACCGCCGCGCTGAGGCCGACGTAGCCCAGGCCCACGACGCCCACCTCGACCTCGCGGGCCTCGATCCGGCCGGGCAGGCCCGAGAAGGGCGTCATGGCGACACCGGCACCGGGCGGTGGGAGTGCGCCGACCTGATCAGCTCCAGCGCCAGGGCGAGCGCCCGCACGCCGTCGGCCCCGGTCACCGCCGGCGCACACTCGCCCCTGACGGCGGCCAGGAACGCGGCCAACTGCGCGGCCAGAGGCTCCCGGCGGCGCAGCGCGAAGCGGGTCATGCTGCCCTCGTTGACGCCTCCTCGCAGGAGACTCATGGCCTCCCAGGCGCCGTCCGGGGAGCTCCCGTTCTCGAAGAAGTAGAGGTCCTGGGTCAGGTAGTCGGCCCGGAACATCCCCCGCTCACCGGTGACGGTCAGCTCGCGGATCTTGGTCGGCGTCAGCCAGTTGATCTCGAGGAGCCCGACCGTGTCGTTCGCGAAACGAACGAGGCCGCTGAGCAGGTCCTCGTTCGTTGTGTGGATCTCGCGACTGATCTCGGCGTAGAGGCGGACGGGCTCGCTGCCGCCCAGCCAGCACATCAGGTCCAGGTCGTGGGTGGCCAGGTCGACCACGACGCCGACGTCCCTGATGCGCTGCGGAAACGGACCCAGGCGGCGGGCGTGCATCTGGTAGGGCCGGCCCAGGGCGCCGGCCTCCAGGCGCTGCCGCAGCTCGAGGATGGCCGGGTTGAAGCGCTCGATGTGTCCCACCGTGAGCACGACGCCGCTCCGTCGCGCCGCCTCGATCAGGCGCTCGCCCTCGGCGACCGAGTTGGCGATCGGCTTCTCCACGAGCACGTGGACGCCCGCGGAGATGGCGTCCATCGCCACCGAGAAGTGGCTGCTGGTCGGCACCGCCACGGACACCGCCTCGGGCCGCGCGCGCTCCAGCAGCTCGCGGTGGTCGGTGTAGGCGGCCGTGCCGTGCAGCTCGGCGACCCGCCGGGCGGCGTCGCGGTCGGCGTCGGCCACGCCCACGATCTCGGCCTCCTCGAGCTCGCGATAGACCCGGACGTGCTGCTTCCCCATGCTGCCGGCGCCGATCACGGCCACCTTCGTCACAGCGCGTTCACCGCCTCGACGACCCGCTCGACGTCCTCGCGGCTCAGGCCGGGATGCACCGGCAGCGACAGGACCTCCTCCGCCGCCCGCTCGGTTGCCGGCAGGTGGTGCTCGCCGGCGGCGGATCGAACGTGGGGCAGCTGGTGGAGACCGCACGGGTAGAACACGCCGACGCCGACGCCGGCCTCGCCGAGCCGTCGCTTCGCCTCGGCCCGGTTCGACACGCGGACGGTGTACTGGTGCCAGACGTGCCCGCAGCCGTCGGCGGTCGTCGGGGTGATCACCGACGTCAGGGCCTGGTCGTACCGGGCTGCGTGCGCTCGGCGGCGCCGGGTCAGGTCGTCCAACCGGCCCAGCTGGACCCGGGCGATGGCCGCGTGGAGGTCGGTCAGCCGGTAGTTGAAGCCGAGCGTCTCGTACTCGTAGCGCGCGCGCATTCCCTGCTGGCGCAGCAGCCGCACCCGGTCCGCCACCACGGGGTCGCCGGTCGTGACGATGCCGCCCTCGCCGCTGGCCACGTTCTTGGTCGCGTAGAGGCTGAAGCACGCGGTCCCGAACGTCCCCACCGCTCTGCTCCGCCAGGTGGCACCGACCGCCTGCGCAGCGTCCTCGATGATCGCGACCTGGTGCCGCTCCGCGATGGCCGCGATGGCGTCCATGTCGCAGGGTTGTCCGTAGAGGTGGACGGGCATGATCGCCCGGGTTCGAGCGGTGACCGCGGCGGCCACGGCGGTCGGGTCGAGGTTGAACGTCCGCTCGTCGATGTCCGCGAAGACCGGTCGAGCGCCGACCTGGATGATCGTGTTCGCGGTCGCCACGAAGCTGAAGGCGCTGGTGATCACCTCGTCGCCCGGCCCGATGCCGTGCGCCAGCAGGGCCAGGTGGAGGGCCGCCGTGCCGGAGGAGACGGCGATCGCGTGGCCGACGCCGAAGCGAGCCGCGAACTCCGACTCCAGGGCCGCCACCTGCGGGCCCTGGACGAGCATGCCCGAATCCAGCACCGCCAGGACGGCAGCCTTCTCCTCGTCGCCGATGAGCGGCCGCGAGATCGGAATGTGCGGTGCGGCCGGCCCACGCGCCCCCACGGCCGGTTCGTTCGTCAGCGTCACCCGATCCCCCTGTTCCACTTTTCTGTCGGTCGCGCCGAGTGCCCGGCCGGCGGCCAGGATAGCGCACCGGGGCACTCTTTCGTGCTGGCGGTCAGGCGCCGCCGGGAGCGCTCGCGCGCCAGGCGGTCGTGGCGAGCGCAGCCAGTCCCCAGAACTCGAGACTCAGGTCGTTCTTGAAATACGGCGTGTCGACCATGCCGTGGACGGCGATCGCGAGGAGCGCGAGGAGGATCCCGAGCGACAGGGCCCGCCACTCCGGTGCGCCCCGCAGCCAGCCCCGCACCCCGGCCGCGGCGGTGGCGCAGAAGATCCATACGAACGCCGCCAGGCCCAGCAGGCCGGTCTCGGACCAGAAGGCGAGGAGGATGTTGTGGGGGTACGGGGCCGGGTCGTGGCGCTTCGCGTAGAGGGGCGTGATGCGCTGCTGGAAGCCGGACAGCCCGGCGCCGAACAGCGGGCGTCCCCGGAGCATGGCGAGGGTGTCGCGCCAGAGCTCGAGGCGCACCCCGACCGTGTTGCCGGGGCCCTCGCTGAGCTGCACGGCCACCCGGGACCGAATCGTGGGCAGCAGCCCGAGCAGCGCAGCGAACGCCGCCAGGCCGCCGAGCAGCGGCCACCGAAGCCGGTGCGAGAGCGCCAGGCCGACGGCGACCGCCAGCAGCGCCGCCCATCCGCCGCGCGAAAACGTCAGCAGGCTGCCGGGCACGCCGACCAGGAGGAAGACGACCGCCGCCGCTCGCGCGCGGCGGTCCGTCCCGTAGAAAGCGATGGCCGCGGCCGTGCCCACCAGCGGGACGAGGAACAGGGCGACGGCGTTCCCCGACTCGTAGATCGCGGCGGGCGGCTCGGTGCGCGGGTTGAACGTGTGAGTGGCCAGTCCGGAAAGGACCACCGCCGAGTCGGCCAGCGCGAGCACGGTTGCGCCGACCCAGAAGCCGGCCAGCACGAGGCAGGCGTGCCACGGCCGCTTCACGACCGTGGCCAGCACGAGCGCGTACAGGACCGGCTCGACGAAGTACGCGCGGTAGATCCCGAGCGCCGCCACGCGGGAAGGAGCGACTGCGATGGACAGCAGGCCGGCGACCAGCAGCAGGACGGCCGGCAGGGTCAGCGGCGATCGCCAGTTCGGCACCGCCCGGGCGCGCACGCTCTCCACCGCGAATGCGGCCAGGCTGAGCAGGATCGCGGCCTCGAGCAGTGTCGTCGGGTAGAAGCCGACGTGCCATCGAATGACGTACGCGGGCGCCAGCGCGGCCGCGATCGTGGCCAGCGAGAGCGCGACGGGGTGGTCGCCCAGGCGGGCGCGCCGGTCGTGGAGGCCACGCTCGGTCGCGAGTCCGCGACCAGCGCCCTGCGCGATCACGCTCGCGGCATCCGGCATCGCCGGGGAGCAGTCAAAGCGGCCGTACCGTATTGGGTCGGGAGTGCTGGAGTCAAGCGTCGTCGCCGTCCCCGCACGCTCTGCTGGCTGCCATGCAGATGTCCGGCGGGGCGGCCTCCGCTGCTCCCGTGCTCGTGGAAACTGGGTCCGGTCCCACCAGCCTCAGAGGCCGTCCGGGCGCTGGCCGTCCGGCTGCTCGCCTGGAGCGCTCAGTCACCCGGCACGGACCGGGTCGCCGGCCTCGCCGCGGTCCGGCCGTCGCCGACGATCCTGGCGAGCCAGGCGTCCACCGCCCGCGACCACATGTAGCGCTCCTCCACCAGCCGCCTCCCGTTGGCGCCCAGCTGCCGCGCCCGGGCACCGTCCGCTGCGAGCTGCAGGACCGCGTCGGCGAGCAGGTCGCCCCGTTCGGGCGGGACGACCAGGCCGCAGCGCGCTTCCTCGATCAAGCTCGCCGCGTCGCCATCGCCGCAGTGGATCACCGGCGTCTCACAGGCAAGCGACGGCAGGATCTTCGCGGGGAGGGTTCGCCGGAAGAACTCGGCCCGCCGCAGGGGCACGATCGAGGCGCAGCACGCGGAGAGCAGCGCCGGCATCGCCTGGAGCGGCTGCGGCGGGACGAACCGGACGTTCTGCAGTCCCCTGGCGTTCGTGAGCTCCTGCAGTCGCGGCTTGTCCGCACCGTCGCCGACGAACAGGAAGACGATGTCCTTGCGGCCGGCGAGGCGCTCGGCGGCCTCGATGATCACGTCGAGGCCCGAGACGTACCCGTGAGTGCCGGCGTAGACAAAGGCGATCTCGCCCGGTCGGATCCATTCGATGGGCCCTGGTTCCGGCACCGCTCTGAACAGGTCGACGTCGACCGAGTTGGGCAGGGACACGATCCG
>DASQZW010000295.1:0-16872 GCA_035638495.1 Terriglobales bacterium
GCGGCCGGTCCCTCTCGCTCTTCCTCGCCGTCCCGGACGAGCTGACGCCGGGCACGTTCCGGCGCCTGCCCCGGATCAGGACGGTCGGCCTTCGGGGGCACGACCTGGGCGGGATGGCGTTCGAGGGCTGCGCCCTCCCGGAGACCGCGCTGCTGGAACCGGCCGGCCGGGGCATGGAGATGGCGCTCACCGCGCTGCAGTACACCCGGACGATGATCGCCGGCATGGCGCTGGGCGCGGCCGACACCGCCCTGCGCATCGCCGTCGGATGGGCCCGGACGCGAACACTGTATGGACGCCCGATCCTCGCCATCCCCGCGGTCCGCGACCTGCTCCTCGGCGGCTTCCTGGACATCCTGACGGGCGAGTGCGTCGCGCTGGTCGCGGCGCGCGCCCTGACGCTTGCGCCCCGCCGCACGAGCCTGTGGGCCGCCGTCGCCAAGTACCTCGTGCCACACCTGTGCGAGCGCGCCACCCGGGACGCGGGTTCCGTCCTGAGCGCCCGGTCCTACCTGCGCGAGGGCGTCGCAGGCGGCGCGTTCCAGAAGGTGGCGAGGGACGTCGCCATCACGAGCATCTTCGAGGGCACCGAGCTCGTCCAGCTGGCGCTGATCGCCTCGCAGCTGCGCCAGCTGGCGGCAGCGGGCCAGCTCTTCGCTCCCGGCGAACGCGGCGATATCGCGCGCCTGTGCCGCCTGGACGCGCCGGCGCCTCGCTGGGAGCCACGCGCTACTCAGCTCCGGATCGGCGACCCGGGCGGCGACGAGCTCGTGGACTGCCTGCTGGGCGGAGAACCGGACGGCTGGCCTGACTGCGAGCGCCCGGTGGCCGCGGAGCTGCGGGCTCACCGCGACGCGCTGCGCGGCGAGGCCCTCGCGCTTCGAGCCGGCCTGGCCGCCCGCCCCGCCGCCGAACCCGACCTGGAGACAGCGCGCCGTTACTGCCTCGTGCATGCCGCCGCCTGCTGCCTCGAGGTCTGGCGCCACAGCCGGGGGCTGCTGGGAGACGAGGCCGCCGCGGGCGCCTGGCTCGCGCTCTGCCTCGCCCGGCTTCGCGATCGCCTGGGGGGCGCCCCGGCCGCGCCGGCCGGTCTGACGGCGGATGCGTGCGCGTGGATGCTGCGCGAGTTCGAGGACGGGGAGCTCTTCTCGATTGCCCCGTTCGCGCTCGCGACGGCCACAGCGGAGGAGAGCCCATGCGGACCGAGATCCTGACGGTCGAGCTGCAGGCCGCGTTCGCCAGGTATCTCGGCGTGCCGCCGGCGGCCGTCGACGCGAACGAGCCGATCGCGCTGCTCGGACTGGACTCGCTGACCACCGCCCAGCTCGCCCTGGACATCGAAGAGCGCGTCGGCGTCAGCGTCTTCCTGAACGAGCTCACCGGGGACGAGACGATCGCCCAGCTCGCGGCGATGGCCGCCGCGGAAGCCTGATGGCCGGGCCCATCCCGGACTGCGGCGCCGGGCGGGTGGAGCGCCTGACCATGGAGGCGCGGCTGCGCTTCGGCCGCTGGATCGACGAGCGGGTCAACCCCGGGTCGGACGCGCGCGACCGGGCGGCGGCACCGCTTTCCCGCGCCATCGTGCGGGAGGCGGCCGAGATCGGCCTCCTCGACTTCGCCCTTCCCGCCGAGACGGGCGGCCAGGCCAGGGACAAGTTCGAGTGGGGCATCGTCCTGGAGGAGGTCGCCCGGCTGTGCCGGGACTCCGGGCTGACGCCCGTGGTCGACATGAACGCCGGCGTCGCCGAGGTGCTGGTCGCGTCGGGGAACGCCGCGCTGGTCGAGCGCTACGCGGTTCCGATGGCCAGGGGCGCCCGCATCGGGATGCCGGCCGCCTACGAGGGCCGCGACCCTTTCGACTACCAGACCACCGCGCGGGAAGTGGACGGGGGGTGGGTGCTGGACGGCGGCAAGCCGTTCGTAACGGGCGGCCTCCTGGCCGATACGTACCTGGTGTACGCACGCGAGGAGGACTCGGGCGACATCCTCAGCTTCGTGGTCGAGCGCGACGACCCGGGGGTGACCGTCACGGCGCTGCACACCACGGGCATGCGCTCGGTGGGATTCGCCAGCGTCGGCATGGACCGGGTCCGCCTGGGCGAAGACCGCCTGGTCGACGGCGTCGACGCGCTGAGCGCCATGAACACGTACTTCCGCAACCGGCGGCTGATGACCGCGGCCGCCGTGGTCGGGCACATGCAGGCCCTGGTCGACGCGTGCGTGGACGCCCTGGAGGACCGCCAGCGGAGCGGCCGGATCGTCCTGGAGTTCCCCAACGTGCAGCGGTCGGTCGGCGAGATGCACGCCGCGGTCGAGACGTCGCGCGCGATGGTCCACCGCGCGCTCGCGGCGACGTACGGCGAGCGCGACCAGTTCTTCGACCCCCTCTCGACCGTGGCGAAGCACTTCGCCGGCGACCAGGCGCTGCGCGTCGGGCTCGCGGTGATGCAGCTCCAGGGCGGCGAGGGCTACCTGCGCCGCCGCCCCTGGGAGCGCTACGTTCGCGACATGCTCGCCCTCCTCGGGGGTCAGGGCGCCCAGGAGATCCTCCTCATCCAGTTGGGCCAGCAGGCGGCCATGGAGGTACAGCAGCGACAGATGAGAATGGAGACGGCACAGCGCACGATCGCGGAGCTGACCGATTCATGGTGGGCGTTCACGGTGCTGGTGTCGGCGCTGGAGTGCGGGCTCATCGACCAGTTGCGGGTCCCGACCACGCCCTCCGACGCGGGCGAGCGCCTGGGAGCGCCGGTCCGCCTGGTCGAGGAGATGCTGGACGTGCTGGCGGCGACCGGCCTGGTGCGCCGCGACGGCGAGCACTTTGCCGTGACCGACGGGCTGGAGTCCCTCCTGGGCGCGGCGCCGATCCGGACCGCGATCCAGTCCGAGGCGCTCTCCGCCGTCCTCCAGGGCGGCGGCTTCCTCGACCGCGCCCGCCGCGGCCGATTCGCGGTCGGGTGGCACCACGACGACCCGGAGCTGCTGGAGGCGCAGGGCCGGCCCTCCGCTGCCATCTGCGAGATCCTGCTGGGCAAGCTGGCGCACCAGCTGGACGGCCTTGACGAGCGCCTGCACGCGCCGGACGCCCGCCTCCTGGACGTGGGTACCGGCACCGCGCAGACGGCCGTCGAGCTCTGCCGCCGGCTGCCCGACGCCCGCGTGGTGGGCCTGGACCCGATGCCCGAGGCGATCGCGGTGGCGGAGCGCATCGTCGCGGACTCGGGCTTCGCTGACCGCATCACCCTGAGACGCCTGGGCCTGGAGGAGCTGGACGATCCCGAGCGCTTCGACTTCGCGTGGGTCCCGGCGGTCTTCCTGCCTCGCGACGCGCTGGTCGCCGGCCTGCGCCGCCTGCACGGATCGCTCCGGCCGGGCGGCTGGGCGCTCCTGCTCACGGTGAGCATCCCCGATCCCGACCTCCGCGGCGCCGTCTCGCGCTTCCAGAACGTGCGCTGGGCGGGGGAGTCGCTGCTCCCCGAGGACGTTCAGGGCATGCTCGAGGAGGCGGGGTTCGGCTCGATCAGGATTCTGTCCGACCCGCTGGTGAATACGATGCGCTTCGTGGCCGCTCGCCGGAGCCGGCGCGTCCCGGCGGCGGATTGAGCTCGTGAACAGCGCCGGGGCACCGGGTGCGAGCCGCTGGGCGGTCCTGGCCTGCTACGCGCTGCTGGCGGCCTGTACACAGCTGCTCTGGCTGACCTTCGCGCCGATCGACACCGAGGCCGCGCGAGCGCTGCACACTGACGTCGGGCTGGTCGGGGATCTGGCGGCCGTCTTCCCGTTCGTCTACATCGTCCTCGCCCTGCCGGCGGGGCGCTGGCTGGACCGCCGGTTCGCGCCGGCCCTCGGCGCAGGGGCGCTGCTGACCGGCGGCGGCGCGGTGCTTCGGGCCGCCTTCCCGGGCTCGTTCGGCTGGCAGCTCGCCGGGCAGCTCGTGATCGCGTGCGGACAGCCGCTCGTCCTGAACAGCATCAACGCCGTCGCCGCCCGGTACTTCCCCGAGCGGGAGCGGGCGGCTGCCATCTCTGCCGGCAGCGTCGCGCTGTTCGTGGGCGTGCTGGCCGCCGTCCTCTCAGGGCGCCCGCTGTACGGTGCGGGCGGTCTGCCGCTGGTCCTCGGGGTCCAGGCGGCCGTGGCGGTCGTCGCGGCCGGGCTGGCGAGCCTCGCGCTCCGGACGCCGCCGGGCTACGCGGGCGACGCCGCTGGCTCGGTGAGCCTGCGCTGGCTCGCTCGCGACCGCCTGATGTGGCTGCTGGCCGGCCTGGTCTTCATCGGCATGGGCACGTACAACGCCGTCGCGACCTGGCTGGAGCCGATCCTGCAGCGGTACGGCGAGGGCGCAAGCGCCGGCGGCCTCGTCGCGGGCATGACGCTCGCCGGCATTGTGGGGGCCGCGGTGCTTCCGTCCCCGGTCGCCGCCCGCGACCGGCGCCGGTCGATGCTGCTGGCGGCGCTCGGCCTCTCGGTCGTCGTGTTCGTCGCGCTCGCGGCGCGCCACGAGATCGCCTGGGTCGCCGCCTGGCTCGCCGCCGAGGGGTTCCTGCTGATGGCCTGCCTGCCCGTGGTCCTGTCCTGGTCCGAGGTGCACACGGGACCGGAGCGTCAGAGCGCGGCGGTCGGGTTCCTGCTGATGGCGGGCAGCCTGGGCGGTGTGGTCCTCGTCCTGGTGGTCCAGGTCTTCATCGGCAGTCCCTCGCTGGCGCTGCTGGCCCTGGCGGGCGCCAGCCTGGCGGGCCTCCTGGCGGCGATGCGCCTGCCGGCACGGGTGGGCACCGGGCGGTCAGCGGTCGGCTCGAAGCGCTGACGCACAGCGCCGTCCCACGAGGCGTGGAATTGCCGGCGGTTCCACGCTTCCGCGGCGGGTGTGGGGTGGAATCGCCGGCAGTTCCACCTCTGCGCCACTGGTCGCGGAGCCTGCTCAGACCCACTCGGGGCCGATTCTGGTGCAGGTCGCCAGGCGCTCGGCGACCGGCGCCGCAGCGGTGCTGGCCCCCTCCAAGAGCTCGGCCAGCCCGCCCAGAGCCAGACCGTAGAAGACCTCCCTGCCGCGCCGGTCAGCGGTGACGAACCCGCAGTGGCGCAGGCAGGCCAGGTGCGTGCTGACGCGCGGCTGGGGCTGGTCCAGCGCGGCCACCAGCTCCCCCACCGAGCGCTCCCCGTCCTCGAGCAGCCGGAGGATGCGCAGGCGCGTGGCATCGCCGAGGACCCGGAAGAAGCGCGCGGCCACGGCCGGCTCGATCCTGGGCGTCTGCGCGACTATCATATACGGAAAACAGGATAACATGGGAACGCCGGCAGCACGTCGGCCCGGAGTGAGGAGACGCCGACGAGATGGACCACCTAGCTGATGTCGCCCGGATCGAGATCCTGCACGTGCCCGACTGCCCGTTCGTCGGACCGGTCCGTGAGACGGTCATGCGGGCGCTGGCGAGGGCCGACCTCACCGCCGTGCTGCGCGAGCGGGTCGGCGACTACCCGTCTCCGACGCTCCTCGTCGACGGTATCGACGTGACCGGGCAGACGCCTGCGCCAGGCGCCTACTGCCGTCTCGACCTCCCCACCGAGGTCCAGGTTCTCGCCGCGCTGAGGAGCAATGGTTGGTGACCGACGACCACGGCGCCGTGCCGCGGTCCGAGATTACTGAACGCCACTGGTGCCTGGCGTCTATACTGACTAACCAGTCACCTTTTATCGCAGGAGGACCAGGGTGCCGAAGCTGGCCGTCGAAGCGAAGGAGGCTCGCCGCGAGCACATCCTGCGGTCGGCGCTCCGCTGCTTCGCCCGGCGCGGGTACCACGTGACGACCGTGGACGACATCGCCGCCGAGGCCGGCGTCTCGAAGGGGACGCCCTACGTCTACTTCGAGAGCAAGGAGGCGCTCTTCCAGCAGCTCTACGACACGTGGGACTGCGAGCTCGCCGTCCGGATCGACGCGGCGATCGCACGGGTGGGCCGTCCGGCGCCCTCGCCGCGACGCGTGCTCGAGGCCTTCATCGCGGCCGTCGGCGGGCACGTCACCGAGGAGGCCGACCTCTGCCGGGTGCTGATCGAGGCGCGGACCCAGGCGGCCTACGTCGACACCGTGGCCGACCGGGTCCGGTCGTCCGACGCCGGAGCCCGGACGATGCTGACCCCGCTCATCGAGGCCGGAATCGCGAAGGGCGAGTGGCCGGCAGACGCCGACCCCGGGCTCGAGGCCCGACTGGTCCTGGCCGCGATCCACGGCCTGATGGTCCAGTGGCACCTGTGCCCCGGCTCCTTCTCGTGGGCCGCGGCGGCGGCGGCTCTGGCCGGCCGAGAGCAGTCGCGATGAGACAGCGGCGCGTGGACTCGTGGTGGGCCCAGTGGACGTGCGTCGGCGGCACCTGCGCACCACCGGCGCCCCCCGCCGGCGGCACCGTCGAACGCGTGCTGGACGCGTACACTGCCGTGACCGCGCCCTTCCTTCGGGGCTGCTGCGTCTTCCTGACGGTGGCCGCCGCGGCCGCGGCGACCTCGCTCCTGGGCCCGGCCCGCGGCCTGGCAGTCGAGGCGGCGTTCTTCCTGGTCGCCGGCACGTACTGCCTCGCCAACTTCATCCGCTGCAGGGAGGCGCACTGCATCGTGACCGGCGCCGGGTGGTCTGCGCTCGCGCTGGTCGGCACCGCGGCCCTGCTGATGGGTCGTGACATCCGAAGCGACGCCTGGATCGCGTTCCTCCTCATCGCGGTGGTCGGCCACGGGTTCGAGGCGGTCTGGAAGTCGCTCCATGGCACCAACGCCCTGCGAGTATCGTCAGCGGAGTGAGCGAGTCCGCTCGCGACCTGCGAGCGCACGACCCGGTGCCGGCGGGTCCGGCGCTGCTCGTCACCAGCCCCAACTCCCGGCGGTCGACCCGCGGGCTGCCGCAGGCACGCGCCGCCCTGTCGGACCTGGGCATCGAGGTGGCGGAGGAGCTGCCGGTCGACCAGGCCGCACGCCTCCCGGAGCTCGTCGGTCCCGAGCCGCCCGCCCGGCTCGTCCTGGCCGCCGGCGGGGACGGGACGGTCGGCGCGGTCGCCAACCATCTCGCCCACACCCGAGCCGTGCTGGGCGTACTGCCGCTCGGCACCTCCAACGACTTCGCGCGGTCGCTCGCGATCCCGATGCGGATCGACAGGGCGGTCGGCCTCCTTCGCGGGGGCAAGGTGTCGACGATCGACCTGGGCTGCCTCGTCGTGCCCGGGCGCGAACCCCTCCACTTCGTCCACGCGGCCACGGTCGGCCTCAACGTCAGCTTCGCGAAGCTGGCGACGCGTGCCTCGCTGCGGAGGCGGCTCGGGCGCCTCACCTACGTCTTCGCGGCCGTCGTGGCCCTGCGCGAGCGCAGGCTCTTCGACTGTGCGATCGTGTGCGAGGGCCGCGACGAGCGCTGGCCCCTGACCCACCTCTCGGTCATCAACGCGCCCGTGTTCGGCGGGTTCCTGGGCATGCGAGTCGGCGGCTCGAGCCCGGACGACCGCCTCCTGGACGTCCTGGCCGTCGAGGATCTCCCGATCCGCCGGATGCTGCTCGCGGCGATCCACCAGCTGTTCCGCATCTCCAGCCCGCTCGAGGGGGTGCATGCCCTGCACGTCTCCGAGATGCGGGTGCACACGGAGGTGCCGCTGGAGGTGGCCCTGGACGGAGAGGTCCTGGGCACGCTGCCCGCCGACTTCGTCGTGGCGGGAGAGGCCCTGCGGGTGGTGACCCCGCTCGACTTCGACGACGTCTCCGACCGCTGACCCGCACCATCAGCTCCCTCCCTCGTGCCGGATGCCCACGACCACGCGCAGCATCAGCGCGCCCGTCGCGCAGAGGCCTACCCATGCCAGCACGGTGTAGAGGCTGGCCGAGCTCGGCAGCGTCGGTCCCCCGTGGACGCCGAGGAGCAGCACCGAGATCAGCCCGAGCGACGCCGCCAGGAATGCCTGCACGGCACGGTCGACCAGTCGGGCCACCAGGCGCCTTTCCGCCGGGTCCAGCGTCAGCCGGAGGTTCGTCATCAGGCGGCCCTGCTCCAGCGCAGTGCCGATGCGGTCCAGCCGGCGAGGCAGCCGCCGGACGATCGGCACCGCCTCCAACAGCTCGTCCCGCAGCCAGCCCGACGTCGAGGCCGGGGTGACCGAGTCCATGAGGCACGTCGCGCCGTGCTCTCTGACCTCGTCGATCAGGGTTCGCCCGCATCTGACGGGTGACCGACGAGGTGACCGATTTTGCGGCGGGGCGGTCGACGAGAGTGATTCTCTCGGTCGCCGTGCCGATGCAACCGCCCCAGCGCGGACCCGACGAGGCGAGCGGACGCCGGCGCCGTGTCCTGGTTGCGGTCTAGCGGCGGCCGCGCACGGCGCCGATCGCCAGCCAGATGAACCCGAACACGACGAGGCCCATGACCAGGTAGAGGGCGGGCACGCCCCAGGGCTCACGCACGATGCTGGTGCGGACCATACGTGAGCAACCGCCCGCTGCGCGACGGTACTGTGCGCTGCTCCTGTGGCTATCCTTGCCTGATGTCCGCTGGCCAGCTGTTCGGCGCGCACTCCAACTACTTCTTCGACCGCAACGCGGACGAGCGGCAACGCCTGGAGAACCAGTTCCACCTGTTCGGCGAGGACTTCGATCGCTGGTTCGACGAGGCGCTGCGGATGGGCGGCCTGTCGATGGATCCCGGCGGGGCAGCGTGGAGGATGCTCGATCTGGGGTGCGGCGAGGGCCAGTTCACCCGGCGGACCGCGGACCGCTATCCGAACGCCACGTTCGTCGGCGCCGACGTCGACAGGGCGGCAGTGGAAGCCGCTTCGCGAGGCGCCGCCGGGAACATCGAGTTCCTGGTCCACGACGCACGCGAGCCGCTGCCGCAGGCGCCGGTGCTCGACGGCGGGGCGGCCTTCGACGTCGCGGTCATGTGGATGGTCCTCCTCTACCTGCCCGACAGGACGGGCGCCCTCGCCAATGTGGCCCGGGCCGTCTCACCTGGCGGCGTCGTGCTGCTGTGCAACCAGGCGGACGACGGGGTCAGGTTCAGCCACCCGGCCGCGACGGAGTTGATCGAGGCCACCTTCGAAATGGGCAGGCGGTTCGGCATTTTGATGTCCGAGACGAGCCTGGACGCCCCCCTCGAGGAGACCGGGTTCGTGGACGTGACCACCGTCACGCTGGAGTATCCGCTGGGCGGCGCCACGAGCTGGGGCCAGCGCTGGTGGGCCCACCTGCTGACCACGCTCGCCGCCACGCGACGCGCGGTGGTGGACGTCGGCCGCCTGATGGACGGGGCGGAGTTCGACCGCAAGCTCGATCTGCTGGCCGCCGAGCCCATGCTGCGCCACTCGGGGCACTGGGACTTCCTGGTGACCGTGGCCCGGCGGCGGGGCGGCTGACCTGCGCCCGGGTGCCCGGACAGAGCGGTAGCTCGCAAGTGTGCCGGTCGCGCCCCCGGAACCGGGTGAGGAGACAAAGCGTCCCCGACTAGGGCGGGCCGGGAGACAGCTCCATCTTGGGCGCCACCCGGGCCATGGGCGGCTCGTCTCCGGCGGTTTGATCCACCGGCTCCGCCGACCTGGGCGCCTCGACCGGCACCGCCGCCGCCTTCAGCATGCTCTGGATCTCGGTGACCGCGGCCATGATGCCCTCGACGACCTTCGCGCGCTGCTTTTCGAGCTGGTCGGCGTGCTCGACGACCTGCTCGACCGCGCGGGCCTCGACGAGCACCCGGTGGCTCTGCATCAGGGATTGGTACTGCGCGATCTCGCCGGTGATCGACTGGAAGGTCGCGGCCAGACGGGCTCCGTCCGGATCGAGCGTCAGCCCGGCCCGCGCCGATTCGAAGTGGCCACGGGCGGACATCTCCAGCCGTTCCATCTCCACGTTGTCCCCTGGCCGGCCCCACTGCATGAGGAGCGCCAGTCGCTCGAGGTCGAACAGCGCCCTGGCCAGCTCCTTCGCGTCTTCGTTGAGTCGGGCCAGTCGTGCGTCACGCAGCCGTGCTGCGTCCTGTATCACCGCCTGCCGCAACTGGTGGCTGTGCTCCAGTGCGAGGGTCGCCAGGTCGTGCGCCCGCTCCCGCTGGCGCTCATCGGCGGTGCGGCGGGCTCGCTGAGAATCGAGGATCACCGCCAGCGCCGACATGATGATCGCAGCCACCAAGCCCCCGACCAGCGCGGCCTCGATCCCACTCACGACGGAAGCGTAATCCATGCCCCCCGCGCAAACGGGCTGGGCGGGTCAGCCGGCGACGATGCGCCCGACGTTGTCGAGCATCGCCTCGAGCAGCAGGTCGTGGAGCGGCCGCGCGTGAATGCTTGCGACCTTCATCCCACGACCTCCTCCCGCGGTCCCGCCGCGGCCCGACGCAATACCGCCAGGCCGGCCCCGCACAGGAGCAGCCCGGCGGCGATCTCTACCAGCACCACGACCCAGGCGAACGCGTCAGGCCGCAAGGCCAGGTAGGAGTCGCTCAGCGCGCCCCACGGCGGAGCCACGTGGGCGGCGGCCACGCCGGCGGCGGACGCGAAGCCGACCGCGGTCGCCAGCAGAGGCGCCCGTGGGCTCCTCCTGACGGCGAGGGCCAGGGCCAGCAGCGCCCCCAGGGTGATGAGCAGCCCGCCCGCCAGCACCTCAGGGGTCTCCCCCAGCAGCGGCCGGCCCCAGCCGCGGCGCAGGTGGTCGGCGCTGTGCAGCAGGTTGGCGGCCAGGAAGACAACGGCCGCGGCGGTCAGCCTTCGATCAGCGTCCATCTTCACCTCCTCGACTAGATAGATCGCTCTAGCGACGACTCCTCGTAGCATACATCCGTGGCCGACCTCAGCACGTCCGACCGCCCGGGCACCCGGGAGCGGATCCTCGACACGACCGCCGAACTCTTCCGGCGCTATGGGTACACCGGCACCGGCCTGAAGCAGATCGTGGCCCTGGCCAATGCCCCCTTCGGATCGATCTATCACTTCTTTCCCGGCGGCAAGGAGCAGCTGGGCGCCGAGGTCATCCACCGCTCCGGCAGGATGTACGAGGAGCTGCTGACCGCGATCGTGGACGCCGCCCCCGACCTGGAGAGCGGCCTGCGGGACTGTTTCCTGGGGGCCGCCGCCGTGCTGGTCGAGACGGACTACGCCGACGCATGCCCGATCGAGACGGTGGCCCTGGAGGTGGCCAGCGCAAACGAGACCCTCCGGCTCGCCACCGCCGAGGTCTTCGCGAGCTGGATCCGCGCAGCCGTCGCCCGTTTCACCGGGTCCGGAGTCCCCGCGGAGCACGCTGAGGACCTGGCCCTGAGCGTGGTCGCCCTCCTGGAGGGCGCGTTCGTGCTTGCGCGTGCGGCGAAGGACGTCCAACCGCTGCGGGCCGCCGGCGAGGCGGCGGTGGCCCTGCTCGAACGCGCCCGCGCCTGAGCCGGCCGGCCCTACTCAGGACGACTCGATCACGGGCACGACGAGGAAGGAGTCGTATCGCCCGCCCGTGAACAGCCGATGCGGGCCACGGTTCACCGAGTCGGTGTGCCCGAAGCTCGGGTAGTCGCGCAGCTCGTGACCCTGGACGACCAGCCGCAGCGACGACCCGGCCTCGAACAGGGTGCTCGAGGGGAGGATCTCGACCTCGGCAGCAACCAGCTGGCCCGGCCGCGCCTTCTGCAGGCGGCGGTGGGTGTGCCACGGCCGCGTCTCCGTGGACCGCGCCTCGTCCAGCTCCCGGTGGGAGAGCCGGAGCCAGCCCTTGGCGACGACGTCGTCGGGCAGGAAGTTGTAGCCCGAGAACCCGACGGCGGTGCCCGCGGGATCGAGCTTCTCGATCCCGACGAACAGGTCGGCGTCGTCGGCCTCCTCGGCCGCGATCCAGAGACGCAGGCGCATGGCGCCGGTGACCTCGGTGTCGCGGTCCAGGCGCAGCACGAAGGTCGCCCGGTTGGGGTCACGGGCCCGCGCGGACGAGGCGTACGCCACGCTGGCCTCCTCGGTGACCGGGGCCTCCGCGAGCAGGCCGCGGCCGGCGTCGAGGTTGAACCGGCGTGCGGTGGTGCCCCGCGGCGGCCAGCCCGGCTCGCCCCGGACGGCCTGCGTGGAGGAGTCGCGACGGACCTCGAGGCGGACCCGGGGCACGTCGAGCATGCCCGAGTCGCTGCCCTTGAGGAAGCAGTCGAAGAACTGCCGCTGCGTGCGCCGAGCCTCGTCGCCGTAGAACGTCTCCCACTTCCGCCGCCCGTGGGTGTACAGCCACTTGTGCTCCGACGCGATGCGCACGAAACCCTCGAGGCTGCCGCGCGTGTGCAGCCCCTGGTCCGACCAGCTGGCGCAGACCAGCGCAGGCACCGTGATGCTGGCCAGGTCGGGCCGCCGGCTGGCCCAGTACTCGTCGTCCAGCGGATGGCGCTGGATCTGGTCGAGCAGGTCCTCGCCGAGCGGGAAGGCCGGGTTGTGATGGGCCCGCACGCGCTGCCGGTAGAAGGAGGGGACGAAGCCCGTCTCGCGCATCCCGCCGTGGAACGCCATCTCGCGATACATGTCGCTGACGCCTTCCCAGGGCATGATGGCCGCGAGGTGCGGCGGGCGCAGCGGCGCGACCGCCCACTGGGACATGGCCAGGTAGGAGACCCCGCACAGGCCGACCCTGCCCGTGCTCCAGGGCTGCGCCGCGGCCCACTCGATCAGGTCGAAGTAGTCCTCGGCGTCCTGAGGGGACAGCCACGTCGCACGCCCCTCCGAGCGCCACATCCCACGCACGTCGGCGTGCACGACCACGTAGCCGAACGGCACCCAGAAGCCCGGGTCCGGGGCCTCGAACGCGGCGTAGTCCGAGGTCCGGATCGGGCCGGGCTCCATGCCGAGCGCACGGAACAGCCCGTAGTCCTCCGGGATCTCGTCCTTGCCGTAGGGCGACACCGAGAGCACGACCGGGTGGCGGCCACCCTGGGCCGGCCGGAAGACGTTGACCATCAGACGGACGCCATCGCGCATCGCAACCGGCACGCCCCTGTCGAACTGCACGCCGGCAACCGGCCGCGGCCGGCGGCGCCAGCGCTGACGGACCTGGTAGGCCGCCACCCGCGCGGTCCGCGTGACCGGTCGGAGCGCGGCGGCTATCGACGACATGACGTGGCGCTCGGGAACAAGGTGTCGCTGCCCGTAGCGTACCGTCGAGAAGGTCGCCGGCAGGCAGTCCGGCAGCCCGCCCACCGGGCGCGCGCGTCCGGGGCCGCGGCGCGTCACGGAGCCGGCGCCAGCCAGAGCAGCCTGCCGCGTCCGTCGAGGGTGGCCCGCACCCGGCTGCCGGTCGGGAAGCGCTCGAACAGCTCGTGCGCCACGGCCCACGCCCTGGTCTTCGGGCCGCCGGCGCCCTCGACCGCCAGGTACCAGCTGACCGCGTCCCCGTCCAGGCGCTGGAAGCGCATTGCCACGTGCCCCACGATCGTCCGGCTCCGGCCCGGCATGAACGCGGCCAGCAGATCGGGGTCCGCGCCGACCGCGAGGATCCTGGCTGGCATGGGATCGCGGAGTGGGGCCTGGCCCTGCCAGGGCTCCGCGTCGAGTCCGTCGAGCAGGCCCAGCCACCGGCCGGCGACCTGACGGCCGGCCTCGGTGGCGCGGAACCCGCGGGGCAGCAGGAACCAGGCCGCCAGCAGCACGCCGGCCGCGACCAGCGCCACCACCACATCACTCCCGGGTCCCAGGCCGCCGGAGCGCCAGACGAAGAGCGCCGGGAGCCCGGCCGGCACGACCGCGGCGAGGAGGAGCAGCCGAGAGCGGCCGGGCGACAGCTGCGCGCTGACCAGGCCCTGGGCGCGAGCGACCCGGATGACCTCCTGCGCGAAGCCGCGGTACCAGCGGCGTGAGCCCGGACCACGCGGGGCCGGCAGCAGGGCAGACACCGGCGCCTCGCCGCCGCGCAGATGCGTCCGCAGCCGTTCGACCACCCGGCGCTCGAACGGCAGCAGACGGGTTCCCTCACGCACCCGCACGGCCCGGCAGCCGAGCAGCGACGGGCCCATCCAGGCGAGGTCCAGGCATCCGCGCGCCCCCAGGTCGAGGACGGTGGCGGCCAGGGCCGCGCGCCGCCCCCGGGCGCTCGAGACCAGCAGGCTGGCGACGGCCGGCGGCTCCTGGCCCGGCTCCAGCGTCGGCGGTCCGGGCGGCGGGGGCGGCCGGAGGGCCGGCAGTCGAGGCAGCAGCGCCAGCAGCAGCCAGGTGGTCGCGGCCAGAACCCACGTGATCCCCTCCCACTGGATCCCCACGGCTACAGCAGATTACGATCGCCGCCCCCCGAGGTGGGCCATCATGAGCTCGAGCGACTCTCGCGGGAAGGCCCGGACGAGCGCGGCGTTCGCGGCGCACTGCAGCCGGCGATCGGATCGGGGAAGATGAGGCTGGCCCATGTCCCAACCTCGGTCCCGTGATCGCTACCTCTTCCCCCGACACCCGACCGAGATCGATCGTCTCGACGTCCAGCACCACGCGCTCCGCAGGGCGCTGGGGGCGGACTACCTGGCTCCCGTCGGCGCCGTCCACCGGGTGCTCGACGTCGGCGCCGGCAACGGCCAGTGGGGGTACGACATGTGCGCCCAGTTCCCCCGGGCGATGGTGGTCGGCGTCGACCTGGTGTCCGGCAAGCCGGGACAGCCCGCCGGCTACCGCTTCGTGCGGGCCAACCTGCTGCACGGGCTGCCGTTCGCGGACGACGCGTTCGACTTCGTCCACCAGCGGCTCATGGCCTCCTCCAGCATCCCCGTAACGGTGTGGCCGGGGCTGGTCGGCGACCTCGTCCGCGTGACGCGGCCGGGCGGCTGGGTCGAGCTGGTCGAGGTCGGGCCCTGGCTCGAGCCCGCCGGGCCCGCCACCACCCGCCTGTTCGAGCTGTCCTATCGTCTCGGGCGGCTGCTGGGACTGGACATGGCGGGCCAGGTCTTCCGGACCCTGGACGACCAGCTGCTGAGCGCCGGTCTGGTCGACGTGGAGCGGCGGGAGGTCAACGTCCCGGTCGGCGAGTGGGGTGGCGTGGTGGGATCGAAGATGGCGGCGAACGTGCGCGCGCTGTTCACGCGGCTCGCCGGTCAGTTCGAAGCCACGCTCGGCCTGCCGTCAGTCGAGTTCACTGAGCTGCTGCAGGCCATGCAGGGCGAGCAGGAGCGTTTCAGGAGTTCGACGCCCTTCGCGGTCGGGTACGGGCGAAAGGCCGGCCGCCGAAGGTGAGCCGCGCCGGCCGTCGCCGGTCATCGCTGGCCGTACTCGTGATGGATGAACTCGTGCATCCGGTCGATCTCGGAGGCCGGGACCTCTCGAGGCCGACCGAGCTGCAGCGCGATGAACGCGATGTGCGCGCTCTCCTCCACCTGATGGGCGGCGACGTAGCACCTGCGCAGGTCCTCGCCAACCGCGACCACGCCGTGGTTGGGCAGCAGCGCCGCCCGGCCGGCGCCGAGGCCGGCCGCGACCAGTTCGCCCGTGTCGGGCATCGCGGGCGGCACATAGTCGAGCACGCGCACGCTCCCGCCCAGGAACCCGGCCGACTCGGCGATCAGTGGAGGCACCTCGCGGCCCAGGGTGGAGAACGCGGCGGCATAGGGGGAATGCGTGTGGATGACGGCACCGACGTCAGGCCTCGCCCGGTAGAGGGCGGCGTGGATCGGCGTGTCCACGGACGGCCGCATGCCGGCGCCCAGGGCCTCGCCGTCGAGGTCCACCTTCACGATGTCGTCCGGACGCATCGTCGGGTACTCCACGCCCGAGGGCGTGACGAGGCACCAGCGCGCGCCCGGCGGCCGCGCGCTGACGTTCCCGGAGGTGCCCCTGACGAGGCCGCCGGCCAGCATCCGGCGGGCGTACTCGACCACCTGCTCCCGCAGCTCACGTTCCGAATCCGTCATCCTCGGCGGCTCATCATGGGTGACCTTAGCCGGATTTCCTGGACTGCTACCGTCGTGTGCGAGAGGTGACGCCCGTGAAGGTCGACCACGACCAGAAGACGTACTGGGACGAGTACTACCGGGCCCTCGGCGAGCGGGGCTCCGACCTCGACTGGGGCGGACGCTGGACGGCCCCGTTCCTCCCCCTGCTCCGGGCGGCCGGCGCGCGCGACGTCCTCGAGCTCGGCTGCGGGACCGGGAACGACGCTGCGCGGCTGGCGCGCGAGGGCTTCCGGGTCGTCGCCACCGATCTGTCCACCGAGGCGGTGGCGGCGGCCATTCAGAAGTACGGTGACCTCGTCGACGTCCGCGCCGGGGACATGGTCGCGGGCCTGCCGTTCCTGGAGGCCAGCTTCGACGCCGTGATGGCGAACGTGGCCCTCCACATGTTCACCGACGCGGTGACGCGCGCGGTCTTCGCGGACGTTCGGCGGGTGCTTCGCGAGGACGGGCTGTTCCTCTTCCACGTCAACGCGCACGACGACCGCCCACTCCGGGAGCGCCGGCGGCCCGTCCTTCGCGAGCTGGAGCCCGACTGCGTGCTCGAGGAGGCCGGCCAGACGGTCCGATTCTTCTCGCGCGGCTACCTGGACGATCTGCTCACCGGCTGGCAGGTCGTGATGCTGGACCACCTGGAGATCAGGGACGGACGCGCGAACGTGCCCTTCAAGCGCGTCTGGCGCGTCGCGGCCCGGGCCTGAGGCGGGCTTCGGTCACGAGATTCGAGATGGCCGGCGCCCACGTCACGATGGTCGCGTCCGAGCGCGGCGGGCGGTACCCGGACGGCACGTCGCTCCTGATCGCGGGCCCGGAGGGGACTCTGATGGTCGATCCCTCCCTGACGGTCTCCGATGGCCGGGCGGTTCTGCCGCGGCTGGACGGAGTGCTGCTCAGCCACTGCCACGAGGACCATTTCGCGGGCATGCATCGGTTCCCCGGGGCTCCGTGCTCCGTCCACGAGGCGGACCTGCCGGCCCTGCGCTCGATCG
>DASQZW010000296.1:0-2047 GCA_035638495.1 Terriglobales bacterium
CAGAGGCCGTCGAGCCGTGGACCTTCTGATCGCCGCGACGGCGGTGGCCAGCGGCCTTCCGCTTTACACCGCAAACCCGGCGGACTTCGAAGGGCTCGGTCACCTGGTCGAAGTCGTCCCAGTCGGTCTAGCGCAGCCGGAATAAGCTGGGGTCGCGTCCAGCAACAGCCGGACAATCGACGGCAAAGCCTCGCAGCCAGAAGGCACGCTCCACCTTCATCAGCCTCGGCCGCCCCACGATGATCAACAGGCGCCGCCGGTAACCACTCGGGCTCTCGGCGGCTCCTTCCTCATAGAGATGCATGGCGAGATCGACGGTTTGGACTCGGTGGTAGAGGCTGCGAGGGCCGCCAGACCGGACGCCTGGGCCGAGCTGGTCGTCCGCTTCCAAGATGTCGCCGTGGCGACAGCGCTGGGGTGGTCGGGCGAGGTCGAGTCCGCCAGGGACGCGGCCCAGGAGGCTTTTGCCCTCGCCTTCGGACACCTCCACGAGCTGGAGGACGCGAGCGCCTTCCCAGCCTGGTTCCTGCGCCTGGTCCGAACCGCCTGCCACCGGCAGCGCCGCCGCCGCGCAGTCGTGACCATGTCGCTGGAACACGTGGCGGTGGACGACGCGGCCGATCCCGCGCACATCGTGGTCTCGCGACGCGAAGCCGAGCGGGTTCGGGCGGCCGTCGAGGCCCTGCCGGAGGGCGAGCGGGTCGTCATCGCACTGCACCACCTGGCCGGCCTTACGTACCTCGAGGCGGCGTCCCTCCTGGGAATCGGGCTGTCCGCCGCCAAGAAGCGCGCGTACGTCGCTCGCCGGCGCTTGAAGGAGCTGTTGCCCATGACCGCCGATCACCTGTCCGCCGCCCGTCCCTCGCGGTCCGGACGCTTCCGCGACACCGTCCTGCTCTTCGCTGCGATCCGCGACCGTGACCGCGCGTCGGTCAGTCAACTGCTCGCGCGTGACCCCGGTTTGGTCTCGGCTGAGGAGGACTGGACGCCCGAAGAGGCATTCGCGGCCAGCCTGCCCTATGCCGCCCGCGCCACACCGCTCGTCCGAGCCGCCGGCACAGGTGATATCGAGCTCGTCCGCATGTTGCTGGACGCCGGCGGCGATCCCGGCGGCGCCTGTGGCTGTGTCGGCGCCGAGACACCGGTGTGGGCCGCGACCGTGGTCGGCGCGGCCGATGTCGTCGCGGAGTTGCTGGTGCGAGGCGCCAGTCCGAACGCAGCCGCGTTCCAGGGTGCTACCGCGCTGCACGTTGCCGTCCAGCGTGGGCGCGGCGAGATAGCGCGCCTGCTGTGTGCTGCCGGCGCCGACGGGGAGCTCGCTGATGCTGGCGGCCGGACGCCCGCAGACTGGGCACGCCCAGGCGGCCAGGACGATCCCGCAGCACCACCGGGCGTGCTGGTGACAGGCATCCGCGCTCTCGACCTATTCGCGCCGATTGGACGCGGAACCGTCCAGCGCTGGGCAGCAGGGTACGGCCTCGGCCAGCTGGTTGTCCTGGTGGCCGTGGTGCACGCGCTCAGCGACCTCGACTGCTGGTTCGTCGGGTTCGAACAGGATCTCATCGGTGCCGCCGAGGTAGAGCACGCGCTGGCTGAGCTTGGCGCCAGGGGCACGATTCGGCTGGTGGCCCGGGGCACGGAGCCTGCGCTGGCGAGGGAGCGGTTCGCACGCACGGTCGGCGACGTCTTCAGTGCCGTCGGCACACCGCGATTGGTCGTGTGCCTCGAGGCGAGGGGCCACGCCCATGATGTTGCGCTGGCGCTCCCCCGTTTCAGAGCCGATGCGGGGGCCGCAGCAACACTGGTCGTTGACCCGTTCACCGGCCGGTTGCCCACCACGCACGCGCGACCGCCGGAGGGGTATGACGCGCAGGTCGCGTTTGACTCGGTGCGCGCCGCCCGGCGCCTTTACCCCGCAATCGACCCGGTCGCCACGGTGGCCCGCGTTTACCCGAGCGAGGCGCACGCCGATCTCGCCACGCGAGCGCGCTCCTTACTCGCGGAGTACGCGGCGACCGACCCAGAACTGGGGCTGCTGGAGCGGGCT
>DASQZW010000297.1:0-14281 GCA_035638495.1 Terriglobales bacterium
GTCGTAGCCATGCGTCTCGAGGAGAAGTTCCGCTGAAGGTCGACGAGGTCATCGACCGGATGGAGTACCTGGTCCACCACGCCCGCCGCGTGCCGTTCTCCAGCCAGCTGATGCTCGACGAGGTCGAGCTGGTCGAGCTGATCGACGAGCTGCGGGCGTGCCTGCCGGAGGAGATCAAGCAGGCCAACTGGACCGTGCAGGAGCAGCAGCGTCTCATCGGCGAGGCGCACGCCGAGGCGAGCCGCATCACCTCGCGAGCGAACGAGCGCGCGGAGTCGGCCGTCCAGGAGCACGAGGTCCTGCGCCGGGTGGAACGCCAGTCGCAGCAGACGCTGCGCGAGGCGCAGGCCCGGGCGGACGACATCGTGCGCGAGGCGGAGGCCTACGCGCTCGAGCAGCTCCAGCAGCTCGAGGCCCATCTGAGCCGCACGCTCGCCACGGTGAAGCGCGGCGTCGAGGCCCTGCAGACGAGCACGCCGCCCGACGGCCGCGGAGCCGGCCCGCCCGTCGAACCCGTCCGGGCCTGACGGCCGAGCTCCGACCCGACGCCTGGATTCGGTACACTTCCGCACGCTCATGGCACTTCCGAAGGTAAAGCTCTCGAAGGGGCGCAAGGGGCGGCGTCGCTCCCACCTCGCGCTCGGCGCGGTGACGCTCCAGCCGTGCCCGCAGTGCCGGCGGCCCCACCGCCCCCACCACATCTGCCCGAACTGCGGCTATTACGCGGGTCGCGAGGTCATCAAGACCGAATAGGGCCCGTGCCCCTCGGTCGCTGATTCGCCGCTGTGCCCGACGCGTTCCTCTTTCCCGGACAGGGATCCCAGCAACCCGGAATGGGCGCGGAGCTGCTCCAGGACCCGGACATCGCCGAGCTGGCCGGCCGCTGCTCGGACGCCGCTTCCATCGACCTCCGCCGCCTGCTCACCGAGGCGGACGACGACGAGCTCCGGCTGACCACCAACGCCCAGCCGGCGCTGCTCTTCATGGGCGTCGCGCTGGCGCGCCTGCTGGCGTGCCGCGACGTGCTCCCGGCCGCCGCGGCCGGGCACTCGGTGGGCGAGTACACCGCGCTGTGCGTGGCCGGCGCCCTCGACGCCGAAGATGCGGTGCGGCTCGTGGTGGAGCGCGGGAGGGCCATGGCCGAGGCCGCCCCGCCAGGCACCAGCTCCATGGCCGCGGTGCTCGGGCTGTCGACGGAGGCGGTCGAGTCCGCGCTGATCGGCGAACCGGACGTGTGGGCGGCCAACTACAACACGCCGACGCAGGTCGTGATCGGCGGGACCATGGCCGGCCTGGAGCGAGCGGCGCAGCGGCTCCGCGAGGCGGGCGCCCGGCGCGTGCTGCCGCTCAACGTCGCGGCCGCCTTCCACACGCCGCTGATGGAGCCGGCCGGCGCGGCGCTTCGCGGCGCGCTCGACGCCGCCGCCTGGCGGACGCCGGCCGTGCCCGTGGTCGCCAACTACACCGCCGAGCCCTACCGGGACGTCGTCGGGGTCCCGGCGGTGCTCGAGCGGCAGCTCAGCGCCCCCGTGCGCTGGGCAGACTGCGTGCGCCGGCTGCGCGAGCTGGGCTGCGACCGCTTCGTCGAGGTGGGTCCGAAGCGGGCGCTGACCGGGATGATGCGCGAGCTGGTGCCGGAGGCCGAGGCCCAGGCGATCTCGGATGCGCAGTCGGCACGAACGCTGCAGCCCACCTGATCCCGACTGCTAGAGTTATCGCCGCATTCCATGCGACATCCTTCTGGAGGACGATATTTGGACAACCAGAAGATCAGCTTTGAAGACTTCAAGAACATCATCGTGGAGCGCCTCGGCTGCGAGTCCGAGCAGGTCACGATGGATGCTTCTTTCCAGGAGGACCTCAACGCTGATTCCCTAGACCTGGTCGAGCTGATCTACGCGTTCGAGGAGAACACCGGCCTGGAGATCCCCGACGAGGACGCGGAGAAGATCACCACCGTCGGGCAGGCCTGGGAATACATACAGGAGAAGTCCAGCTCATAGGCAAAGCCCGTTCCGGTGGCCGCGGCCGCCGTCTCGTCCCCGATCCCCAGGTCCCGACCGGCCGGCTGGAGGAGCTGCAAGAGAAAGTAGGCGTCGCGTTTCGCGACGTCGCCCTGCTGCGTGAAGCCCTGACCCATAGCTCGTTCGCGAACGAGAGTCCGCACGTGTCGCCGCGCGACAACGAGCGGCTCGAGTACCTCGGCGACGCCGTCCTGCAGCTCATCACGGCCGAGTACCTCTTCAAGCTCAAGCCGGGGGCCAAGGAGGGCGAGATGACGCAGCTGCGCTCCGCCATGGTCAACACGAACACGCTCGCCGCCCTGGCCGAGGAACTGGGCCTGGGGGACTACCTGTTCCTCGGCAAGGGCATCGCGAAGGGCGGCGGCCGCAGCCTCAAGTCGCTGCTGGCCAACGCATTCGAGTCGGTGCTGGGCGCGATCTTCCTCGACGCCGGCTACGACGCTGCGTACCACTACTACCTGGACCGCTTTCGGGCCCTCCCCGAGCCGGTCCAGGACGAGAACTACAAGGGTCGCCTGCAGCAGGTGGTGCAAGAGCGGTATGGCCTGACGCCGTACTACGACAGCGCCGGTGCGCGCGGTGGGCGGCAGCGCGAGTACACCGCCGTGGTGTACGCGGGCGCGGATCCGCTGGGCACGGGCCACGGCACCACCAAGCAGGCCGCCGAGCAGGAGGCCGCCCGAAACGCGCTGATCGAACTGGAGCGCCGAGCCGCCAATCGCAAGGGCGGCCGCCCGCGGCGGCGTCCGGCGGCCGAGGGCGAGGCGGAGCCCGAGGTGGCGGCGCTGGAGGCCGTCGTACCGGTGGGCGCGGACGAGCCCGTGGTGGAGCCCGGACCGCTGGAGAAGGCGGTCGCACTGGCAGCGGCCGGCGAGGCGGAGCCCGCGCCTCCCGAGCCGGAGCCGAAACCGCGGCGCCGGACCCGGCGCCGCAAGGCCGAGGAGCCGGCAGCCGAGGTGCCGGCAACCGAGGTGGGCGGGGCCGAGGCACCGGCGGCCGACATACCGGAGGCCGAGGCTCCGCCGGCCACGGCCACCGTGGCACCGCCGGCCGTCGCACCGTCGGCCGTCGCACCGCCCGCCGAGGCGCCTGCAGCCCCTGAGACGCCCGTGGAGGCGCCGCGGAGCCGGGAGCCGGGAGAGGCGCCCGCGTCCGGCGCGTGGGTCCCGCCGACCCGTATCTTGTAGCACCCCGACCTGCCAACCACGACAACTGCTGTTAATCTGCCAATCAGGTGCGCCTACGCTCCATAAGGCTGACCGGCTTCAAGACGTTCGCCCGTCAGACCGACATCACGTTCGACTCCGGCGTCACTGCCATCGTCGGGCCCAACGGTTCCGGCAAGAGCAACATCGTGGACGCCTTCAAGTGGGTGCTCGGTGAGCGCAACGCGAAGGAGGTCCGCGGCCGCAAGATGGAGGAGGTCATCTACTCCGGCGGCCAGCGGCGGGCGCGGGCGAACGACGCCGAGGTCACCGTCGTCATCGACAACGACGACCACCGCCTCGCGATCGACTACGACGAGGTGGCGATCCGCCGGCGCGTCGACCGCGGAGGTTCCAGCGACTACTTCCTGAACGGCAGCCGTGTCCGCCGCCACGACCTGCTGGACGTGCTCGCCTCGACCGGCCTGACGACCGACTCCTACGCGATCGTCGACCAGCGCGACATCGACGACATCATCAGCTGCACGCCGGACCAGCGGCGCCGGCTGATCGAGGAGGCGGCCCAGGTCAGGGGCGTCAAGGCCAAGCGCACCGAGGCGGCGGCCAAACTGGAGGACCTGGCCGGCAACCTGACCCGCCTTGAGGACCTGCGGTCCGAGATCGAGCCGCGCCTGGAGTCGGTTCGCGCGCAGGCCGAGGTCGCCCGCGAGGCGGACCAGGCGCGCAGGCGGCTGGACCTGCTGAAGGGCAGCATCGCGTGGGAGGAGTGGCGCGAGGCGCGCGACGCCCACAAGCGCGCCACCTCGCAGCTGCTGGCCCTGGAGAGGCGCCTGGCGGACGCGCGGGTGGCCGCCGAGGCCGCCGAGCACGAGTACCAGGCACGTCGGATGGAGCTCCAGGCGGCACAGGACCGGCGGCTGCAGCGGCAGCAGACGGTCGCGGCGCGCCGGCTGGAGCTGTCGAAGGCCGAGAGCGAGCTGGCACTCGTGGAGGAGCGCGGCCGCAGCCAGGCCGCGCTTGCCGAGGCGGCGCGCGCGGAGCAGGTCGAGATCGCGGCCCGGATCGAGACGGCCGGCCGCCTTCGCGCCGAGCTCGTGGGCCAGCTGGCCGAGGCGGAGGCGGAGCTCGCGAGGGTGCCCGAGCCGCCGCCCCGGCCGCCAGCCGGAGACGCCGAGCAGGCGCGCGCGGCCGCGCAGGCCGCGGACCGGGCCCACAAGGCCGTGCAGGCGGCCGAGGCCAACCTGGCGTCGATCCGCGGCCGTCTCCGCTTCCAGGAGGAGTCCTTCGGCCGCCTGGAGGGGCAGGTGCTGCCCGCCGAGGCGGAGCTGCCCGCGGCCGAGGCGGCCGCCACGGGCGCCGCCACCGCCGCGCGGGAGGCGAGCGATGCCGCATCCCGGCTGGCACGGCTGCGCGCCGAGCTCGAGGGGCTGCAGTCGCTCTGGCCGCGGCCCCGGGGCCACGACCTCCGCCGCGTCGGCGACGTGATCCTGGCCGAGCCCGGCTTCGAGGCGGCCCTGTCGGCCGCGCTCGGCCCGCTGATCGACGCCTGGGCGGCGCCCGACGAGGCCGCCGCCCGCTCGGCCGCGACGTCCACCGACCAGCAGGCTACCGTGCTGTACCCGGCGGGCGACCCGGCCGTCGAGGCGGGCTCCCTGGTCGAGCACGTCACGTGCGAGCCGGGGTTCGAGCAGCTGGCCGGGCGCCTGCTCGGACGGGTCGTGCTGGGCCGGGACGTGAGCCCGGAGGGCGTCTACCACGAGCCCGGGCTGGTCCGGGCCGGCAGCGACCCGCGGGTGGCGCTCGCCGCGCGCCGGCGCCGGCTCTCCGACGAGATCGCGCTCGTCGAGCCTGCGGCGTCCGCGTCGCGCGAGCGCGGGGAGGAGAGCCGGCGCGCTCAGGCCCGGCTGAACGAGCTCCGCGCGCAGGCCGGCCAGCGGCGCCAGCTCGACGACGCCGCCCGCCAGCTCGGGTCCACGCGCGCGGCGGAGGCGACCGAGTCGGCGCGCCTCCCGGACGTGCACCGCGCCGCGGACACCGCGGATGCGGCCGCCGCCGAGCTGCGCCGTGCGGTCGACGAGCACGAGAAGCTGCTGGCCGAGCACCGGGCCGAGGTGCACCGGCTGGAGCTGGAGCGCGCGCGCTGGCGCGAGCGCGCGTCGGACCTGCGCCGGCAGTCGCAGGCCGCCGAGAACGACCTGGCCGGGCTGGAGCGCGGCCGCGAGCGGCGCCTGGAGCGGGCCGCCGCGGCTGAGCAGCACGCCGCCGAGGTCGCGTCGGCCCTGCCCGGCCTGCGCGAGCGCGTGGAGGCGGCGACGGCCGGCCTGCGGGCGGCCGAGAGCGAGTCGCCCGACGAGGAGGCGGAGCTCGCGGAGACGGCCCGCCGGCTGGTCACGGCCGAGGAGGCGCGCGTCGACGCCCGGCTCAAGATCTCGACCATGGAGGGGGGACGCGGCCTGCACCAGCGCGAGGCAGAGCTCGCCCAGGCGCGGATGGACGAGCTGCGCGACCGGATGCCGGCCGGGATGGCGCCCGAGGAGGTGCCGGGCGGCAAGGCGCGCGAGCGCGAGATGCGCCAGCTCGAGCGGCGGCTGCACGAGATCGGGCCGGTGAACGAGCTGGCGGAGCAGGAGTGCGCCGAGCTGGAGGAGCGCTACCGGACGCTGATCACCCAGCTCGACGACATCGGCGCCGCCCGCGCCGACCTGGAGACGCTGATCGCGCGCCTTCGGCAGGAGGAGGAGACCCGCTACGAGGCGGTCTTCGGCGCGGTCGCGGCGAACTTCCAGGAGTTCTTCTGCGAGCTGACGGCCGGTGGGCGGGCGACGCTGCAGCACGCCGAGGGGTCCGACGGGCCCCGCAGCGGCGTCGACATCCTGGTGCAGCCGCCGAGGAAGCGGATGCAGAACATCTCGCTGCTGAGCTCGGGCGAGCGGGCCCTGACCGCGCTCGCCCTGGTGGTCGCGGTCCAGGAGATCAACCCGGCGCCGTTCACGATCCTGGACGAGGTCGACGCCGCCCTGGACGACGCGAACGTCGGCCGCTACGGCGAGCTGCTGGGCCGGTTGGCCCGGGATCGCCAGTTCATGGTCATCACGCACAACCACCTGACGATGGCCAGCGCCGCCTCGCTGTACGGGGTGCACCTGGACGAGAGCGGCTCATCGCACCTGGTCTCGGTGCGCCTCGAGGACGTCCAGGCCAAGAACAAGCAGGCCGAGGCGGCCCAGACCGCCTAGCGTTCCGGTCAGGCCGCGGCGGCCGCGTCCACGCAGCCGTCGCAGATCACGAGCGTCGGGCCCGCGACCAGCTTGCGCACCTCCGACTTGTCCCTGCCGCAGAACGCGCAGGCCAGGTAGCCGGCTGGCTGCTCCTCGGGCGGCCGCGGCGGCCGCTTCGGCCCCGGGTCGCGGTCGTCGATCTCGATGACCTCGCGGGCCAGGTCGACGCACTGGTGGCAGATGCGGGCGCGTCCGGCGGCCAGGCTGGTCGGCGCCTCCTCGGGGGTGCGGCCGCAGAACGAGCAGGTGTCGTCGCGCTCCATGAGCTCTCCCTCGCTGATGATCCGGTCGATCGACTCCAGCGCCGCGCGCGCCTCGCTCAGGCGTCGCTCCACTCGCTGCCGGTGCTCCGCGAATACCCGCCGCACCCGCTCGGGCTCGGGCGCCGCCAGCAGCTCCTGGATGTCCGCGAGCGGGACGTCGATCGAGCGCAGCAGCGCGATGACGCGGGCGGCGGCCGCCTGGGCCTCGCTGTAGTAGCGATAGCCCGAGCGCCGGTCCCTCGTCGCCGGCACGAGGATGCCGCGCCGGTCGTAGTGGCGCAGCTGGGGGACGGTGAGGCCGGCCAGCCGCGCGAATCGGCCGATCGGGACGAGCGTCGCGTCCGGTCGGGGGTCCTCCATGTCGCCAAGTCTCCGACTCTCATCCGTGTGAGAGTCAAGGACCCGATCCGTGGCGAGCGCGGCATCATCGCGCGCAGCAATCGTAAGTTTTGACTAACTGTTAGAGACTACTTACGATAAGCCGCCATGAAGTACACGGACGACGGCGACCTGCCGGAGGTCAGCGAGGAGGAGTTCTTCGAGGTGCGACAGGCGGCCAGACCATACACGGTCATGATCCTCCGGGCCGGTCCCGCCTTCAGGATGCCGGGTCCCGACGGTGACCCGCGGGTCACGGACATCATCATGGCGCACGGCAAGCGCAACCTCAGGCTCAAGCTGGCCGGGCTGATGCCGATCATCTGCCCGATCGGCGACGGCAGCGGAGTGACCGGCATCGGGGTATTCGACGCCCGGCCGGAGGACGTGGAGCGGATCATGGCCGCGGACCCGGGCGTGCAGGCCGGCGTCTTCACGTTCGACGTCCACCCGTGCCGGAGCTTCCCGGGGAGCGCGCTGCCGCTCAGCGGCTGACGGTCAGGTCGTGCCGTGAGGTGGAGCGCGTCTGGCGGACGAACGCGGACGATGCGCCGCCTCGGCGTCAGCCGTCCACTACCGCGATGGCCTCGACCTCGATCTTGAACTCGGGTCGGGCGAGCGCGGCCACGCCGACCAGTGTGCTGGCGGGTCGGTGCTCGCCGAACAGCGCGGCGCGAGCCTCACCGATGGCCGGCAGCAGCTCCGGGCGATAGTCGACCACGTAGGTGGTGAGCTTGGCCACGTCCGAGGGCCGCGCGCCCGCCGCCTCCAGCGCGATGGCCAGGTTGGCGTGGACCGCGCGGGCCTGGACGGCGAAGTCGTCGTCCTCGCGGGCGCCGGCGGCGACCTGGCCGGAGATGTAGACGGTGCGCGCGCCCCGGGCGACGACCACGTGTGTGTAGGCGGGCGAGGCGGGCAGGCGGTCGGGGTTCAGGAGCTCGAGAGTCACGAGACCGAGGGTAAGCGCCCCGCGATCCTGCAACATAAGAGGCCGGAGACACGAGAGGGCATTCGAGCCGACGCCAGGAGGGACCCATGACGCTCGAGCAGCCAGCACCGCCGGCCGGCCCGTCATGGGCAGCGGCCCTCGACGACCGCTACCTGCTGGAGCGCGGCCACGTCTTCCTCAGCGGTGTGCATGCCCTCGTGCGACTGCCGCTCGACCAGGCCCGCCGCGACCGTCGCAGCGGGCTGCGCACCGGGACGTTCATCAGCGGCTACCCCGGCTCGCCGTTGGGCGGGTACGACCTGGCCGTCCAGGCGTCGCTGCGCCTGCTCGGCGAGCACGGCGTCGTCCACCAGCCCGGGCAGAACGAGGAGCTCGCGGCCAGCGCCGTGACCGGGACCCAGCTGCTCGACCGCTACCCGAGCTCCCGGCACGACGGGGTGGTGGGCATCTGGTACGGCAAGGGCCCGGGCATGGACCGCTCCGGAGACGCCATCCGGCACGGCAACGCGATGGGCACCAGCACCCACGGCGCCGTCGTCATGCTCAGCGGCGAGGACCACGAGGCAAAGAGCTCGACGCTGCCGATCCAGCAGGAGTGGGCGTTCGTCCACGCCGGCATCCCGGTCCTGTACCCGTCGTCGGTGCGGGAGTTCCTGGAGCACGGGCTGCACGCGATCGCGCTGTCCCGCTACTCCGGCTGCTGGACGGCGCTCAAGCTGGTCGGTCAGCTCTGCGACGGCGGAGAGACCTTCGACGTCGACCCGGATGAGCCGGCGATCGTGGTCCCGGAGCTGGAGATCGGCGGCAGGCCATTCGTGAAGACGCAGTACTACCGCTTCTTCCCCGTCGAGACCTGCGAGAACGAGCGCGTCGTCTTCGAGGAGCGCCACCTGGCCGTGGTGGCGTACGCGCGTGCGAACCGACTGGACCGGGTGGTGGTGGGCACGCCCCGGGACCGGCTCGGAGTCCTGACGGCCGGCAAGAGCTGGCCCGACACCCGCCAGGCGCTGCTCGACCTGGGCCTTGACGACCGGGCGCTCGAGTCGGCCGGCGTGCGCCTGATCAAGATGAGCCTCATCTACCCGGCGGACGAGGCGTTCATCCGTGAGGCCACCGCCGGCCTGGACGAGGTGATCGTCGTCGAGGAGAAGCGCGGGTTCCTGGAGGAGCGCGTGAAGGTCGCGCTGGCGGGCGCCGCGGCGCCGGCGCGGGTCGTGGGCAAGCTGGACGACCGCGGTGAGCGCCTGTTCCCGCTCCACGGCGGCATGGACGCGGACGTCATCGCCGAACGTCTGGGGCCGCGGCTGCGCGAGCGCGTGGCGGAGCCCGCGCTGCTCGACCACCGCCTTCGCCAGCTCCGCGCCGTGCGGGAGCGGGCGTACCCGGTGCTGGCGAAGCGGACGCCCAACTACTGCTCCGGCTGCCCGCACAACCTCTCGACCCGGCTGCTGCCCGGGCAGGAGGCGTGGGGCGCGCCGGGTTGCCACGTGTTCGCGTCGATCATCGAGCAGCCGGAGCGGCACATCGACGTGATCACGCAGCTCGGCGGCGAGGGGCTGCCCTGGATCGGCCTGGCGCCCTTCACCGACCGGCCCCACCTCTTCCAGAACCAGGGCGACGGCGGCCTCTGGCACTCCGGCTACCAGAACATCCGCTTCGCGGTTGCGGCCGGCGTGACGATGACCTACAAGATCCTCTACAACGGCGCGGTCGCCAACACCGGGGCGCAGGAGCCGGTGGGCGCCAAGGACGTGCCGCGCCTGGCCCAGATGCTGGCGCTGGAGGGCGTCCACAAGATCGCGATCGTGGCCAGCGACCCGCGGGCCTACCGGGGTGCAGCACTGCCGAGGGTCGCGCGCGTCCACGCCGCGGACGAGTACGACACGGTCGTGCGCGACCTGGAGCGGACGCCGGGCGTCACCGTGTTCCTCTACGACGGCGAGTGCGCCAACGAGCGCCGGCGGAAGCAGAAGCGGGGCCTGCGGCCGCGGGCCACGAGATACGTGCTCATCAACGAGGACGTCTGCGAGAACTGCGGGCACTGCGGCTCGCTGACGAACTGCATGTCGCTCCAGAAGGTGGACACTGAGATGGGCCCCAAGACGCAGGTCCACCAGTCCTCCTGCAACCAGGACCACGCGTGCCTGGGCGGCGACTGCCCGTCCTTCGTCACGGTCGACGTGCGGCCCGGAACCGGCCATCGGCGGACCTCGCCGCCCGAGCTCGGAGCCGACGCCGTGCCCGAGCCGCGCCTGCCCCGGCTGGACCGCCCGTACCACGTCTACATCCCCGGCGTCGGTGGCACCGGCGTGCTGACGGTGAACGCGATCCTGGGCTGGGCGGCGCTGCTGGACGGCAAGGAGGTCATGAGCTACGACCAGACGGGCGCCGCACAGAAGTGGGGTGCGGTCCTCTCGTCCGTCGTGATCTCGGCGACGGGCCGGCTGACGGCGGCCAACAAGGTCGGACTGGGCCAGGCCGACCTGTACCTCGCGTTCGACCTGATGGCCGGCGCCGACCGCGTCAACCTGGACCGCTGCGACCCGGAGCGGACAGCGGCGGTGATGAACACGACCCTCCTGCCGTCGGGCGAGCTGATCCGCGACGTGAGCCGGCAGGCGCCGGTCGAGCCGATGGTGCGGGCGATCCGCGACCTGACCGATCCGAACCGCAGCCTCGAGGTCGAGGGCAGGCAGCTCGCGGAGGCGCTGTTCGGCGACTACCTGGCCGCGAACCTCTTCACGCTGGGCGCGGCGTACCAGGCCGGGCTGCTGCCGCTCTCGGCCGCTGCCCTGGAGGGCGCGATCGAGCTCAACGGCGTGTCGGTTCGGCAGAACCTGCAGGCGTTCCGGTACGGCCGCCTGACCCGCTTCGACCCGGAGCGCGTCCAGGCCCTGGTCGAGCGGCCGCGTCCGCCGGCGCCGCCGCTCGAGGGGTTCGCCGAGCTCGACCCGGAGACGCGTCGCATGCTGGCGATCCGGGCGGCGGACCTGCGGGAGTACCAGGACGCGGCGTATGCGCGGCGGTACCTCGACTTCGTCGCGACCGTGGCCGGGCGGGAGGGACCGCCGTTCACGGTCACGCGGGAGGTCGTACGCAACCTCCACAAGCTCATGGCTTATAAGGACGAGTACGAGGTGGCACGGCTCCACCTGCGCGCCGGACTCCGGGCCCGGGCGGAGGCCACCTTCGAGGCGCCCGTGCGCGTCAGCTACCAGCTCCACCCGCCGGTGCTGCGGGCGATGGGGTTGAAGCGCAAGCTGCGGCTGGGACCGTGGTTCACACCGGTGCTCGGCGCGCTGCGCCGGCTCCGCGGCCTGCGCGGCACGTCGTTCGACCCCTTCGGGCGGGCGGAGGTGCGCCGGCAGGAGCGCCGACTGCCGGACTGGTACCGCTTGCTCGTGACCCGGGCGCTGGACCGGCTGGACGACGGCAACTCGAAGCTGGTGCTCGACATCGCCCGGCTGCCCGACGCGATCCGCGGCTACGAGGAGATCAAGCTGCGCAGCATCGAGCGGACCGAGCGCCAGGCAGAGCTCCTGATGCGCCAGCTGGAGGGCGGGTCCCGTCCGCTCAAGGTGGTCTGATGGCCGGCCGGCACTTCCTCCAGATCCCAGGGCCGACGAACATCCCGGAGCGCGTCGTGCGCGCGATGCAGCACGGCCTGATCAACCACCGCGGCGAGGACATGCCGCCGCTGCTGGAGGAGGTGAAACGCGGCCTGCAGCGCGTCTTCGGCACCGCTGCCGGGGAGATCGTGCTGGCGCCCGGGTCCGGCGCCGGCGCGATGGAGAGCTCGATCGTCAACACCCTCGAGCCTGGCGACCGCATGGTGTCCTTCGCCAACGGCTTCTTCGGGTGGCTGTACGCCGACCTGGGCCGGCGGCTGGGTGTCGAGGTGGAGGAGGTCGCGGTCCCCTGGGGCGAGGCGGTCCCCGACGACCTGGTGTACGAGCGGCTGCGGGCGGACCGGGACCACTCGGTGCGGGCGGTGACCGTCGTCCACAACGAGACGTCCACCGGCGTCACGTCGGACCTGGGCGCCGTGCGGGCCGCCATAGACGCAGCCGGACACCCTGCGCTGCTCGTCGTCGACACGATCAGCGGGCTCGGCAGCATGGACTTCCGCTTCGACGAGTGGGGCGTCGACGTGGCCGTCTGTGGGAGCCAGAAGGGCCTGATGCTGCCGCCCGGGCTCGCGATCGCGTGCGTGAGCGAGCGCGCGATCACGCGCTGCCGCGCCGTGTCCACGCCGCGGAACGCGTTCGACTGGCGGCCGGTGCTCGACATGGCCGAGGTGGGCTTCCTGCCGACGACGCCGCCCACCTCGATCCTGCTCGGCCTGCGGGAAGCGCTGCGGATGCTGGCCGAGGAGGGCCTGACTGAGGTGTACGCCCGCCACGCGCGCCTCGCGGCCGCGGTGCGGTCGGCGGTCGCGGCGTGGGACCTGACCACGGTGTGCGTCGATCCGGAGCGCGCGTCCAGCTCGGTCACGGCGGTGCTGATGCCGGACGGCGTCGACGCGGAGGTCGCGATCCGCATGGCCAAGCGTGACCTTTCGCTGGAGCTGGCATCCGCTATCGGCCCGCTGCACGGCCGCGCGCTGCGGCTCGGCCACCTCGGGTCGCTGAACGAGCTCGAGGTGCTTGCCACCATCGGCGGCGCTGAGCTGGCGCTCGCCGCGGCCGGGTGCGGCGTGACGCTGGGCGCCGGCCTGGCCGCGTGCCAGCGGGCGCTGGCCGCGCGCTTCCTCAGCTGACGCCCGCGATGCGCGCGCCGACAGGCGCGACGTCGCTACGGGTCCTTCGCGGCGGAACGGAGGTCCGTCAGGATGCGCTCGATCCGCTGCCGGCGTGTCTCGTCACGCCGGGCCGCCTCGACCCATGCGACGAACTCCCTGCGCCTGGTGAACGAGATGGCGCCGAAGGCCGCCGCGAGGATCGGGTCGGCACGGAGCGCGCGCTCGAGGTCGCTCGGCAGCGTCAGCTCGCGCGGCCGCTCGTCCAGCTCCAGGCCGACCCGCACCCGCTTGCCGGCGCTGAGGCCGGCGGCAACCTGCACCTCCCGGCGGAAGCCCAGGTACGTCCGGCCGCCGTACACGGCAGGCGTGGCGGTGTACCGATAGCCATTCACGTCGATCGCGAGCAGCCGCCTCCGGCGCGGCCCGAGCGCAGTCATGACTGAGTCCGGCACGACCACGAAGAGCCGGTCGTCCCGAGCCTCGACTTCCGCCTCGAACGTCTGCGCGGCCATTGCGATCATCGTATGCGGAGGGGGCCACGAGCGACGGCCGCGCGCATGACCTCCGGCTCCGCCGGCGGGATCCACTCGCCGGTCCAGGTCGCCCCGGCCTCGGCGGACGCCCGAAGGCGCTCTCGCTCCCGCTCCTGGTCGTGGCCACGCCGCGGCCCGCCGACAACGAGGTCGAACGAGGCACCGTCCGGGCGCCGGGCGTCGATTTCGCGCCGGACCGCACGCAGGTCGGCCGGCGAGAGGACGCCGCCAGTGTCCTCGGTGCTGCCCGGACCAGTCACCGTGTAGAGCCAGGCGCCGTCCCACCGCGCCGCGCGGCGGAGGGGACGCGGGTTGGGATGGCCGCCGCCGATCCAGATGGGGATGCGCGGCCGCTGGACGGGCGGCGGCAGACAGGTGACCTCGCCCACGCGGTAGTGCCGGCCCTCGAAACGGAAGGGCTCGCCGGTCCACAGCCCCGCCAGGATGTCGAGGGCCTCGTCCGTCATCGCGGCGCGCGCCGACAGGCTCGTCTCCTCACCGAAGCAGGCGAAGGTGAAGTCGGTGGGGTCGCCGACGCCGACGCCGAGGATCAGCCGCCCACCGGAGAGGTGGTCCAGCGTCACCGCCTCGCGGGCCAGCTTCCAGGGCCGGCGTCGGGCCAGCGGTGTCACCATCGTTCCGAGGCGCACGCGCGAGGTGGCCAGCGCCATGGCCGCCAGCGCGACCCAGGGGTCGTACGTGGGGACGTCCTGGCGGTTCTGGTACACGATGTAGTCCTCGACGAAGACAGCGTCCCAGCCGGAGTCCTCGGCCAGCGCGGCGAACTCGGCCAGGCGGCGCGGATGCGCCGACGGGCCGCCGATCGGCAGGTTCAGTGCGTAGCGCATGCGTCTGAGATACGCCGCCATTCCTGACACGGCCTGTCGGGGATCAGCCCGACGGCGACCCCCGAGTCGGGCCGCTGAACCGGGCGTTCTCGGGATGCCGC
>DASQZW010000298.1:0-6784 GCA_035638495.1 Terriglobales bacterium
CAGCAGCACCTGCTCCATGATCAATGGTCCCTCGTTGCCGGCGAAGCGGGAGTTCAGGCCGAGGGTCGTGAAGCCCCGCTGGGCCAACGGAACCAGCGCGTAGTGGTGGTGGAACCCCACCGACGGATGCATGAGGACGAGCGCCGTGCCGCCCCGTTCCGCGGGCGCGTAGAGCGCCCCGTCGAGCTGGCCCCCGTCCTCCGCCGTCAGCGGGACCAGCTCCCGGGTCACGCCGGCCGGCAGCGCCGTCCCCTGGCGGACCGGGCTCACGTGAGGACCGACCGCGCCGGCGCGACCAGGTCGGCCATGAGCTGCTCGGCGTCCGCCACTGGGTCGCGGGTCCAGCTCTGCGGGTTCAGCACGAGCTCCCCGACGCCGGCAGCGGCGAACGCGGCCACCTTGTCGATGCACTCCGCCGGCTCGCCCACGATGCAGAGGCGCTCCATGACCTCTGCCGGGAGGGCGCGGCCCCAGCGCCGGCTGAACGACTCCTGGGCCTCGCGCCGCGCCACGGCGCCGTCGGCCCGCACGTGCACCGGCACCAGGAGCCCGCACTCGAGCGCGTCGGCGTCGCGACCCGCCGCCTCGGCGTGCCGGCGGATTGCCGCCATCATGTCGGCCGCCTGGTCCGCCGCCACCTGGTACGCGAGCCAGCCGTCGCCCAGTCGGCCGGCCCGACGCAGGGCCGCCTCGGACGTGCCTCCGATCCAGAGCGGCGGGCCGCCGGGCCGGTACGGTGCGGGCTCCAGCCACACGCCGTCGAAGCGGTAGCGGCGGCCCTCGAACCGCGCCGGACCGCCGCCCGCCCACGCGGCGCGCAGCGCGGGGATCAGCTCGTCCTGGCGACGGCCGCGCTCGCGAAAGGAGACCTCGACCGCGGTGTAGTCAGCCGGGTTGATGCCGATGCCGAGCCCGGCGACCAGCCTCCCCGCCGCCAGATAGTCCACGGTGGCCAGCTGCTTGGCGAGGACGAACGGGTGGCGGGTGGGCGCGACCAGCACGCCGATGCCGACCCGCATGCGCGTCGTCAGGGCGGCGTAGGCGGCCGCCATCGCGACGCCCTCGAACAGCGGGCTGCCCGCGGCCGGCGACGCGAGGCGGTCGGCCACCCAGACCGAGTCCCAGCCCAGCTCCTCCAGGCGGGGTCCGAGCCGGCGCAGCTCGGCCGGCGGGGGCATGCCCTGGGGCCGCAGCGCGCTGGCCACGAACCCGAATCGGAGAGTCACTCCGCTACCCGGCGGGGGCCGGCGCAGGGCGCCAGTCGTGGTTGAGCGTCTCCCAGTCCAGGCCGTGGCCAGGTCCCAGCGGCTCGGTCCGCTCCACGGGGTAGGGGTCCCAGGTGCAGACCTCCAGCTTGTTGCCGTCGGGGTCCTTGAAGTAGATCGACACCGCGTCGACGGGCGGGTGCGAGCGGGGTCCCGAAAAGGGGACGCCCATCGCCCGGAGGTGCTCGCACATCCGGTCGAGGACCGCCGCCGACGCGCCGAAGGCCACGTGCGGCCAGTGGCTCTGGCTGTGCCGGTCGGCGAACGTCCTCCCGTCGTTCGGGTACCCGACCTGGAGCAGGACCGTGCCCACGTGCATGAACACGTGCGGGGTGCGCCCGGTCTGGCCGAAGCCGGTCGCGTAGTACGTGCGGCCGCCCAGCGCCTCCTCGTAGAAGCGAACCGAGCGCTCGACGTCGGCGACGGCGAGCGCCGCGTGGTCCATTCCCGTCAGGCCGAACGGGTTGGGCGGCACCTCGTGGCGTGTGCCGGTGGCGGGGTTCAGGTTGAGCATCTGGGGACCTCCTTCGCGTTTAGCATCGTCGAACATGGAGCAGTTGGTTCGCTGGCTGGTCGACCGGGCGGAGATCGCCGAACTCCTGGCGCGCTACGCCCACTGCATCGACGCCCGGGACTGGGCCGGGCTGCAGGACACCTACGCCGACGACGGCGTTATGGAGCACGGCGGCACCGGCGTGGGCCGCGACCGGGTCCCGGAGCTGTCCGAGCGGATCCTGACGGGCGTCGCGTCCTCGCACCACGTGGTGGACGACCCGTCGATCCAGATCGAGGGGGACACGGCCCGCACGCGTTCCCACTACTTCGCCACGCACGTCGCCGCCGATGGCGCGATCATCCGCCAGGCCGGCGGATGGTACGAGTGCACGCTGCGGCGCACCGACCGCGGCTGGCGGTTCACGCGCGTGACCGCACGGACCGGCTGGCGCACCGGCCAGGGCCTCGCCTCCCGCTGATCGTCCCTGCCGGCTCGACCCGCCTCGGCGTCGCCGCCGGCGCAGCCTCAGCTCGTGACGTCCAGCGCGAGCGTGACGACCCCGGCCAGCAGCAGGCAGGCGGCCACGACGTGGGCGCGGCCGGACCCGGCCGTGCGTCCCGGCTCCTGCGTCGTCCGCAGCGCCGACCGCCAGTACAGATAGGCGCCGGCGGCCACCAGCGCGAGCTCGACCGCCGCGGCCGCTACGGGGATCTCCCACAGGCCGAAGCCGAGACGCGGCAGTCCGCCGGCGCCGCCGGGCAGGATCGCCAGGTCCATGCGATGGACGACGAGGTCGAGCAGCCAGTGGGAGAACACCACGGCCCCGAGCACCGCGCCGGCCCGACGGCCCCACGGGATCGCGGCGACCAGGCCGAACGCAGCCGCGAGCGCGACCGCGCCCACCAGCGAGTGGGTGTAGTCCGCATGGATGACGCCGTCGCCGTAGCCGCCATGCGTTCCCGGAACCGGGATGATCCGCTCGATCCCGGCGAGGTACAGCGGGACGAACACGACGTCCAGGAAGGCGGTCGCGAGCATCAGCGCCCAGAGCGGGACGCTCCGCTCCCGCGACTTGACGACCGCGGCGAGGCCGAAGTGACCGGCGATCACGGCTCCACCTCCTTCCGCGAGCCCGGTCGGGGCCAGCCGACCAGGCGCGCGTCCAGCACGCCCACCACGCCGACGAACAGGACCACCGCAACGATGAATGCCATGGCTATCAATGATAGCTCATTTGGGCGATCAGAGATAGCGTGCATCGATTCGGCCGGGACGACCCGGAATCAGCCGAACAGGCGCGTCAGCTCGTACAGCTCCTTCGGCACGCGCCGCTGCTCCAGCACGTCGGCCAGCGGCACCACGGCCACGTCGCCGTCGCGCCGCACCGGGATCACCCCGGAGCAGTGGTCGATGGCCAGCTCCGCCGCCCGGGCGCCGAGCCGCGTGGCCCAGATCCGGTCGACCGTCGACGGGGTGCCGCCCCGCTGCAGGTGGCCCAGCACCGTCACCCTCGTCTCGAACCCGGTCGCCGCCTCGATGGCCCGGCTCAGCGCGTCGCCCACCCCTCGCTCCGAGAGCCGCACGTGGCCGAACGCGTCCGTCACGCCGGAGCCGGTCTCGACGCCGGCCATCCGGACTCCCTCGGCGACCACGACCACGCTGGAGTCCTCGCCCTCGCCGCGCCGGCGGCGCAGGTGCTCGACCACCTCGTCCAGGCCGACGTGGTACTCGGGGATCAGGACGATGTCCGCGCCGCCCGCCAGGCCGCCCATCGTGGCGACCCAGCCCACGTCCCGGCCCATCACCTCCACGACCATCACGCGGTGGTGGGCCGAGGCCGTGGTGTGCAGGCGGTCGAGCGCCTCGGCCACGATGCCGACGGCCGTGTCGAAGCCGATGCAGAAGTCGGTCGCCGACAGGTCGTTGTCGATGGTCTTGGGCACGCCGACGACGGGATAGCCGGTCTCGTGCAGCGCCGTCGCGACGGACAGGGTGTCGTCCCCGCCCATCGCCACCACGGCGTCGATGCCGTGGCTCGTCAGCTGGCCCATTGCCCGCTGGAGGCCGTCCGCCTCCTTCAGCGGGTTGGTGCGCGACGTGCCCAGGACGGTGCCGCCGAGCGGCAGGATGCCGCGCACGTCGCGCGGCAGCAGCTCGTCGATCCTCCCCTCCAGCGCACCGGCCCAGCCGTTCCTGATCCCGCTGGTGCGGTGTCCTGCCTCGTGCGCCGCCCGCACCACGGCCCGAATCGCGGCGTTGAGCCCGGGGGCGTCACCTCCCCCGGTCAGCATTCCGATTCGCATCGTCAATCGCTCCTGCGGTCCAGCGCGCGGTAGTAGAAGAGCAGAGGTATCAGCCCGATCACGGCCAGCGCCACGAACGCGGGGACCAGCGCGTCGGAGGCGACCGGCGAGGCCGGGTCGGCCGCGTGGCCGAACGCCTGGTCGACCGCGATCCCGAGGCTCTCGATCACCAGGTACGTCATGAGCGCTCCGGCGACCACCGTGCCCCACGCCTGGCGGCGCCACAGCCAGAGCGCGGCGACTGCGGTCAGCGGGATCCAGAACGACAGGTCCTGTGCGTAGATCGGGTTGGTGGTGAGCCCGGTGCCGTCGAGGAACGCGGGGGCACCGCCGCTCAGGACCGCCGGCACGACCTGGACGAGCCAGGCCAGCGCGTTGCACGCGGCGACCGCCCACAGGTAGATCGCGAGCGCCCGGACGGGCAGTCCGGGCCCGAAGCGCGTCCCGAATGCGGGGACGTCCATGCCGTGCAGCAGCATCGCCGCGGACCAGACGGCGAGCGCGAACATGGCGGCGTAGAGAAGGAAGAGGCTGTTGAACGGCGTCGCCAGCAGGAACAGCACGGCGTTGTAGAGGAGGTACGCGACCGCGCCCAGCCAGACGACGACCGCGCGGGCCGAGGCGCGGGCGGCGGCCGCCATGGCCAGCACGAGGACGGGCACCGCGACGACCAGGGCGACCAGCGCCGTGCCGCGCGCCGACCCGTTCATGACCGCGGTCCCGCGCAGGACGCCGGGGACGAAGAGGGTGGTGGCGGCCGCGGCGGCCGCGACGACGGCCAGGGCGCCCGAGAGCCACCAGGCCGAACCGCTCACAGCCGCCACGCCCGGCATGACGGCCCCCCGGCCCGCCACCGTGCTGACGCGCTCCATGGCCTACTCCCTCCCGCCGGCCACGCGCAAGTCCAGGACGCCGGGGACGGAACGGGCGAGGATCTCCGCGAGACGCAGCGTCTGGCGGTCGCCGCCGCCGGTCAGCTCGACCACCCCGTCCCGCACGCGGACGCCCAGGCTGGTCAGGCGCATGCCCTCCTCGTTCAGCGCGTTCTGGACGCCGGCCTGGACCTCGTCGTCCGACCGCGCGATCACCCTGACCAGGTCGTGCCGGCTGATGATGCCGACCACGCGGTCTCCGCGCAGCACCGGGAAGCGCTTGACGTTCGCGTCCAGCATCCGCTGCGCGACGATGCCCAGGTCGGTGTCCTCGTCGACCGTGTAGACGTCGGGCGTCATGACCTCGTCGACCCGGCGGGGCAGCGGCTCGGCCCGGGGCGGCAGCGGCGTCGCCAGCGACCGGGGATCCGGCGTGGCTTCCAGCGGCAGCAGGTCGGCCTCGGAGACCAGCCCGACCAGCAGGCCGCTCCCGTCCACCACGGGCAGCGCGCTGATCCGGTGCCGGACCAGGAGCGCGGCCGCGTCCTTGCAGTGCGTCTCGGGCGCCACCGTGATCGCCGGTGACGTCATCGCGTCCTTCGCTCTCATGACTCCAGCCTAGGCGTCGTCTCCGGCGCGGGCCGCGGCCGAACGTCCCCCCGTTCCCGGGCCGCCAGGCACTCGGCCCCTGAACCCCCGGCGAGCACGATTGACGCTGGAGGTTGTCGATGCGCGGTTACGCACACAACGTCAGCGCGGCGGATCTGGTCGTCCACGGCACGTACGACCTGCGCGGCGCGCTGGACCGTCTGGCCAACCAGTGGGAGACCGCTCGTCGCCCGAGGCCGGATCGGGCGGGGGAGCCGGCGCCGGCCGGCCGGCCGGCACCGCAGTCGGGGCGGCGGGCGCCTCAGGGTGTGGCCCGAGCCTGACGGCTCGGGCCGGCGCTCCCGGGTCGCTCGGCCCGGTCGGCCAGTTCGTGCGCGACCGCCACGAGAAAGCGCTGAGCGGCCGTTTCCGCAACACGGTGGAGCAGCGCCCGGTCGACGGTCCTGCCCACCAGTCCGAGCGGCGGTTCGTAGGTGACGCTGAGCGCGAGGTACGTGCGCCCGGGGCCCAGCCACGCCGCGTCGAGGCTGCCCTCCAGCGCGGGGAACAGCCGCGCATGGTCCCGGGGGCGAAGGCTCAGGGGCAGCATGACGACTCGTTCGCCGGTCACGGGCTCGCCGACCTCCAGCCGCGCGGGTCCGCCGACCTGCTGGCCCGCGACCTCGAGCCCGACGTGGACGACGAGCCGATCCCCATCGTCCCCGGCCTCCGCAGCCAGACCCGACAGCCAGTCGCGGGGATCGCGCAGCATCGCGTCGCGGACGTCCGGGAAGTCGGCCGCCAGCTCCGTGACGCTCTTGAGGAACATGACCTCGCCAGCGTGGTCGGGCCGGCGGCCGGCGCCCAGGGCCGAACGACCCGGGATCGGCGGGGCCCCCAGGACCGAACGCTCCCCCCGGGGCCCCGCGCACCGGTCACGCCGGCGGCGACGACGTCCGACCCTGCTGGATCTCCAGGTCTTCGCGCATGCGCTCCAGCGCCGCCGACATGAGGCGCACCATCACCGTCTCGCTGCCCTCGATCGCCCGGAACTGCGCTGCGCTGGCGACGAAGGCCCGGATCGGCGTGTTCGTCACGACCGTGCCGACGGCGGCGTGGCCGTCGAGCATGCTGGTGACGCCGAAGAACCCGTTCGGCCGGATCGTCTGGTGCCGCCGGCCGCCGATGACCATGTCGACCTCGCCCTCGAGCAGGATCCAGAACGTGTCGTTGTGGTGGCCCTCGCGGATGAGCGTCTCA
>DASQZW010000299.1:0-4048 GCA_035638495.1 Terriglobales bacterium
CTGCTGGCGGCGCCGGTGGAGCTCAAGCGCGCGGTCGGCGCGTGGGGCACCCGCCCCTCGACGGCCGCGTGGATGACACGCATCCGCGACGCCTTCGATCCCAAGCGGACACTGTCGCCGGGCCGGTACGTGGTCTGACCGAGGTCAGGGCGCCGGTGGCCGGCGGCCCCACGCCACGTGCACCTGGTAGGAGTAGTCCACGACGGAAGGGTCGGCACACAGTGCGTAGACCTCCTCCAGCTCCTCGGCGCTGATCGCGCCGGCGGCGAGCATCGCCGGCACGCCGACCCGAACGGATGCCTCGAACGCGATGGCCGCCGCGGAGCCGCCGCGCAGGACGGGCGCCGAGATCTCGGCCGCCGTCTCCGTCAGACCGGCGCGGTCCAGCGGCAGCGGGAACGTCCGGGCCCAGGTCAGGTCCGTCCCCACCATGCTGGTGGCCAGCTCCAGCCACACCTCCTCGAGCCGGCGCAGCGCCGGCCGGACGGCGATCGCCGGCACGAAGGCGACGTCCTCGATCACCAGCCAACCGCCGGGCACAAGCCAGGAGGCGAGCCGCTCGACCACCTGGTCCCGCGCCCGAAGGTGCTCCAGCACGAGGCGGGCGTGGATGAGGTCGAAGTCGGTGCCGATCGGTGGGTCGACGGTCACATCGTGGCGCAGGACGCGAACTCCGAGCTCGGACACGCCGGCGAGGTACTCGGGGAACAGCTCCGTCGCGGTGACGCTGGCGGCGCCGGCCCGGTTCGCCATCCAGGCGGCGATCGAGCCGGCCCCGGCGCCGACCTCCAGGCACCGCCAGTCCCTGGACACGCCCGTTCGCTCCAGGTGGGCGATCGTGTAGTCGTCGTAGGCCCGCTCGATCAGCCGCAGGCGCCGGTGCTCGTCGGCCGAGCCCGCTCCGGACCAGCGCTCCCAGCTCGGCGCCGACTCGTCGTGGCTGGACACCGCGCCCCTCCCCCTCGCTACCGACCGACAGCGGCCATCAAATGCTGCCACAGCCGCCCTGGTAGGCTCGCATCGACGGTGCTGGACATCCGCGACCCGTCCACGTTCAACGGCCCGGACGCGCCGTCGGACGACGATCTCTCCACCTGCGTCCACTGCGGGCTGTGCCTGAACGCGTGCCCGACGTTCCGGGTGACGGGCCTCGAGACCGAGTCGCCCCGGGGGCGCATCTACCTGATGACGCAGTGGAAGCGCGGTGGTCTGCCCTTCACCGAGGACCTTGCCCGCCACATCGACCTGTGCCTGGGCTGCCGCACCTGCGAGGCGGTGTGCCCCTCGGGCGTGCCGTACGGCCGGATCATCGAGCACGGGAGGGCCGAGGTCGAGCGGCTGCGGCGGCCCAACCCGCGCAGCGTGCTCGTCAGGCAGGCGCTGCGCCGCCTGCTCGCCCACCCTGGCCGGCTGCGTGCGGCCGGGGCCGCGACCCGCGCTGCCCAGGCGCTGCGGCTCACCGGGATCGTGCCCCAGTCACGCGCGCTGCCCCGCCTGACGGGCGCCTACCGACCGCCCGCGGGCGGCGTGGCGCCCGCCGTCGGCGAGCGCCGGTACCGCGTGGCGTTCCTGCTCGGCTGCGTGATGCCGATCTTCTACCGGTCCGCGCACGAGGCGTCGGTCAGGCTGCTCCAGCTCGCGGGCTGCGAGGTCTGGTTCGCCCCCGACCAGCGCTGCTGCGGGGCGCTCTTCGCGCACAACGGCGACCTCGACGGGGCGCGACGGCTGGTCGACCACAACCAGCGCGCGTTCGGGATGGCGGCGTTCGACTACCTCGTGGTGAACTCGGCGGGCTGCGGCGCCCACCTCAAGGACTCCTCGCCGACCCTCGGCCCGCGGGTGCGCGACCTGACGGAGCTGCTGGCCGAGATCGGACTGCCCGAGCCGCGCCGCGAGGTCCCGGTGCGGGTCACGTACCAGGACGCGTGCCACCTGGTCCACGCGCAGCGCATCCGAGCGCAGCCGCGCGCCCTGCTCCGGGGAGTGCCGGGCATCGAGCTCGTCGAGATGGCGCACCCGGACATCTGCTGCGGCTCGGCCGGCATCTACAACGCGATCCAGCCCGGGATGTCGAGGCGGATCCTGGACGAGAAGATGGAGGATCTGCTGGGCACCGGCCCGGAGGTCGTCGTGACGGCAAACCCCGGCTGCCAGATGCAGCTGGAGGCCGGACTCCGGGCCCGCGGCCGCCGCGACATCGCGGTGAAGCACCTCGCCGAGCTCCTCGTCGAGGCGTACTGAGGCCTGCCGGCCCAGACGCCGGCCTGCGGCCGGCGGCCGCGATTCGGCATCATCACCAGATGGTTGCCCGTCCGATCCCGCGTCCCGTCCGCCCCGTCCGGCTGACGCGGAACCGGGCGGTGATCGCGCTCGCGGCGGGCGTGCTCCTGTTGTCGCTGTTCGGCTACATGCACGGCGCGTACGGCCACGGGGACATCGATCTGTACCGGCGCTATGCCCTCGCCTTCTGGTCCGGGCCGCACCCGTTCCACGCACTGCCCGCCGAGTACCCGCTGCTGGCCCTGGTGCCGTTCGCGCTGACCCTGCTGCCCGGGCCCGGCGACTCCGTGACCGTGTTCGGGCTCGGCATGCTGCTCCTGCTGGCTGCCGGCTACGTCGCCGTCCGCCGGCGCGAATCGGCCCGGACCGCGGAGGTGTGCGCCGTCTACCTCGGGCTGGGCTGCTTCGCGACCGTCCTGGGCCGGTACGACCTGGTGCCCGCCGCAGCCGTGGTGGTGGCGTACTGGGCCGCCCGCCGCCGGCGCTTCGACCTCGCGTACGGGCTGCTCGCGGTGGGCACGCTGCTCAAGCTCTACCCGCTGCTGGTCGTTCCCGTCGTGGCCATCGAGCAGTTCCGGACGCTGGGCGCGAACCCGCTCCGGCTCCGGCCCCCCCGAGAGGTCGTGCGCGGCCTGGCGATCTTCAGCGTCGCGGTCGCGGGCGGCTTCGCGCTGGCGGCCGTGCTGGACCCGAGCCGGTGGCTGGGTCCGTTCAGCTTCAACGCGCACCGGCCGCTGCAGGTCGAGTCCGTGCCGGCTTCGCTGCTGTGGCTGACCGGGCTCGCCGGGCTGCCGATCGCGGCCGACCGCTCGTTCAACTCGTACAACCTGGTGGGTCGGGCCAGCGAGCTGATCGGCCTCGCCGCGACGCTCGCGCTCGTCGGGGGGTGCCTGCTCGTGTACTGGCGGCAGCTGAACCGGCGGCTCGGCTTCGGCCGCGCCCTGGCACTGTGCGTCCTCGTGGTGATCTGCACCAACCGGGTCCTGAGCCCGCAGTACCTGGTCTGGGTGCTGCCCCTGGTCGCCATCGTGGAGGGCGACTACGACCTGGTCTGGCTGGCGGTATGCGCGCTGACGACCGCGATCTTCCCGTACGTGTACGACTCGACCGGCCTCCGCGGCGAGCCCATGCCGGCGCAGTACCCGCTGTACTTCCCGGCGCTGATCGCGGTCCGCAACGCGCTGCTCATCTTGGCCACCGTGCGGTTCGCGACCCGGCCGGCGCGTCTCCGCGCGCGGGAGGCGGCCCCTGCGCGGCCAGTCCCGTCTTGGCGCGCCTGAGGGGCGCCGGGCCACTGCCGGCGGTTCGATACCTCGCGACGCGCTCTCCACGTGCGATCGCCGGCGGCTGCACGTTTCGACTCCTCGCCGTCGCGCTGGCGATGGCGGCGGCCGCGATCGCCGTGCTCGTCTACCAGCACAACACCGGCTGGATGTACGACGCCCGGGTGTACCGGACCGGCGGCGCCGCGGCACTGCACGGGCTGGACGTGTACGCGAACGTGCCGCCGGCGTTCACGTATACGCCGTTCGCGGCGCTGCCCGCGGACGCCGTCCGCTACTGGGGCGGCGTCGTCCTCGACACCCGCCGCGTCGGCGACCCGCAGAACGTGCGCAGCCAGTCGCTGCGCAGCCTCCTGGTACGGTGGGCGCACACGCCGCACGTCGACCTCGCGTGGCTCGGGCTGGCCGCCGGCGTGGCGGTGGCGGCCCTGGCGCTGGCCGTGTGGGCGCACCGCCGCGGCGACGAGCTGCTGGCGATGTGCGTG
>DASQZW010000300.1:0-34873 GCA_035638495.1 Terriglobales bacterium
CGATCAGGAGCTCCTCCCCGTCGCCGTCGATCACCACGGACTGGTGGCCGGACGTGTGGCCCGGCGTCGCCACCACGCGGACTCCGGGCAGGACCTCCGCGTCGCCGTCCAGCAGCTCGAACCGGGCGCCGGCGAAGTCGAACCAGTCCGTCAGCCAGGGCGCCTCCTGGCGTGCCCGGTCGAGCTCCGCGCGCTGGACGTAGAACGGCGCGTGCCTGAACACCGCGTTCTGGCCACAGTGGTCGAAGTGGAGGTGCGTGTTTACCACGAGGGCGATGTCACCCGGCACGAGGTCGTGGTCGCCCAGCGCCTCGGCCGCGGTCCGGTTGACCACGCGCCAGTCGGTCAGGACGCGATCGGGCCCGCCGACCCCGGTGTCGACCAGGATGGCGCCATTCGGGTGCATCACGACGAACCCGTGGACCGGCCACTCCCGCTCGTCCGGCCCTCGCAGGCTCGCCAGGTGGAGCCGGCGGATCTCGAGCGCCACGCTAGATCGCGACGCCGATCATCAGCAGGACGAACAGCGCGGCGAGGTACAGGGACGAGAAGCCGTAGAGGCGGCGCGTCCAGCCCTTCGCCGCGAGGTCGAGCGCCGCCAGCGCCACCAGGGCGGCGCCCAGCAGGCAGGCGCCGACCAGGTACACGACGCCCTCGGCGTGCGTGAAGAACGGCACCAGGCTCACGACGGCGGTGATCGTCGCGTACGCCAGGCTCTGCCGCTTGGTCGGCCCCTCGCCGGCCACCACCGGCATCATCGGCAGGTTCGCCCGCTCGTAGTCGCGCCGTACCAGCTGCGCCAGGGCCCAGAAGTGGCAGGGCGTCCAGAAGAAGATCACGAGGAACAGGGAGATCGCCGTCAGGTCCAGCCGGCCCGTCACCGCCGCCCAGCCGACCAGGGGCGGCACCGCGCCGGCCGCGCCGCCGATCACGATGTTCTGCGTGGTCGAGCGCTTCAGCCACAGTGTGTACACGAACACGTAGATCAGCGTCCCGGTCAGGGCCAGGACGGCGGCCAGCACGTTGGTGAGGGCGGCGAACACCGCGAACGCCACCACGTTGAGCGCGACGCCCAGCGCCAGACCGTGCCAGGCTGGGATCCGACCGTCGGGAATCGGCCGCCGGCGGGTTCGCTTCATGACCGCGTCGATGTCCCGGTCCAGCCAGCAGTTGATCGCGTGCGCGCCGCCGGCCGCGAGCGTCCCGCCCACCACCACCGCCAGCACGTCGGTCGGACGGGGCAGCCCGCGGGCCGCCGGCACCATCGGCCCGACCGCCGTTCCCACGAGCAGGAGCACGATGCGGAGCTTGAGGAGGCTGAGGTAGTCACGGAGCACGTCGAGCGCGCCACGAGCGGCGGCTCCGGGGATGGCGGCCTGGCTCACAACGGGAGAGTCTAAGCGCCCACGAGATTCGACAGATGAGAATCGAGCGTGTCCGCAGTCAGGGCGCCAGGGTAGCTCGACGCGACCGTGCCGTCCGGCCGGATGAAGAACGAGGTCGGGTACGCGGCCACGCCGTACGCCGCGGCCACCCGGCCGCCGTCGTCCAGCAGCACCGGTTGGTGGACGTGCAGCGACGCCACGAAGGCGCGCGCGCCGTCCACGCCGTCCACGGGGTCGACCAGGACGAGCCGCACGTTCGGGTGGGCGTCGGCGTACCGCTGCAGCAGCGGCATCTCCTGGCGGCAGGGCGGGCAGCCCGACCACCAGAAGTTCACGATGACCGGCTGGCCCCGCAGCTGGTCCAGCGAGAGCCGCGAGCCGTCGAGCGCGGGCAGCGCGAACGCCGGGGCGGGGCTGCCGAGCGACGTCCCGCCGGCCGCCGCCAGGGTGCGCAGGCTGTCGAGCACCTGCGGGGCGCCCCAGCCCTGCCCGTGCCCGGAGAGGAGCGCCAGCCCGGGGCCGTCGAGCTGCTGCCGCAGGGGCGTGGGGAGATTCCCGCCCACGTCCGGTGTCCCCGAGAACGCGGCCCGGATGAACCCGTAGCGGTCCACCAGCGCCAGCGCGGACGTGTGCGTGTCACCGGTCGCCGGCGAGACGCCGAACGGTGCCCAGAACTCGCTGATGTCGTCGACCTGGCCGGTGGCGAACGTCCAGCCGGCTCCGACGGACGTCCGGTACGCGGCCAGCATCGCGGGCGTGTCGACGGCCGGGTCGGTGGTCACCTCGATCAGGCGCACGTCGGGCGCCAGCTTCTGGAGCTGGAGCAGCAGGCCCGTGTAGAGCGGACAGGTCTCGTGGCAGGTCGTGTGGAAGGCGGCGATCACGGTGTCGCGCCCCAGCAGCGCGCTGCGGTCGAGGGCGCGCCCGTCCTGGTCCACCAGGTGGAAGTCGGGCAGCGGCGAGAGGCGGCCCGAGAGCTCCTGCAGTCCGAGGTTGACCTCCTGGAGCCCGGCGTAGATCCCGCCCGGCACGACGCGGCTGCCGCGGACGGCGAGCAGGACGGGCGCGACCTGGCCCGACTGCACCGTCACCGTGGGCCTCTGCGAGACGCCGGCCACGCGGACCGGGTACGACCCGGGCGCGAGGGTGAGCTGGGCGGCGCGCCGGGAGTCTGGCGCCGTGGGCGCGGCGCCCCCGATCGACACCGACTGACCGCCGACCCGGACCTGGACCGGCGGGAGGGTGTCTCCGCCGGCGGAGGCCACGAGCAGGATGGCGCTGCCGGGTGGCGACGCGCGGGGTACCAGCAGGAGCGCCAGCGCGACGGCGATGCCGATGCCGCAGGCGGCGAGCGAGAGGACTCGAAGCCGGTTCAGAACGGAGCCGAGTCTACGCCCGGCGTCGAGCGGCGGGGTCTACAGCGAACCGCGGGTCGCCAGCCAGACGCTGCCAAATCGCAGATCGGTCATGCTCGCGATCAAGTCGTAGTCGGCGTCGTAGTGAAGGACGTCAACTTGATGGCGGTCGGCTATCGCCGACAGCAGCAGGTCTACGGTTGGCAGCCGGTGGTGGCCAACGCGCGCGAGCTGCGCCTGGGCGTCGAGGGCTCGTCGCTCCACCACCGAGTCGATCTCCAGATTGGGAAGTGCCTCCAGCTCACACAGCAGTTCGTCGTGATCCATTGCGTTGCGAGCGGAATAGCCGGCCTCGAGCAAAAAGGGAACGCAGACGAACACATCGCCTGCCTCGATGGCCCTGCCCACCTCGGACCGTCGCCCAGCAGGGACGGTAGTTGGCGAGAAGAGGCGGGACCAGGCGGAGTTGTCGATCAGCGCTCGCCGCATTACGGGCGTACCCACCCCGTGCGCCGCACCTCTTCAGCGGCCTCCCGATCTCCGGGAACGTTGCCCGCCCGAACGCGATCCGCAAGGCTTCGCCGCAGCGCGGCGGTCCGGGCGTCGGTCAGCCGCAGGCTGTTCAACTTCTCACGGGCGCCCAGCACTACCAGCTCGCCCAGGTTCAGGGGTTCGTCGCCGAGCTCCCGACGGAGCTCGTCCAGCGCCGCCTGCACGGGCGGCGTCTCGGTGATCGCGTGGCGGCGGCGCTTGGTGGGCATGACACGCAGAGTGTAGCACCGGAGTCACACCGCGGCCGCGTACCGCGCCGACACCAGGTCCACGTACTCGGCGAACTGGTCGGCCAGCGCCGCGTTCTCGATCTCCAGCACGTTCTCCGCGTTGTCCTCGCCGCTGTGCGAGAAGTTGAAGCTGCCCACGAACACCGTGTCGTCCGCGACCAGGCACTTGGCGTGCATGAAGTCGTGGACCGTGCCCGGGCTGTACGGTGTCGACCGCTTCGCGCCCCACCGCATCCCGGCCCGCACGGTCTCCCACGCCCCGCGCTTCCAGCTCGACTCCGGCCGGTCCGCCCACTGGCGCATGACCTCCTCCATCTGCGTGCCGTCGCAGCAGCCCGCCAGGTCCAGGCCGGGCCGCCCCAGCGCCTCCGCCAGGCTGGCCAGGACCGGGCCCGACGTCACCACCGGCGAGCACACACGCAGCCGGCGCCCGGCGGTGGCGATCCGCTGCGCGATCTCGTGGACCAGCTTGGCCGCGCGAGCCGGCGTGAAGTAGGGCCGCACCCGCAGCCCCGGTCCGGGCTCGAACCACGGGGTCGGCTGGTGGCCTGACCGGCGCACGGTGCGCGTCTCCCACAGCTCGTCGAAGTCGGCGCGGTAGAGGTCGGCCACGCCGCGATCGTCCAGGCGCAGGATGACGTTCTCCTCCCGCGTCCAGCTGTCGTCCGTCCAGTTCGTCGACCCGGTCCACACCGACGCCTCCGGCGTCCCTGCGTCGCTGACCACGAATTTGTGGTGCATCAGGTCCGGCTCGCCGGGCACCGCCCGGCTTGCGACGTGGAGGCTGTGCAGGTACTCGTAGTCGACGAAGCCGGGCGGCGGCAGCGGCCGTGCCCGCCGGTGCTCCTGGTTGAAGACCACGCGGACCTCGACGCCGCGGGCGCGGGCGTCGTGGACGGCACGCCGCACCAGGTCGCCCGGCTCGGTTTCGAGCTTGAGGTCGTAGATCGCGATGTCGAGGGTGCGCCGGGCACGGCACAGGTGGCCGGCGAGCAGTTCGGCCACCGAGGCCGCGGTCTGGCCGCCGTCCGTCAGGAACGTCGCGCTCAGCAGCACCCGCGCAGGGTATGCGAACCGGCCATCGTCAAGCGGTAGTCAAGTCTTGCGCCGATTGTTCGGTTCCTGATCGACAGAACGCGCGAACATCATGGCCTTCGAGTCGTGGGCCCAATCCTGAGCCCATCGGTGTCAATCCGAGGAGGTGCCTCGTGCGCAAGTTCCTGTCCGCCGGCCTGACCGCCCTGCTGACCGTGTCCGCGTTCGCCTGCCTGCTCCTGGCAGCCGGAGCCGAAATCACCGGGCCCGGCGGTTAGCCACACTCACCTGCAGGGGGGCTGCGTGGCTCCCGGCGGCAACGTGTACAGTGCGTTCCGTGGGGTCACCTCTGCCACGCGGCCCCCGCTCCGGTGTGGAGGTCGACACGGCAGCGCTGAGGCGGGCGCGCCTCGACGCGGGTCTGAGCCTGGCTCAGGTGGCCGGTCCCGACCTCACCCGGCAGGCGGTGCATCTGATCGAGACCGGGAAGGTCCGGCCGACCAGGCGCAGCCTGCACATCATCGCCGAGCGGCTCGGCGTACCGGAATGGACGCTCCTCACCGAAAGGGGCGGCATGACCGACGAGGCCGCCATCGCCGAACTGGAGGCGCTGTGCCAGCGACAGGAGTATCCCGTCGCGGTCGACCAGGCCCAGCGGCTCCTCGCCGCCGGCGGGTCCGACGAGCTGATGGCGTACTGCCATCACTACGCGGGTCGCGCGCTGTACCTGTTGGCGAGGCCGACCGAGGCCATCGTTCACCTGCGGGAGGCCAGGACCCGGTTCGCGGGGTCGGGCAACCCCTGGTGGGCCGCCGAGTCCATGGACTGGGAGGCGATGGTCCTCCAGATGCTGGAGCACGCGTCGGCGCTCAGGGTCGGCCGCAAGGCGCTGCGATGCTACCGCGCACTCGACCCGCGCCGCCCCGAGACCGAGGCCCGCATGCTGGAGCACCTGGGCACGATCTGCCTGGGCCGGCGCGAGTTCGAGGCCGGACGCCAGTGGTACGAAGCGGCGCTGCAGGTCGATCGAGGCGTCCGCGAGCTCGTCAGGATGGCGCGCATCTACCACGGCCTGGGGATGTGCCACTACGGGCTGCACGATCTCGAGCGTGCGGGCGAGCTCCTGTTCCGGGCGATCACGCTGTACGAGGCCGAGCAGCGCATCGCGACCATCCCGCTCAGGTGGGGGCTGCCGCAGGTGGAGGCCGACCGCGGCGTGGTGGCACTGGCCCGCGGCGACCTGGACCGGGCGGACGAGTACCTGCGCGCCGCGCTGGACCACTACGCTGCTGCCGGGATGGAGCGGATGCGGAGCCGTACGCTGCTCAGCTTCGGCGAGCTCCGGCACCGCCAGCATCGACTCGACGAAGCCCTCGAGTTCGTCGTCAAGGCCATCGAGTGCGCCTCGTCGCACGAGGAGCGCCTCACGGTGGCGGTGGGCTACCGCCAGCTCGGCGAGCTGTACGCGGCGCGAGGGGACCACGACCTCGCCGACTCGGCGTTCCAGCGCGCGCTGGCGATGCTCCAGGACGCCGGCATGGAGGAACGACTGCGCGAGGTCATGCGCGCGTACGAGCACGTGCTGGCCGACCGGCGGCAGGCCCGACGCCGCGCGCGCAGCGCCAGCGCCTGAGGAACGGTCAGCCGGCGACCCGTCGCCCGGGCATCACCGCCACCGGCGACCCGTCGGCCAGGAAGGCCGAGCTGGGCGGACCCGCCAGAGGCGCCGCGAAGCCGGGCCCGTACAGCCGCTCGGCGTCGCAGTCCACCGTCGCCGCCGCCCGCCGCACGTTCCATCGCGGGTGCACCACCTCGTACTCCACGGTGCCGCGGCGCGTCGCGGCGTAGCCCCAGTAGTGCTCCGTGATGAACTCCTGCTCGGAGCCCGGCTCCGGCAGCGCCGCCTCGGGCTCGGGCACCAGCTCCAGGCCCTGCCAGCGGCCGCCGAACCGCCACCCGTACGCCACGGCCTGGTCCGTGACCCGGTGCCGCATCGGCACACTTCGGTAGCGCTCGCCGTAGCGCCAGCGGGCGGCCAGCGCGACGGCCGGCAGCGGCACCAGCTCGCGCACGAACGTCACCGCTCGGCGCCGCTCCCCGCCGGCCTCGCGCCGGACGTAGAAGCGGAGGTTGACCTCCTCGAACCGGGTGTGGAACGGCACCCGAACGCCCCGCAGCCGGACCTCGAGGAACAGGAACCCGACCAGGCTGACGAAGCAGCGGTCCTCGAACCGGTCCAGCTCGGTGCCCGCCGGCACCAGCGGTCGCAGGAGCGCCGGGTCGACCTCGTAGTTCACCATCGCGAGGTGGCGCCACTGCGCGCGCAGGAACGGCTGTTCTTGCACAGGCAGATGGTGAACCATCGGCGTCAGCGGAGCGCGCCGATCTCGGCCAGCCGGTCGACCTGGTCGAGCTCGGCGACCGTGGGGAACAGCACCAGCTCGTCGCAGCCGGCCTCCGCGTAGCCGGCGCAGTGCTCGGCGATCGCCGCCGGCGTGGCCAGCATGCCTGCCTCGATCCGCGCGACGGCCGCGCCGGCGAACGCGTAGTAGCGGCCGAGCGCTAGCCGGCCCGCCTCGGCCGCGCCGGGGCCGAGCGCGAAGTAGCCGAGGCCCCAGAGCCGCGGCTGGCCGGGCCGGCCGGCGTCGCTCCACGCGATGCGCGCACGGTCGGCCGCGGCTCGGAACGCGCGCGCCGGCCCGCCGCCGTGGCACCAGCCGGCCGAGTGCCGCGCCATCCGGGCCAGCGCCGCGTCCCCACCGCCTCCGATCACGACCTCCACGTCGCCCGGAAGGCGGTCGAGCAGGTCGCCGAGCTGGGCGTCCAACAGGGTGCCGCGGCGCTCCCACGGGACGCCGGCCGCCTCGTAGTCGTCGCGGCGCGGTCCCACCCCCAGGCCCAGCGTCAGGCGGCCGCGGGCCAGCGCGGCAACGGTCGCCGCCTGCCTGGCCAGGACGGCCCCGCCGCCCCGGAGCGGGCCGACGACCACCAGCGCGGCCAGCCGGACGCGCTCGGTCACCGCCGCGGCCGCGGCGAGCGCCGTCATCGGCTCCAGGCTGTCGTACGCCAGCCGGTCGTGGACCCCGAGGGTGGCGAGGCCGGCCGCCTCGGCCCGACGCGCCCACGCCGGGGTCAGCGCTGCCGAAGCGCCGGCGATTGCCGTCGGGAGCCCGATGCCGACGCGCATTCAGTGCGGCCCGACCGGGTCCAGCAGGCAGCGTTCCGCGCGCCCGGCGAGCAGGATGGTCCTCACGTCGTCCAGGTCCGTCACGCCCCCGGCCGCGATCGCCGGGACGCCCGCGTCCGTCTGGATCTTGCCCGCCAGCAGCGCCTGGTGGCAGCGCCCGAACGGCGGGACCGCGCGCGGGGTCGTCCAGCCGCCCAGCGCCGTCACGAAGTCGGCGCCGTGCGCCCGGAGCAGCAGCGCCGCCGCCAGCAGGTCGGCCTCGGAGAGGCCACCCGGCTGCCAGTCGCTCGCCGAGATCGCGACCGCCACCTCGCCGGGGAACTCGGCGCGGGCCGCGTCCAGGACGGCGAGCGGGAAGCGCATCCGGCGCGCGACCGGTCCGCCGTGCCGGTCGTCGCGGCGGTTGGTGAGCGGCGAGATGAACGTGGCCAGCAGGGAGCCATGGGCGAAGTGGAGCTGCAGGAATCGAAAGCCCAGCTCGGCCGCCCGACGGGCGGCCAGCGCGAAGTCGTCGCGCACCCGCTCCATGTCCGCCTCGTCCATCGCCCGCGGCACCGCTGATCGGGGGCCGTATGGGAGCGGCGAGGCCGCCAGCAGCGGCCACGCCTCGGCCGCCGACAGCGGGCGGTCCAGACCCAGACGGCGCGGCCCGCACGCGCCGCGGGGCCCCGCGTGGCCGACCTGGGCGCCGAGCGCCAGGCGGCCGACGAGGCCGGCGTAGTCCTCGAGCCGGCCGTCCTCGAGGCCGGCCCTGCCGTCGCCCGACACCGGCAGCACCCGAGTCAGCGCCAGCGGGTGGCGCGCGGCCAGCCGCGCCAGCTCGTCCAGGTCGCCGCCGGGCGGCTCGACCGCGATCACGCGCGACTCGACGTCCAGCCCGGACGCCCGCTCGACGGCCGCCACGTACGCGGGGTCGCGGGCTGCCAGCGTGTCGTGGCGAAACTGGCTCCGGGTCAGGAAGTGGAAGCTGAACCGCTCGGGCGGCCAGGCGACCCAGCGGCGGAAGCCCGCCCACCAGTCGAAGCTGGTCCGCGCCATCGCCTGCACGTGGGCGACGCGCGGCCGCCGTTCGTCCTCGTACGCGACCAGCGCCCGGTCGACGTCGTCCGGGAAGCGGTCGAGCGCCTGCGCGAGCGCGAGCCCGTCCTCCATGGCCATCTTCGTGCCCGAGCCGACCGAGAAATGGGCGGTGTGCGCGGCGTCGCCGAGCAGCACCACCCGGCCGTGGTGCCACGTCGGGCAGCGCACCGTTCGGAAGCGCTGCCAGGACGACCGGTTGGCGAGCAGGCGGTGGCCGTCCAGGTGGGCGGCGAAGAGCCGCTCGCAGTACGCGATCGTGTCCGCCTCGCCGAATGCGTCGATGCCGGCGCGGCGGTACGTCTGCTCGTCGGTCTCGACGATGAACGTCGCGCGGTCGGGCCGGTACGGATAGACGTGGGCGCCGAAGCAGCCGTGCTCGTTCCCCTCGAAGAAGAACGTCAGGCTGTCGAAGGGCCGGTCCGTGCCCAGCCAGCTGAAGCGGGTCGGTCCGACGTCGACGCGGGGCCGGAACTGGTCCGCGAAGGCACCCCGCACGGCGCTGTTGACCCCGTCACAGCCGACCAGCAGGTCCGCATCGAGGTGCTCGCGGGGGTCGGGCACCTCCCGCTCGAAGACCAGCTCGACCCCCAGCGCATGCGCCTGCTCGCGCAGCCGCTCGAGCAGCCGCCGGCGCTCCACGGCCGCGAACCCGACGCCGCCGGCCCGCACGACCCGGCCACCGTGGCGGATCGTGATCGGGTCCCAGCGCGTCGCGTGGGCGAGAACCGCCGGGTACGTGACCCGGTCCTGCTCGGCCAGGAAGCCCATCGTCGCGTCGGAGAAGACGACGCCGAAGCCGAACGTGTCGTCGGGCCGGTCGCGCTCGTAGACCGTGATCCGGCGCGAAGGGTCGGCCCGCTTGGCCAGGACCGCGAAGTACAGGCCGCCCGGGCCGCCGCCGACGCACACGATCCGCACCCGAACAAGGATGAACGCTGGCGGACGCCGGCTGACGCCTCCTCCTTACACTTGGTCCCTCATGCGCGAGCGCCGAAGGGCGGGGGCGCTGCTGGTCCCCAAGGCCCGGCCCGTGGCCGACCGGACGCTGCTCCAGCCGTCCACCGACCACCAACAGCCCGATTCCTGGCGGGTGCTGCGGTTCGTCTCCGAGTTCGTCGAGGGCTTCGACGCCCTGGCGGACCTCGGCCCGGCCATCACCTGCTTCGGCTCGGCGCGCCTGGAACGCGACGATCCACTGTACGACCAGGGCATGCGGGTCGGCGCGGCCCTCGCGCGCCGCGGGTTCGCGGTCATCACCGGCGGCGGTCCGGGCACGATGGAGGCCATCAACCGCGGCTGCTTCGAGGCGGGCGGCCTGTCGGTGGGCTGCAACATCGAACTGCCGAACGAGCAGGCGTTCAACGAGTGGGTCGAGATCGGCGTCGAGTTCCGGCACTTCTTCGTCCGCAAGACGATGTTCGTGAAGTACGCGCAGGGCTTCGTGATCTTTCCGGGGGGCTACGGGACCCTGGACGAGCTGTTCGAGGCCCTCACGCTCTCGCAGACCGGCAAGATCGAGCACTTCCCGATCGTGCTGTTCGGCTGCGCCTACTGGCGCGGCCTCCTCGACTGGATGCGCGACCAGGCGCTCGGGCACGACATGATCTCGCCCGAGGACCTGGAATTGTTCCGCGTGACCGACGACCCCGAGGAGGCCGCCGAGGCGGCGACGGGCGAGGGACCACCCTAGACGGTCGTCCTTGACTTACCGTTAGTGGCTGCTTACCATTGCGCTCATCACTTCTCGGAGGAGAGCGACATGGCAAACCCGGTTGGCTGGTTCGAGGTCGTGGGCAAGGACGGGCCCAAGCTGCGCAGCTTCTACGGCGACCTCTTCGACTGGCAGATCACGCCCAGCGGCGGCGAGCAGGACTACGGCATCGTGGCGGCGGCCGAGAAGGGCATTGCCGGCGGCATCGGCGCCGCCACGGACGGCGACCCCGGCCACCTCACCTTCTACGTCGAGGTCGACGACCCCGCCGCCTATCTGGCGAAGGCGGAGTGCCTGGGCGGCCGGACCGTGCTGCCCCCGATGGACATCCCCGCGTTCAACCTCAGGATCGCGATGTTCGCGGATCCCGAGGGCCACGTGGTGGGCCTCATGAAGGGCGGGGTCTGACCGATGCATCGCGGCCGCTCCGCTCGGGCGGAAGCGGCCGCGATTCCGCTCAGGCGCTCTGCTCGCGCCGCGACAGGCCGAGGCCGAAGTAGCCGAGCACCAGGCCGGCCACCGCGACGACGATCCCGATCACCAGCCACATCGGCTTGCCGGACATGAACTGGCCTTGCAGGACGTCGGCGCCCTGGAGCACCCAGACGAGGCCGATCAGCAGCAGCAGGATGCCCGGGATCAGGAACTGCAGGCGAACCTTCATGGAGCGACTCCTCGTCAAACGTTGCCGCGCGCCCGCCTCGCGCGGCGGGATGCTCGACTAGTCAATACCGCTCCGGGATACCGCTGCTTCCGCGCGCACCGGCGAACGCACGTTCCCTACTATGTGCGCATGGCCGGCGGAACGTGGAACCCACCCGACCTGCGCGGCGCGGTGGCGATCGTGACCGGCGCCAGCCGGGGCGCGGGCCGGGCGATCGCTGTGGTCCTCGGCGAGACCCGCGCCCGCGTCTACGTGACCGGGCGCAGCGTCCGCGGCGAAGGCACGACGGAGGACCTGCCGGGCACCATCGACGAGACGGCCGAGGAGATCGACCGCCGCGGCGGGTTCGGGGTCCCGGTGCGCTGCGACCACACGGTCGACGCCGACGTGGAGCGCCTCCTCGAGCGGGTCCGGCGGGAGACCGGCCGGCTCGACCTGCTCGTGAACAACGCCTGGGGCGGCTACGAGGGCCACGATTACCGGACGTTCGCGGCGCCCTTCTGGGAGCAGCCGAGGCAGCGGTGGGACGCGATGTTCACGGCCGGCGTGCGGGCTCACCTCGTCATGTCCCAGCTCGCTGCCCCCCTCCTCACGTCGCGGTCGCCCGCCGACCGGCCGGGCCTGATCGCCAGCACGATCGCGTGGTCGTTCGGCCGGCCCCTCGGCAACGCCGTCTACGACGTCGCCAAGGCGTCGCTCGTCCGCCTGGCCTACGTGATGGCGCAGGAGCTGCGGCCGCACCGGGTCGCGGCGGTCGCGATCGCTCCGGGCTTCATGCGCACGGAGCGCGTGATGGCCGCGCACGCCGCCGAGCCGTTCGACCTGTCGGGCACGGAGTCCCCTGAGTACCTCGGCCGGGCGGTCGCCTCGCTGGCCGCCGACCCTGACGTGATGCGGCGGACCGGCGAGGTGCTGACCGCCGGCGACCTGGCGCGGGACTATGGCTTCACGGATCTCGATGGGACGCGTCCGGAGGCATTCCGGCTGCCCGAGTGACGCGCCCGGGAACGGCGCGCGGCGGCGTCTCAGAAGGACAGCACCTGGCGCACCTCGACCCGCATCCCCGGCCGGCCCGGCCACGACCTGGCGATCTCCAGCGCCTCGACCTCCGAATCGACCTCGACCACCACGAAGCCCCCGACGGCCTCCTTGGCCTCGACGTAGGGCCCGTCGGTCACCACGGGCTCCCGGTCCCGCCACGACACCGTGCTCGCGGTGCGCGGCGGGGCGAGCCTCGCGCTGGCGACGATCTTCCCCCGCCCGCGCAGGTCGGCCCACCAGCGGACCAGGGAGTCGAACTCGCGCTCCGCCTCGCTCCGCGGCCCGGGCTCCTCCTCGGTGACGATCACCATCGCGTACCTCATGCGTCCTGGCCTCACTTTCTGACGGTCGGGCAGGGCTGAAACGGACCGCTCAGAACGCCCACGGAGCGCTCGCCGGGTCCTTCAGCAGCCGGCGGGCCACCACCATGCGGTGCACCTCGTCCGGACCGTCGTACATGCGGCCGCCGCGCGCGTCGCGGTACATGCGCTCGAGCGGCGTGTCGCCGGTCAGGCCCAGCGCTCCGTGCACCTGGATCGCCCGGTCGATCACGTCGTGCAGCATCTGAGCGCCGTGGAACTTGATCAGGCTGATCTCCACGCGTGCCTCGCCGCCGCAGTCCATGACCCGGGCCGCGTCCAGCGTCATCAGCCGGCAGGCCTGGATCTGCGCGGCCGACTCCGCGACGTACCGCTGGATCTCGCCCTTCTCCGCCAGCAGCGAGCCATGTGCGAACCGCGTGTTCGCGCGCTCACACATCAGCTCGAAGGCGCGCTCCGCCTGGCCCAGCCACCGCATGCAGTGGAAGATCCTGCCCGGGCCCAGGCGCTGCTGCGCGATGACGAAGCCGTGGCCGCGAGGGCCGAGCAGGTTGGTCTCGGGCACGCGGACGCCGTTCAGGCGGACCTCGCAGTGAGAGCCGTGGTCGTCGCCCATCACCGGGATGACGCGCACGATCTCGTAGCCCGGCGTGTCGGTGGGGACGATGATGGACGAGAACTGCAGGTGGCGCCGGGCGTCGGGGTCGGTCCTGCAGAACACCGTCGTGAACGCCGCCCGGTTGGCGCCGCTGGTGAACCACTTGTGGCCGTCGATCACCCACTCGCCGTCCTCCAGCCGGGCCGTGGTGCGCATCATCGTGGGGTCGGAACCGGCGACCTCGGGCTCGGTCAGGCCCACCGAGGGGTAGATCTCGCCGGCGACCAGCGGGTCCAGCCAGCGCCGGCGCTGCTCCTCGCTGGCGTGGAGGTGGAGCATGATCGAGTCCTGCATCGACAGCGACCCGACGGCCGCCTGGCCGAACTCGGATCGCCCGATCACCTCGTTCAGGTACACGAAGGGCATGAACGGGACGCCGCCGCCGCCGATCTCCGTCGGGTGGCCGAGCGCCCACAGGCCCTGCGCCTTCGCGGACGCCTTGAGCTCGGCGAGCGCGGTCGCGCCGCGCCCGGCCCGATCGGTGAGCTCGGGCTCGCGCGGGATCACCTCCTCGTCGATGAAGCGGCGCATGCGGCCGCGCAGGTCCCGTACTTCGCCCGTCAGTCCGCTTTCCATTCACCTGGCCTCCGTGTATCCCGGGTTGGCGATTGCGAGCTTCTGGGCGGTGATCTCGCGCAGCACGGCCACGACGTCGGCTCGGCGGTCGTCGAGCGCCCCGGCGCGGATGGCGCCGGCCAGCTCGACCCACAGCTCCCGCGGTTCGGCATCGCGGCCCAGCAGGCCGGCGAGGAGCGCCCGCTGCCGCTCCGACTGGCCGGGGCCCAGCTCCCACTCCCGCGCCAGGATGCGCAGCACGTTGGCCGCCACGCGGGCGTGGAACCGGAGCCGGGCGTCCAGCTCCGGCGCTGCGTCCTGCTCGAGGAAGCCGGCCACGGCGTCCAGCAGCTCGACCGCCGTGGGCCGGTCCTGCAGCGTCACGCCACGAGCTCCAGCAGCGCCCACTCCATCTCGCACGCGCGCCGCCCGATCGCCGCGAGCTCGACGCTGCGGACGGCGCCGCCCAGGTGCGCCGACGCCTGGATGACGCACATGATCCCCCAGCGCAGCGTGCCGTAGACCTCCCAGTAGCGCAGGTCCTCCGCCGCCACGTCCGCGCCGCCCGCCTCGCGGTACGCCGCCAGCAGCTCCTCGCGGCTGCCCAGACCCCCGGCCGGCAGCCCGTCGCGGCCGAAGCGCCACGATCTGACGCAGAACCAGCCGAGGTCCTCGGCCGGGTCGCCCGCGTGGGCCAGCTCCCAGTCCAGCACGGCGCGCAGCCCGTCGGCGCCCACGATCACGTTGCCGACCCGAAAGTCGCCGTGGACCAGCGCCGGCGGCCGGGGCGCCGGCGAGCGCTCGGCCAGCCAGCGCAGCGCCAGCTCGAACACGGGGTGCGGCTCGCCGAGCGCGTCCAGGGTGTCGCGCTGGCTTGCGACCAGCTGAGCGGGCGTCTGCGCGTCGCCGAGGAAGTCCAGGCCGGAGCAGGCGACGCGATGCACCCTGGCCAGCGCCGCCGCGCACTGGCCCACCAGCCGGTCCCGCGCGCCGGCGAGCGCCGGCTCGCGCAGGATCCGGCGGGGGATCGTCTCGCCCTCGACCCGTTCCATCACCACGAACGGGGCGTCCAGCACCTCGGGGCTGGACTCGCCCCAGCGAGCGGCCGGCACCGGCACCCCGGCCTCGGCCGCCGCGCGCAGCAGCCGCAGCTCGTGGGCGCAGTCGCGTGCTCCGGGCCGGCCGGGCGGATCACGGCGCAGCACCAGAGGCAGCGAGCGGCCGTCGACCTCGGCGTCGAAGGCCCACGTCTCGCGGCTGGCGCCGCCGGGGAGCCGGGTCAGGCCGCTCACGCGGACGTCGGCCTCGAGCGTCTTCGAGAGGTAGCTGGCCAGCCTGTCCGCGAGCTCCGGCTCCATGCCGACAGCGTAGTTGACGGCCGGCCCGCATCAAACGAGCCGGCCGCACCCCCCCTGGCGTGCTGGATGTCTGCTTCGACACCTATCGGACGGCCGCAGCCCTCCGATAACCCTTCCCCTTGCCCTATCCAAGCCCCGCCGTGGCAAGATCCACCTTAGCCCCCCAGGACGGGATCGTCAATGGGAGCAGACGTTCAGCGCCTGACCAGTTTGCGGGTGACGGCGTGCAGGCTGTCCTCCAGCTGGCGGCACGCCTCCAGCTGCCGCTCGAGGTCCCGGATGCGCTCCTGCAGCTGGCGGTTCTCCACGCTGAGCCGGTCCGCGTCCGTGATCTCCGTCCGGTCGCCGAGGATCACCCAGTCCGCCGGGCGCAGCGGCGGGCTCGTGCCGTTCAGCCAGCGCGTCTGGAGCGTCCCCCGGCTGCTCTTGCCGAACACGCCGTACAGGGCCCGCATCTCGGAAGGAGTCGGGATGCGCTCGCCGGACTTCACGGCCATCAGGTCCATGAGCCGCCAGCCCATCAGCCGGCACAGCTGCTCGTCGCCGACGGAGGCGTGACGCTGCGCGGTCTCGATCCGCTCCGGCAGCCGCCGTACCTCGCGAGTCTCGAGGTCACGCATGCCCCTGATGCGAGCCACCGACATCGCACACTAGTTTGCCAAATCGCCACGCCTCTGAACGCACACCTGTACCGGCGTTCAGGAGCGTCGGACCGCACGGTCTATCCTGTTCGCGCACGTGGTCACCCAGGTCACCGCCGAGGTCACGTACCTGGAGGCGGTACGCGCGGCGCTGGAGGACGAGCTGACCGACGACCCTCGCGTGGTCCTGCTCGGCGAGGACATCGGGGTGCTGGGCGGCGCGTTCCGGGCCACGGCGGGGCTGCTCGACCGCTTCGGCGAACGCCGGGTCATCGACACGCCGCTGGCCGAAACCGCCATCGTCGGCGCCGCCATCGGCATGGCGGTGCGCGGCATGCGGCCGATCGCGGAGCTGCAGTTCGCGGACTTCATCTCCTGCGCGTACGACCAGCTCGTCACGATGGCGGCCAAGACGCACTACCGCTTCGGAATCGCGATCCCGATGGTGGTGCGGGCGCCGTCCGGCGGCGGCCTCGGTGCCGGCCCGTTCCACAGCCAGAACCCGGAGGGCGTGTTCGCGCACGTGCCCGGCCTGAAGGTCGTGTGCCCGGGGACGGTGCAGGACGCGTACGACCTGCTCCGGGCCTCGGTCGCCGACCCCAACCCGGTGCTCTTCTTCGAGCACAAGGCGCTCTACCGGTCGCTCAGGGCGCCGCTGGTGCGCGGCCGGCGGCGCTGGGAGTTCGGTCGGGCCCGGGTGGTGCGGCCGGGGCGCAGCCTGACGCTCGTCACCTACGGCGGGATGCTGCCGCGCTGCCTGGCGGTGGCCGAGCGCCTGGCCGGCGCCGGCGCCGACGTCGAGGTGGTCGACCTGCGCTCGCTCGTGCCGCTCGACATGGAATCGGTGATCGCGTCGGTCCAGCGCACGGGCCGCTGCGTGGTGGTGCACGAGGACACGCTCAGCTCCGGCATCGGCGCCGAGGTCGCGGCCCGGCTCAGCGCCGACGCGTTCTTCCACCTCGACGCCCCGGTCCTGCGCGTGGCCGCCCCGGACGCCCCCGCGCCCTGCGCCCTGCCGCTGGAGGCGGCGTACGTGCCGTCGCCCGAGCGGATCGAGGCGGCGGTGTCCCGATGCCTGGCGATGTGAGCGCCGCACGGGCGGGCGTCGCGACCGACGTCGCGCTCGAGATGCATCGATGGATGGTGCTCTCGCGCGTGCTGGAGGAGCGGCTCCTCGCCCTGTACCGGCAGGGGCGCATCCGGGGCCGGCTGCTGACGGGCCGCGGCCAGGAGGCGATCCCGGCGGGGGCGGCGCTTGCGGTCCGGCCGGACGACGTGATGTGCATCATGCACCGCGACATGGCCGCGCACCTGGCCCGCGGCACGACGCCGGAGACGGTGCTGCTGCACTACTTCGGCAAGGCCACGGGCCCGTCGCGGGGACGGGACGGCGACATCCACTTCGCCGAGTGGTCGCGCAACAACTTCCCGATGGTCAGCCACCTGCCGGACTCGCTGCCGGTGGCGGTGGGGATCGCGATGGCGAGCCGGCTGCGGGACGAGGGCATCGTGGTGGTCGCGTTCTGCGGCGAGGGCTCGACGTCGACGGGGGCGTGGCACGAGTCGATCAACTTCGCGGCGGTGTTCGAGGCGCCGACGGTCTTCATCGTGGAGAACAACCAGTACGCGTACTCGACGCCGGTGGAGCGGCAGTACCGGGCTCGGGCGCTGGTCGATCGCGGGCCCGGCTACGGCATCCCGGCGGTCGGCGTGGATGGGAACGACGCGCTGGCGGTCCACTGCGTGGTGGCGGAGGCGGTGGAGCGGGCGCGCCTGGGGGGCGGCCCGACGCTGGTCGAGGCGCTGACCATGCGGATGGACGGGCACGCGGTCCACGACGACGCGTCGTACGTCCCGGACGAACTGCTGGAGCAGTGGCGCAGGCGCGACCCGATCGACCGGCTTGCGCACGAGCTGCGGGGCCGCGGCGTCGGCGAGATGCGGCTGCAGGTGGACTGGCGCTCGGCGAGGGACGCGGTGGAGATCGCGGTGGACCGCGCGTGGTCGGCCCCGGACCCCACGCCCGACGACGTGTCCTCAGGGGTGTTCGCGTAGCCGGTTTGCCGTACCGCCGCCACCTCATCGGCCGCGCATGAGGTGGCGGCAGTACGGCAACGCCGGTCTTTACAGACATTGGGGTGCTGCTGAGCGAGGCTGGGATCCATGGCGATGCCCGCCCGCGTTCCCGACGCCCTGAGGACCGGACCGTTTCGAGGTTCGGACGCCGTGCGCTCGGGCCTGCTCAGCAAGAGGCAGCTCGAGAGCGGCGCGTGGCGCCGCTTGCTCAAGGACGTCTATGTCCACCAGGACGTCGAACTCCCGCACAGGATGCGATGCAGAGCGGTCGCCATGGTCCTGCCTCCGGGTGCAGCCATCAGCGGTGCCAGCGCTGGACACCTTCTGGGAGCGGATACGGTCACAGCAGCGGATCCAGTCGAAGTTACGGTTCCCCGCGAACTCCGGATGCCCAGCCATCCCGGCGTCCGGACGCGCTACTCGGCGCTCCAGCGTGACGACGTGCTCTGCATGGATGGGATTCCAGCGACGATGCCGGTCCGGACCGCATTCGACCTGGCTCGCGGTCGCGGCCTGGACGAGGCGGTCGTCGCGGTGGACGCACTGATCTATGTCTGTCGGATCGAGGCTGACGAGATCGCGGCGTACGCCGGCGCCGGCCGCTCTCGATGGCATGGTGTCGGCCGCATCGGGAGGGTCCTCGCCCTTACCGAACCCGGGGCGGAGTCACCGATGGAGACCCGGCTGCGACTCGCGCTCCTTCGGGCGGGCCTGCCCACGCCTGTCCTGCAGCATCGCGTCTGGGACGACACCGGTCACTTCGTCGCCAGGCTCGATCTCGCGTACGTCGAGGCTCGACTCGGCGTCGAGTACGACGGCGACTGCCACCTGGACCCGAGCGCCGTACGCAAGGACTTGCGCCGTCAGAATGCCCTCCGAGCGCTCGGTTGGAGCCTGTTGCGATTCACGGCAGACGACCTCTTGCGACACCCCACGCGTATGGTCGTCCAGGTCTGCGCGGCCCTTGGATTGCCGTACCGCTGCCACCTCACCGGCGCGCAATGACGTGGCGGTGGTACGGCACAGGCGGGTTCACACGGGCTTCAGCCGGTAGCGCGAACCCTCCCGCACCCACGTGTACGTCAGCAGCCCGTCCCGACCAACCGTGGCGTGGTCGCCGGCCGTCGAGCGCTCGCGCACCCCCAGGGCGGTCGCCGACGCCGGCAGGTCGACGCGCTCCCACGCTCGGGCCACCGCCGCGCCGGCGAACGTCCCCGCCGCCTGGACGGCCCGTGCCCACTGGAGCAGGCAGTCGGCGCCGGCCGGCGCGGCCTGCAGCTGCGACCCTTCCGCTCCGAGGCCGTACTGCTGGCCCGCGGCGTTCACGAAGGCGCGGTATCCTGCCGGCCACCCGGCCTGCGGGGCGCTCGTCAGGTACGCCTGCGGGGTGGCGGCCACGACGGCGCCGACCGCCGCGTCGCCGCCCGCGCCCGGGAAGCCGTAGTCGGCGGCGGACGCGAACCCGGCCAGCAGCGGCCGCCCGGCGTCCAGCTGCGCCGCCGCGTGGGCGGCGCCCGCCGCTCCCGCGGGCGTCTGCGAGAGGACCACCACCTGGGCGCCCTGCGCCGTCAGGTGCTGCAGGGCGGCCCGCTGGTCCGCGCCCCCACCGGCGCCCGCAGCAGCGCCCGCGGTCGCGTGGCCGACGTAGGTCAGGCCGGCGCCGGGCGCCCGGGCGGCCAGCAGCGAGTCGTAGGAGCGGCCGAGGTCGTCGCGCCCGTCCAGCAGGCCGATCCGGCGGGCGTCGGGGGCGGCGCGGCGCAGGCCGTCCAGCAGCGCGGCGACCTCCGCCGCATTGGCGGCGCCCGCGAGGAACGTCGTGCGTGCACCGCGGAGGGCGGCGTCGCTGACGGCCGTCAGGCAGTTCGGCACACCGGCCCGGTCCAGGGTCGCCCGGGCCGCCTGGAGCGCGGCCGACGTGTCCGGACCCACGACGAGGCCCACCCCCGCCCCGCCGACCTGCTGGCGGACGAGCTCTGCGGCCCTCGCCGGGTCGCCCGCCCCGTCGGCCGCCACGATCTCGACGCGGGCGCCGAGCAGTCCGCCGGCGTCGTCGATCGCGCGCGCCTGGAGCTCGAGGCTGTTCCGGACCATGCTCCCGGTCGAGCCGTCGGGCCCGCTGAAGGCGGCCACCAGCGCGACCTCGACCGTCCGCACCGGCGCCGGCCCGAGCGCGACGCTCGAGCCAGCGCAGCCTGGCGCCGCGACGGCCAGGGCGAGCAGCGCCGCCGCCCGAAGCGCGCTCAGGGCCTGCCCGGCGTGGTGGCCACGAGCGTCGCGTGCACCACGAGCCGCTGGAGATACGTGCCCCGCGCCCGGTCCCACGCGCCGGCGCACGTGATCAGCGTGAGCGCGGGCGGCCCGTTCTTGGTGAACAGCGAGTCCGTCGACGAGTCGTAGGGGACGGTGCTGGTGGCGTCGGCCACGAACTGGACCGAACTGCCGTCCGCCCTCGCCACGCTGATCGTGTCGCCCTTTCGGACCCGGCCCAGGTACCAGAAGACCGCCGGGCCGCTGGTCCAGTCCAGGTGGCCGGCCATCACGGCGTCGCCCGCGTCGCCGGGCGCCGAGCCCAGCCGGTACCACGCCACGTTCGCCGACTGGGACGGCGTGCCCATCCGGCCCTGGGTGTCCATGCCGACCGGCTCGACGGCGGCGTCCACCTTGATCGACGGAACGAGCAGACGGGTGGGCAGCGCGGCGGGGGCCACGAGGGCCTGGGCCTGCTGCAGCACCTGGTCGGGCGTGGCGGACGGCGCGGGCGTGGCTTCCACGCGCGATGCGGCGGCAGGGGAGGCCGCGACCGGGCCGGCGCGCCCCGGTATCGGCAGGCGCCCCTCCAGGACGCCGACCGTCGCCACCAGCAGGCACCCCACCACGAGGACGCCCGCCACGCCGAGCAGGCGCCGGCGGCCGCCGCCCCCCTCCCTCGGTGTCAAGGCGACGAACAGGCTATCACGGCCATGGAGATGGCGCCGCCCGTCACCTTTCCCCGACAATTGGCGCGGCCGCCGTCGCGCGTGGTCTCGGGAGCCACCGGCGGTCCGGGAGAAAGCCGTGCGCCCGACACGAGGGGGACGTGGCACGGCGAGGGGTGAGGGAGGGCTGAGCAGCCGCCGGCTGGGCTGGGTGCAGGCCACGTACCGCCGGGGTCCGGCGGTCGCACTGTGGCTGTGCCTCGCGGCCGCGGTCGCGCTGCCGGCGCTCCTGCTGGTGGTCGACGCGATGGCCGCCGAGTCGGGCTTTGCCCAGACCTTGGACGTGGCCGGCGGCTTCTCGGTCCGCCAGGACGTCTCCGGGGTCGACGCATTCGACTCGCTCGACCACGCGGTGGACGCCCGCGCGACGGCCCGCGCCGGCACGGCGCTGGTGCGCCTCGGCGGGCTCGCGGCGCTCGGCCCGCTGCGTGTCCAGACCCTGCGCTCCGCGCCCGCGTCCGCGGCCGTAGCGCGGAGCACCGTCACGGCCGTCTACGCCGAGCACCTCGCCGCCCACGTGACCGTCGTGGCCGGCGAACTGCCGCCCGAGGGACTGGCCGGCGGCGAGACGGCGGTCACGATGCCGCTCGCGGCCGCCGACCGGCTCGAGATGCACCTGAGCGATCGGGTCTGCGGGAACTTCGGCGGGGCGGCGAACGCGCAGGCGGCGTGGTGCGCGCGGATCGTCGGCCTGTGGCGGCCGCTCGTCGAGAACGACCCGTTCTGGGGCGGCGCGCCCTCCGGTCTCGAGCTGGCGATGGGCCGGTTCGACCTGTTCGAGCTGGCGAAGCTCGGTCCGCCCCACCCGCTGCAGGCAACGATCCGGTACTGGGCCAGCCGCGACGCGGCCACGCCGGGCGGCGCGGCTGCGCTGGCGGGATCCGTGGCCGCGCTGACCGCCGACCTGCGCTCGCCGCAGCGGCAGGTGATCACCCGGCTCGACCGGAGCCTGCTGGCGTTCGCCGCGCACGAGCGGCGGGTCTCCGCCGCGCTCGACGCGCTCGCGGCGCTGGTCGCCGTCCTGGGCCTCGGCGCCGTGGGTCTGGCCGCCGACCGGCTCCTCGACGGCCAGCGGCGCGAGCTCGCGCTGCTGCGCGCGCGGGGCTGGGCGCGCGAGCGCGCCTGGCTGGTGGCGTTCGAGGGGCCCGGCCTCGTGGGTCTCACCGCCGCGGCGGCCGCGATCGGCGGCTGCCTCCTGGCCGCCGCAGCGCTGACCGCGACCGGCACCGGCCTGAGCGCCCTGACGCTGCGCCCGTCCGACGTGCCCGGGATGCTCGCCGCGGTCGTCGTCGTCGCCACCGCGCTGGTCGCGCTCCTGGCGGCGCTGGCCGCGCGCGCGGTCTGGCGCGATCCACGTCCGTCGGCGCCACCCGCCGGACGGCCGCAGGGTGCCACCGCGGCAGCCGGTGCCGCGGCGCTGATCGGGATCGCCGCGCTGGTACTCCCCCGCCTCTCCGACACGCCTCCCGCGGCGCCCGCGCTCGGCGTCGTGCTGCTCGCCGCGGCCGTCGCCCTCGGGGTCCCGGTCGCCCGGCTGTCGCGGATGGCGACCGTGCCCGGCGCCCTCGCGCGCCTGCAGTTGGAACGGCGGCCCGTCCAGCACGCGGGCGCGGCCTTCGTGCTGATGCTGGCGGCGGCCGCCGCCGTGTTCGCGGCGGTGGGCCTCGGGGCCGGCCTCGCGAGCGAGGTTCCGCTCTGGCTCGCGCTCGACGTCGGTCTGGCGGCCGGCGCCGTCGGCGGTCTGCTGCTGGCGGCAGCGGTGCACCGCGTGCACTTCCAGTCGGCGGAGCGCCGCCGCCGGCGGGAGTACGGCGGGCTCCTCGCGCACGGCCTCCCGCCCGGCCAGGTCGGGCGCAGCCTGGCGGTCGAGCAGGCGGTCGTCGCGGGGACCAGCCTGCTCGCCGGCTGCCTGCTGGGCGTCGTCCTGGCCCTGGCCGTCCTCCCCACGCGGCCGGCCTGATGTCGGCGCTGGTGCGGGTCAGCGGCCTCACCCACTCGTACGGGTCGGACAGCGACCGGGTCCTCGCCCTGCGCCACGTCGACCTCGCGCTGGGGGCCGGCGAGCGCGTCGCGGTGATGGGCCGCAGCGGCAGCGGTAAGACGACGCTGCTCAACGTCCTCGCGGGCCTTGAGACGCCGACGGGCGGCCTGGTCGAGATCGCCGGCCTGCAGCTGGGCCAGGCGACCCGCCGCGAGCGCGAGGCGCACCGCCGTGGCGTCACCGGCTACGTGTGGCAGCGCCCGGAGGACGGCCTCCTGCCCGGGCTGACCGCGCTCGAGAACGTGCTCGTGCCGATGGTCGGATCGGGCCGGAGCCGGCGGGAGCGCGTCAACCGGGCGGTCAGGCTGCTCGGCGTGCTGCGGCTGCACGAACGGGTGCACGACCTGCCGTCACGACTCTCGCCCGAGGAGACCGAGCGGCTGGCGGTCGCGGTCGCGCTCGCGAACGGCCCGCGGCTCCTGCTCGGCGACGAGCTGACGGCCAGCCTCGACTGGGCCGCTGCCGCGGAGCTGCTGGGCGACCTGCTGGACGCGCTCGAGGAGATCAGTGCGGCGGCGGTCGTGGTGACCCACGATCCGCGCGTGGCCCGGTACGTGGATCGCGTGCTGCTCATCAGCGACGGCGTGGCCGTGCCGGTGCCGGTCCCGAGCCCCGTCGGATGAACGGGAAGGCGCCCCAGGTGCTGGTCGCGGAGGGGGTCGTCCGCTCGCCGCGGCCGGGCGACCTGCACGCGGCGGGCGTGCGCTGGGCCGGCCTTCGTGTCGGGCGCCGTGAGGTCGTGGCGCTCCTGGGCCCGCCCGGGTCCGGCAAGTCCGCGCTGCTGGCCATCTGCGGCGGGCTGGACCGCCAGGACAGCGGCGACGTGCGCCTCAACGGCCGGGACCTCGCCGCCCTGGACGACCACGAGCGGCGGACGCTGCTGCAGCGAGACGTGGGCTGGGTCTTCCAGACGCCCATGCTGGTCCCGGTGCTGACCGCGGCGGAAAACGTGGCCATCGCGATGCGGATCGCCGGCGAGCGCGCCGAGGACGCCGATCGCATGACCCTGGCGGCGCTGGACGCCGTGGGGCTCGAGCATCGCGCCGGCCGCCTGGCCGATGAGCTGTCGCGGGGCGAGGGCCAGCGGGTGGCTCTGGCGCGGGCGCTGGTGAAGGCCCCGGCCCTGGTGATCGCGGACGAGCCGACGGCCCAGCTCGATCCCGCCTCGGCGTCGGAGATCGTCGGCCTCCTGCGGGACGCGGCTCGCAGCGAGGTGGCCGTGCTGTTCAGCACCCACGACGAGGCCGAGGCGGCCCGGGCCGACCGCGTCCTGCTCATGAGCGGGGGCACGCTCCAGGAGCCGCCGTCCTGAACCACGCGGAGCTCGGCCCCGGCCGCTGACGCGGGCGGCATACACCCCTTGACACCGCCCCCTGTCTGCCGCAGTATGGGAGCGCTCTCACGCCGGTCGTGAGAGATGGAGAGATCGACGACCGACAGCCCACGAATTCGGTGACACTCCGCATGGGAGCGTTACCACGACGTCGCGGCGGGTCGGCCGGCCGCCGGCTCCCCACGACACCGCGGTGGCCGACATCGTCAGGTAAGGGGAGGAGACATGACCGGGATCGACTCACTGGACCGGCGAGCATCCCGCGTGGGGGCACTGCTCCTGGTCGTGTTCACGGCGCTCATGGGGGTCCGCCTGGCGCCCCCCGACCGCGTGTACGCGGCCAGCCAGACCTACGCGTTCAACAACGTGGTAACCGGGGGCGGTGGCGGATACGTCCCGGACATCATCTTCAACCCGAAGCAGCAGAACCTCGTCTACGCCCGGACGGACATCGGCGGCGCCTACCGCTGGAACGCGACCACGAGTTCATGGACGCCGCTGCTCGACTTCACCAGCCCGGCGGACTGGAACCTGATGGGCGTCGAGAGCATCGCCACGGACCCGGTCGACCCGAACCGCCTGGTCATCGCGGTGGGGACCTACACGAACAACTTCACGACCCAGAACGGGGCGATCCTGCGCTCCACCGACCAGGGCCGGATGTTCCAGCGCACGGACCTGCCGTTCAAGAACGGCGGCAACATGCCGGCCCGGTCGATGGGCGAGCGCCTGGCGATCGACCCCAACGACGACGCAATCGTCTACTTCGGCACCCGCAGCGGCCACGGGCTCTGGCGGAGCACCGACTTCGGCACCACGTGGAGCCAGGTGACCAGCTTCACCGCGGTCGGCGACTACGTCGAGAAGGCCGGCGACAACTATCTGGGCGACCCCGACGGCATCGTCTGGGAGGCGTTCGACCCGAGGACGGGCAGCGCCGGCAAGCCCACGCAGACCATCTACGTGGGCGTCGCCACGAAGACCGGACCGAGCGTCTGGCGCAGCACCGACGGCGGCAGCTCGTGGGCGGCCGTCCCCGGTCAGCCGACGGGCTTCCTGCCGCAGCACGGCCTCCTCGCCTCGACCGGCCAGCTGTACATCACGTTCGACAACCAGGCCGGGCCGTTCGACGGCACGAGCGGCGACGTCTGGAAGTACGCGACGGCCACCGGGACCTGGACGAAGATCAGCCCGGTGCCCTCGACCGACACGTCCAACGACTACTTCGGGTACGGCGGCCTGACGGTCGACGCCCAGCACCCGGACACGATCATGGTCTCCGCCCTCAACTCGTGGTGGCCGGACACGATGCTGTGGCGCAGCACCAACGCCGGCGCCTCGTGGACGCGGATCTGGGACTTCACGAGCTATCCGAGCCGGTCGCTGCGGTACGCGCAGGACATCTCCGCCGCCCCCTGGCTGGACTTCGGGGTGCCGAGCTCGCAGGCGGTCCCGCCCGTTCCCTCGCCGAAGCTGGGCTGGATGGTCAGCGGCCTCGCGATCGACCCGTTCAACTCCGACCACATGCTGTATGGCACGGGCGCCACGGTCTACGGCACCAGCGACCTGACGAACTGGGACCGGGGCACCACGTTCCACATCTCGGTGGCCGCGGCCGGCCTCGAGGAGATGGCGGCGCTCGACCTGATCAGCCCGCCCACCGGCCCGCCGCTGGTCAGCGCCGTCGGTGACGACGGCGGATTCGTGCACACCGACCTGACGAAGGCGCCGGCCGAGATGTTCACCCAGCCGGTATTCACCACCACGACCAGCATCGACTTCGCGGAGAAGAACCCGGCTTTCATGGTCCGGGTCCAGAACTCCACGAGCACCAGCGGCGCCGCGAACATCGGCTTCACGTTCAGCAACGGCGGCAGCTGGTTCCAGGGCAACGGGTCGTTCTCGACGAACTCGGGCGGCGGCACGGTCGCTGCGGCGGCGGACGCCAGCCGGGTCGTGTGGGCGCCCACCAGCAACGCCGCCCCGGTCTCCTTCTCGACTGACAACGGCAACTCCTGGACGTCCTCGACGGGCATCCCGCAGGGCGCCGAGGTGCACTCGGACCGCGTCAACCCCAGTAAGTTCTACGGGCTGGCGAACGGGACCTTCTCCGTCAGCACCAACGGAGGCGCCACCTTCACCGCAGCCGCGACCGGCCTGCCCACCACCGCCCACTTCAAAGCGATCCCCGGCATCGAGGGCGACATCTGGCTGGCCGCCGGCTCGGGCGGGCTCCTCCACTCGACCAGCAGCGGCGCGTCGTTCACCCGGGTCGCGAGCGTGACCGCGGCCGACGCGATCGGCTTCGGCAAGGCCGCACCGGGCCAGACCTACCCGGCGCTGTTCGCGGTGGCCACGATCGGCGGTGTCCGCGGCATCTTCCGCTCCGACGACGCCGGCGGCACCTGGGTGCGGATCAACGACGACGCCCACCAGTACGGCGTCATCAGCGGGCCGATTAGCGGCGACCCGCGGATCTACGGCCGCGTGTACTTCGGCACGAACGGCCGCGGCATCATCTACGGCGACATCGCCGGTTCCCAGACGCCCGACTTCTCGCTCTCGTCCGCCTCCAACAGCATCGGCGTGGTCCAGGGCTCCAGCTCCAGTACCACGATCTCGGTGGCGCCCAGCGGCGGGTTCTCGGGCAGCGTCGCGTTCAGCGTCACCGGCGCGCCGGCGGGCGTCACGGCGACCGTCAGCCCGACCTCCAGCGGGACCGGGACGACACTGAGCGTCGCGGCGTCGACCACCGCGACAGAGGGGACCTCCAGGCTCACGGTGACGGGCACCAGCGGCACGCTCACCCACTCCGTCGCGATCGCGCTGACCGTCAACAACTCCGCACCGCCCGACTTCGCCATCGCCGCCACGCCGGCCAGCCTCTCCGTTCCGGCCGGCTCCAGCGGGACCAGCACGATCACCATCACCCCGGCACCCAGCGGCGGCCCCGGTCCGGTGACCCTGAGCGCGAGCGGCCTGCCGGCGGGCGTCGCCGCGAGCTTCACGCCCGACCCCGTCAGCTCCGGCAACAGCGTGCTCTCGCTCACCGCGTCGAGCACGGCCGCCGCCGGCACCGCGACGGTCACGGTGACGGGTACGGGATCGTCGGTCACCCACTCCGTGAGCATCGCCCTCACCGTCACGACGTCCTCGGGCGGCGGCACGGGCGGCGTGACCCTCACCTCGGTCGTCAGCTCGGGCGGGCCCTACTTCAACGAGGAGGACCTCACCGTCTCGAACACGGGTACCCTGACCGCGCTCTCCATCACCATCGTGGTCCAGCGCACGACGGGCCTCAGCTTCAACGGGCAGTACAACACGGTCGGCAGCTCGATCACGCAGAGCAACACCAGCACCGCGTCGACGATCACGTACCAGTTCGGACTGGCATCGGGCTCGACGCTCGGCGCCGGCACCGGCTGGAAGTTCGCCGCCCAGACGAGCGGCTCGGGGACGACCCACCCCACCGCCGGCGACACGTTCACGGTCACCTATACGACCGGCGGCACGACGTTCACGCAGACTGGACACTTCTAGACCTACCGTTCGCCGCGCCCGCGGTCCGTCCGCGGGCGCGGCCACGACCCCCCGTGCGGTACGTTGCCCGCCATGACGAGCATCGAGGCGGTCTTCCTGGACGCCGGCGGCGTCCTGAATCTGCCGGCCGTGAACGAGACGGCGGGCTTCCTGGCCGCGCACGGCGCCCAGGGCACGCTGGAAGAGGTCGAGCGCCTCCACTATCACGGGATGCGGGCCCATGACGAGGCGGCGGGCTCGGGCAGGGCCTACCTGAAGGGCTTCCTGGAGGCGGCCGGCCTCAGCGCGGACCTCGCCGGCGACTTCGACGCCGCGATCCGGTCCACCGGCTGGCAGCCGGCCATCCGCTCGGCGCTCAAGGCGCTGCCGGCGCTCGCCGCGACCGGCGTGCGGCTGGCGATCGTGTCGAACTCCGATGGGACGGTCGGCGAGCGCCTGGCCCACGCGGGCGTCGCCCAGGTCGGCGCCGGTCCCGGCGTCACGCTGCTGGCGGTGATCGACTCCGGCGAGGTGGGTGTCGAGAAGCCCGACCCGCGCATCTTCGAGCTGGCCCTGACCGCCTGCGGCGTGCGCCCCGAGGCGGTGGTGCACGTCGGCGACAGCCGGCTGACGGATGTGGAGGGCGCGCAGGCCGCGGGCATCCGGCCGCTGCACATGGACCCGTTCGACCTGTGCCCGGACCGCTCGCACGAGCACATCCGCAGCCTGTTCGAGGTCGTCGAAATGGTCCGGCGCGACGGGGCCTGAGTGTCAGGACGTCACGCGCGTTCCTCGTTGCCGGGCGCATCGAGCCACGCGGCCTCCTGCGCACGCCTGGTTCCGCGCTCCTGCACCGTGGTCCCCGCGACGGGCAGGCCCCAGGATCTCAGCTCGTCGCCGATGCCGAGGTAGTCGCGGACGATCAGCCGGCCCCCCGGCGCCACGATTTCGCGCAGGACCCGCCGGAGCCACTCCGGCCGCCGGTGCGGAGGCACCAGGTCGACCATCGTGTGCACGAAGTCGAAGCGGCGCGGCGGCCTCCACGTCAGCGCATCGCCGACGAAGATGCGATCCCGCCAGTGCGGCAGCCGCTCACGCGCGAGCGCCGCCAGGCGCTCGGAGGCGTCCAGCCCATAGGGGTCGAGCCGCCGGCCCTCCTCGGCGGCCCACCGGTGCACCGATTCCATGAGGAGGCCGTTGGCGCAGCCCAGGTCCAGGAACGCTCCGTCGTGGTGCGCGGGACGGATCACCAGGCGGCGGGACAGTTCCCAGTCGGCGGCGTCGCCGATCTTTCCAGACTGCCCCTCCGGCGTAGGCGCCCGCAGGTAGTGCTCCTCCAGCAGGCGCACCGTGTCCCGCGCCCACGTGGCGTCGTCGACTCCCAGACGGCGCAGTCGGGCGGCGAGGCGGCAGAGCGCGAGATCGTCGGGTGAGACCGGCCGGTTCGACGACTCCACGTCGACCTCGCACCAGGCCACGACCCGCGTGTCGCCGCCACCGCCCACGACCGCGAAGGGGTGCAGGGGCGGCCCCGCCGAATCGGAGCGAAGACGGGCGCCCGCCTTCGCCAGCAGCGTCCGCGTGGCGGCGACGCACCAGTGCTCGCCCGGCTCGACGGTTCCGCCGACAGGCACGCCGGCGCGTCGACCGGCGAACGGGACCAGCAGGAAGCTCGCGACGTCCGCGAGGTCCCACCCGTCCTCGGCCCGCATCCCCCAATGCTAGGAGGGCCGCGACTCCACCAGCTCTTCGAGGAGCTCCGCGTACTGGCGGAGGTGGCGCGGGGCCAGGTAGTGGTCGCGCACCGTCTCCCGTGCCGCGTGACCCATCGCGGCCGCCCGGTCCCGCTGCTCCAGCAGCACCCGGACCTCCTCGCCGAACTCGGCCAGGTCCTCCGGATCGGCGACCAGCAGCCCGGTCCGGCCGTGCTCGACCTGGTCCTGGATGCCGCCCACCCGGCTGGCCACGACCGGTCGCGCCTTCCACATCGCCTCCGCGACCGTCAGCCCGAAGCCCTCGGCGAGGCTCTTCTGCACGACGACCTCGGCGTGGTGCTGGACGGCGTTGACCATCAGGGCGTTCTCGTCGGGGTCGTTCATCGGCAGGCACGCCAGGTGGACCCGCGGCCGCGCCTCCGCCGGGAGGCCGGCGCGGGCTTCGACACACTGATCCAGGACCTCCGCGCCCTCGGGGTCGTCGGCCACCGAGTCGATGCCGGGTCCGGCGACGAGGAGGTGCGCGTCCGAAGCGCGGACCACGTGCGCGGCGAAGCCCTCGATCACTCCGACCGGGTCCTTGAGCCGGTCCCAGCGCGAGACCTGTGCGACGACCGGAGCGCCCGTCGGCACCGGCAGGTCCTCGACCATCGTCGCCCGGGTGCTGAGCGCCGGCGTGCCCTCGAGCGTGGGGGCCGCCGGGACGACGCCGCTGCTGGACAGGATCGACCAGACCGCCCCCTCGCTCAGGTCTCGGTTCTTGGGCGAGAACGCGTCGATGGATGGGGCGATGACGTGGACGCGATCGGGGTCGAGGCCGCTCCACGCGAACTGCCGGCGCGAGAAGACGGTGGCGTCGACGTCGGCGAGGTGCGGGAGGAGGAAGTTCCAGGCCTGCTCGGTCAGCTCGTTGGAGAGGTCGGTGCCCACGTGGCAGCGCCACACGGCGATGGCGCCGAGCCGCCGGACGTCGGGTACCAACCCGGCCGTCTGGGGGTCGTGGAGCACCACCACGTCACCGGGCGCCACCCGCCCGGCCAGGTCGGTCGCGGCCGGGGCGAGCGATCCCCGGTAGACGGCCTGCGCGTCCGGTCCCAGGTCTCCGCCGTCGCCGGCCGAGCCATGCAGGCGGTTGTGGATCCGCTTGGTGACGTCGAAGAACTCCGGCCCGCCGCGCAGGACGAGCCAGCGGACGTCCAGGCCGCCGGCGGCCGCATAGCCGAGCAGCGAGCGCAGCATCTCGGCGACGCCACCGCCCCGCGCGGTCGAGTTCACGTGCCAGACGGTGACGCCCCGCAGCCGGCGGGCCGCCTGGCGCCCGGCCGCCTGGAACTCCGCGTACTGCTCCCCCGACAGGACGTCGCGGAAGCGGTCCGGGGGGTCGGGCTGCACCTCTACCTCGATCAAACTCCGCACATTGAGCACGATAAAAGGTGATATCGATGGCTTCCAACCCGGGAGTTCGGATCGCCTGCGCTCAGCTCGCCGCGCGGGGCCACGACACGGCCATGCTCGCGCCGCCGAACGGCGAGGAGCCGATCTCCCACCTCCCGCGCGTCGCGCGGACGACGGCGTCGGCGATGGCCAGCCCGAGCCCCGTCCCGCCGGGCCGCTCGCTCGCCCGGTGGAACCGGTCGAACACGCGCGCCCGCTCCTCCGGCGGGATGCCCGGGCCGGCGTCCTCGACGGCCAGGCGGACCTGCCCGCCCGCCACCTCGACGAGGACCGCGATCGGCGCACCGTCCGGGGAGTAGCGGCACGCGTTGTCGAGCAGCACGCCCAGCAGCTTGTCGAGCCATTCGGCCGGCGCCGTGATCCTGGCCGGAGGGTCACCGGCGACGTCCGCCCGCAGGACCTGCCCGCGGGTGGCCGCCACGGGCTGGAACCGCGCCACCGCGGCGCGGGCCGCCTCGCGCGCGTCCACCTCCGCGGCCTCCGGTCCCGGCGGCTTCGCGTCGAAGCGCGCCAGCCAGAGCATGTCCTCGACCAGGCGCCTGAGCCGTCCGCTCTCGACCGCCACGCGCTCCAGCGCCTCGCGGTACGCCGGCGCGTCACGCTCGCGTCCGAGCGCGAGCGACGTCTCGGCCTCGATGACCGCGAGCGGCGTCCGCAGCTCGTGCGACGCGTCGGCCGTGAGCGCGAGCTGGCGCCGGCGCGCGTCCTCGATCGGCGTGGCCGCCCAGCGCCCGATCGCGAAGGCCACCACGAAGACGGCGGCGGCGACCGCGGGAACGAACGGCAGGTTGCCCTGGATGGCGCTGCTCTGGGTCAGTTCGTCGGGCACCGCGACCACGAGGTGGCCGTCGGCGGCGACCGCTCCCGCCACGCGATACGCCATCCCGCCGAACGCCGCCGTCACGGGCGCCTCCGCGTCACGAAGTTCATCCGGGAGGACGGGAGTGGCGGACCCGGTCATGGGCGTGGCCGTCCCGTCGGGCGCCACCTTCCAGGCCAGCTCCGCGAGCAGCCGCGGCCCGGGCGGACGGGGGGGCGCCAGCCGGACGGCTGCGGGCGCCGCCTCGTACGACCTCGACGCGGCGTCGAGCGCGGCCAGGAGCTGCTCGTCCTCCCCCGACGGGTCGCCCGTGTCGGCGACCGCCGCCACGAACTGCCCGCCGTCGACCTGGACGCCGGCCACGCGGAACGCGATGCCGTCGATGACCGCGGCGCGCGGGTCGACCACGGAGGCCAGCTCCGCGGGCAGGGTCGGGGTGAGCGGGTCGCGGGCCGGACGCGGCGCGCCGCGGTCCGGCACGAACCAGAGAAGCGGCTGGCCCCGGCCGAGACGGGCCGCCGTCTGAGCCGCGATCGTGCCCGGATGCAGCAGCTCCTCGTGGACCAGATCCAGCAGCCGGGCGTCCGTCGCGGTGGTCACGCGTCCGGAGGAGTTGAGCGCGCCCGGCAGGGTCGCGGCGAAGAAGATGACCGCGCCGGCGACCGCGGCGAGCGCGGCGACCTTCGCGGCGTGGCGGTCGATCGGGCTCCGCCACAGTGCGCGCAGGCGGGTCATCCGTCCTCGAGACGGTAGCCCACGCCGCGGACCGTCAGCACGCGCACCCCGGCGCCGGCCAGCTTGGCGCGCAGGCGAGCGACGTGGACCTCGATCGTGTTCGAGCCGAGCGGGTCGCTCTCGTCCGCCCAGCCGTGCTGGGCGATCGCCGCCCGCGTGACCGCCGCCGGCCGGCGCCTCAGCAGCAGTTCCAGGATGGCCCGCTCGGTCGGCGTGAGGCCGAGCGGGCGGCCGCCCACCGTCGCCTCGTGCGTGCCGGGGTCGTAGCGCAGCGCGCCGGCCGCCAGCGACGGCTGGTCGGCGGCCCCCGGCCGGCGCTGGAGGGCGCGCAGGCGGGCCAGCAGCTCGTCGAACTCGAACGGCTTGACCAGGTAGTCGTCGGCACCGGCGTCCAGGCCCGCGACGCGGTCGGCCACCGTGTCGCGCGCCGTGAGCATCAGGACGGGCGTGGGCAGGCGCCGGCGCCGGAGCTCGGAAACCACGTCCAGGCCGGGCCGGCCGGGCATGCGCCAGTCCAGCACCGCGAGCGCGTAGTCGTACATGCCGAGCAGGTGCAGCGCGTCGTCGCCGCGGTCGACCGCGTCCACGACGTAGCCGTTCTCGCGGAGCCCGCGCTCGAGGACCGAGCGGAGGGCCGGGTCGTCCTCGGCCACGAGCACGCGCATTTGGGCTGAGGATACGGTCGCGAAGCTTGCGTTCGGGTGAAGCCGGCGCCTTCACGTTTCCGTAAATCCCGATGCGCAGCCTATCCCACGCAATGACACAACTCCTGGAGCTCACCGGCGTCGTCAAGGTCTACGGAGGCGCCGAGCGGCCGGCCCTCGACCGCGTGTCCCTCGCCGTCCCGGCCGGCGCGGTGGCCGCCGTGATGGGGCCGTCCGGGAGCGGCAAGTCCACGCTGCTCAACCTCGTGGCCGGCCTCGACCGGCCAACGTCCGGCAGCGTCCGCGTGGACGGCGTCGAGCTGACGCGCCTCGGCGAGGCGGCGCTGGCGCGGTACCGGCGGACGACGGTCGGGCTCGTCTTTCAGTTCTTCAATCTGCTGAACAACCTCACCGTGCTCGACAACGTGGCGGTACCCGCCGAACTGGCCGGGGTGCGCCGCGGCGTGGCCCGGCGCCGTGCCTCAGTCCTGCTCGAGGAGCTCGGCCTGGCCGAGCACGCGCGGGCGTTCCCCGCCCGCCTCTCGGGCGGCCAGCGCCAGCGCGTCGCGGTGGCCCGTGCGCTCGTCAACCGACCGCCGCTCCTGCTCGCGGACGAGCCCACCGGCGCCCTGGACAGCCGCAGCGGCGAACAGGTCGTGGACCTCCTCGTCCGGCTGAACCGCGCCGGGCAGACCATCCTCCTCGTGACGCACGACGCCCGGCTGGCGGAGCGCTGCGCGAGCCGGATCGTGACGCTGGTCGACGGCGCGGTCGCCCGCGACGGCGCCCTGGTCGCCGTCTGATGCGGGCCGTGCTCCGGCAGGCGGTCGCCGAACTCCGCCGGCGGCGCCTGCAGACGACGGTGATCGCGGTGGTGGCGCTGCTCACGAGCGGGGCCGCGACGCTGGCCGCGAACCTCCTGCTCGAGACCGACGCACCGTTCCAGCACGCGTTCGCTGCGGCGAACGGCGCCCACCTCACGCTGACGTACGATGCCCGCGCCGTCGACGCAGCCCGCGTGGCCGCCACCATGCACGCACCGGGCGTCACCGCCGCCTCCGGGCCGTGGGGGGAGCTCGGCGTCGTGCTCGACAGGCCCGACAGCGCGGTCGCGATCCCGGCACCCCGGCCGTCGCGCGGCATCCCGGTCGCGGTGTGGGGCCGCGACCGACCCGACACGGACGTCGACCGCCTGACGATGGACAGCGGCCGCTGGGCGACCGGGCCCGGCGAGATCGTCGTCTCCCGGCGGGCGAGCGCCCGGTTCGGCGTCGGCGCCGGCGACCACCTGGTCGCGACCGGCGTGCCGGGGATGCCGCGGCTGACCGTGGTCGGCGTGGCCGCCTCCGTGCTCTCGGACTCCGGCGCCTGGGTGCGTCCGCAGGATCTGCCGGAGCTGGCGCAGCCGGGCGCGCCCTGGTCGCGGCCGCTCTCCCAGGTCGCGTACCGAGTCAGCCCGGCGGCCACGCCGGACGACCTCAGCCGGGCGACCCGGTCGATCACGTCGGGACTGCCCGCCGGCGCCGTGACGGATTCGGTCAGCTACCTCGACGTCGAGCGGTCCGCCGACCTGCTCAGCTCGGTGATGGTGCCGTTCCTCGTCGCGTTCAGCGTCTTCGCCCTCGCGGCCACGGTGATGGTGGTCGGCAACGTGATCACTGGCGTCGTGATCTCCAGCCAGCGAGACATCGGCGTCATGAAGTCCGTCGGGTTCTCGCCGGCGCAGGTCGCGGGCGTGCTGGCCCTCGAGGTGCTCCTGCCGGCCGCAGCGGGGGCGGTGGCCGGGAC
>DASQZW010000301.1:0-8985 GCA_035638495.1 Terriglobales bacterium
GACACCTGGAACCCGCCCGCGACCAGCACCCTTCCGTCCTGCAGGATCGTCGCCGTGTGCTGATCGCGCGCCGTCGCCATCGACTTCGCCCCGGTCCAGCTGCCGACCCGCCCGTTCCTGGCGGCGTCAGTCCCAACGCCCGGCGCGGCCGTGGCCGGCGCGCCCGTCGCCCCGCCGTTCGGCGTGGGCTGGTTCCCGGGGATGGAAGGCGCGGCGGTGGGGGTCCCGACGATCGGGCTGACCGTCGTCGGGGTCAGCGACCCGGCCGGCCCGATCTGGAGCTTCGGCGCCAGCCTGGGCAGGAGGAAGATCGCGGCGATGATGACCGCCGCCACCAGCGCGATCGTCAGCGCTCCGCGCGGCAGCAGCGCGGACTGACGCATCATGCCGGGGATCTTGACCTCGGCGCCCGCCCTCGGGAGCGCGCTGGCTTCGAACTGGTACATCTCGACCGCGGGTCCCAGCCACGGCACGTATCCCGGGCGCACCGTGATCTTCGCCTTCGCGTTCCGTCCCGGGCGGAGCCGGATGTGACGCGGCTTGATGCGCAGCTTGCAGTCGCCGTCCGTCTCCTGGGCGCGGAGCGTCAGGTCCAGGGGCGTGTTGCCGCCGCTGTGGAGCAGGAGCCTGTGGCGGCCGCGCAGCCGTCCGCGGGACGTCCGCGGGCGCATCTCGACCGCAAGGTCGTTGTACGGCGCGATCTCCAGGTCGAGCTCGTCGACCGCCGCCCGCGCCTGGTCGAGCGACGACGCGACGCGGAACCCGACGCTGAGGATGCCGGCCGAGATGAACCACGAGCGGGGGGGCCGCATCCGCACCGTCGCGCGTCCCTCCGTCTCAGGGAACAGCGACAGGATCGGCGGCTCGACCTCGGTCCACGCGGCCGCGGGTCCGAGCACCTCGACGTTGTACTCGTCCACGACGCCGCTGTGGCTGTGCAGCCGCAGCTCCAGGGTGACCTCACCGCCCGGCTCCACGGCGAGTTGGTGTGCGGTGAGGACGAGAGTGGGCAGCTCGCTCATGCTGCTACTCCAACGCGCGGCCGGGCGAGGACGACCACAGCCATGTCATTTTGGTCCAAGAGGATGACCGGCGCACGGCGGCTAGTGCAATGGGCCCGGCCGCGGGCGTCGGGACATCCGCCCACGCGTGGGTCACCCGGCCCAGGATGGGAAGTTTCCTCCCCCACCCCGGGTGGGGGAGGAAATCGTCAGCGGCGTGAGCCCTGGAAACAGTCCAGGCAGTAGACCGGCCGGCTGCCGGTCGGGACGAACGGCACCTGCGTCAGCCGGCCGCAGCTGTTGCAGATCACGTCGTGCATGACGCGCGGTGCTCTGCTGCCGCTGCCGTCTGACACGCGCCGGTTGTTGCGGCAGTCGTTGCAGCGGCGCGGCTCGTGCTGCAGGCCCTTGGACGCGTAGAACTGCTGCTCGCCGGCCGTGAAGACGAACTCCTTACCGCAGTCACGGCAGGTCAGCAGCTTGTCGACGTAACCAACCATTGCCCCCTCCTCGGGCCTCTCTCTCGAACCTTCCCCCTATCGGCGTCCAGATCGCCACCCGGTCAAGGGGGATTCCCGGACCGCGTCGGACGCCAATGAGCGCTCATCTTATCTCCGATCCACCGGTTTTGGCACAGAGAAGAGAGGGCGCCGCCGCCGGCGGCGGAGTAGACTCGCCCGTCATGCTGCCGGAGTACGCCGTGGGCGCCCGGAACGCCGTGCGCACCTGCCTCAACGTCCGCGACGCCGATCGCGTCGCGGTCATCAGCGACGTGGACCGCGCGGACATCGCCGGCGCCATCGTCGAGGAGGCCCGCGCGGCCGGCGGAGACGTCGCCGGCTGGCGAATGGAGGACTGGGTCGAGCGGCCGGCGAAGGAGTTCCCGCGCCCGCTGGCGGACGAGATCGTGGCGTTCCGTCCGTCAGTCTCCTACTACGTCGGCGAGAGCAGGGTCGGCGAGCTGGCGTTCCGGCGGCCCATGATCGAGCTGCTGGCCCGGGAGCTGCGCTGCCGGCACGGGCACATGCTCGACGTCGACCGGTCGCTGATGCTCGACGGCATGACCGTGGACTACGACGAGGTCTACCGCGTGACGCACCGCGTCTACGAGGTCGTCCGCGAGGCGTCCCGGATCGAGGTGGCCACCCGGCTCGGCACCGAGCTGACGGCGACGTTCTCGCCCCGGCACCGCTGGGTTCCCTGCGACGGGCGGTACTGGGAGCAGGGCCGCTGGGGAAACCTGCCCGAGGGCGAGGTCTTCACGGCGCCGCTCAGCGTCGACGGGCTGCTCGTCGGCGAGGAGCTCGGCGACCACTTCGCGAGCCGCTACGGGCTGCTGGAGGAGCCGGTCCGACTGCACGTGCGGGGCGGCCGCGTGATCGGCGTCGAGATGCCGGGACACCCCGAGATCGAGGCCGAGGTCCGGGCGTACCTGGGGCAGGGCCCGGAGTCCAACCGCGCTGGCGAGTTCGCGATCGGCACGAACGTGGGCCTGACCAGGATCGTGGGCAAGTTCGTGCAGGACGAGAAGTTCCCCGGCGTCCACGTCGCGTTCGGCGACCCGTACGGGGCCGAGACGGGCGCGGACTGGCGGTGTCCCAGCCACGTCGACGTGCTGGCCAGCCGGGCCGACGTGTGGGTCGACGGCCGCCAGATCATGCGCGAGGGCCGCTTCCTGGTCTGACCGGTCGCCCCTCCCGGCGCGGCCGATGAGATGAATCTCACTCGGCTCTCATCGGAGTCCCGCCGGACGGCTGCTAGCGTTCGCTCCGCCTCGTCGACATCCACGCCGCGAGAGGGGGAACACATGGCCGGTCAGCGCTCCGCAGTCCTTCGTCGCCGTTCGCGCGCGCCGTCGCCGGCGGCCGCCGTGCTCATCGGCGGCCTGGCCACCATCGCAGGCGTTGCCGGCTTCATCCTGTTCCTGTCGGTCGTCGCGCCCCCGCGGCCCGACCCGCCGGTGGTCCCCGGCCGCCTGATCGCCGGGGACCTGACCCTGGAGCTCCAGAACGCCAGCTGGATCACGCACGACGACGTGGGCGGGCCGGTCCCGCCGAGCGTCCAGAACGGGTTCCAGATGCCGGCCAACATGATGCCCGGCATGCCCGACCCGGGCAGCCACCGCCTGTACCTCGAGGCGGTGCTCAGCAACACCGGGTCCGGCGACGCGGGGTTCGCGCCGAGCGAGTTCTCGGTCCGCTCGACCGCCGGCGCGACGTGGCCCCTCAACCGGCCGACGTCGTTCCAGGCCGCGTCGCTGCGGCCGGGTCAGACGCGGAGCCTCGACCTGCTGTTCGACGTCCCCGACTCGATCGCGCAGCTCGACCTCGTCTGGGCGCACGCCGGCCAGCTCCAGTCCGTCCAGGTCGGCGCCGCGCCGCCGCCCATTCACGACCACGCAGGCGGGTAGGGAGGAGCACGCGATGCCGCGCACGAAACGTGGGGCCACGGCGGCCGTCCGTGAGATCGCTGTGGTGGGGGCGCTGCTCGCCCTCGGCGTGATCGCGTGGGAGCACGTGCTCCATGCGTACCTGCTCGGCCACGGCGACACGCTCGCGGGGCATGCCGTCCACATCGGTCGTGACACCCTGCTGGCGCTCCCCGTCGCGCTCGCCGCCGGCACCATGGCGCTCCTCTGGTCGCGCGTCCTGCGGCTGGGCGACACGACGCTCGACCTGTTCGCGCGCGGCTCGCTGGCGGCGCTGTTCTTCGGCCTGCTGCTGGTGCCGTCCGCCCCGGTCCACAACCAGATCGACGCCGCGACGGGAGCCGGCTACACGGTCCAGCCGGCGTTCACCCTGGACGAGCACGCCGCCCACCTCGGGCTCGCCGCCGACCCCGGCGTGGTCCAGCTGGAAACGGACCAGAGCCTCACCGGCCAGCTGCTCCACGGCGCGCACGACGCCGTGTTGGGCCAGGTGGCGGCGGTACCGCTCGGCTTCCTGGGCCTGCTGCTGCTCGCGCCTGGCGGCCTCGGCCGATTCCGGCTCGGGCGCGGCGTGGGGCCGCGCGACCGGCCGCGCCTGTGGAAGTGGTTCCGCCGCGCGGCGCTGACCGGTGCGGCCGTGCTGGTGACGTCGGCCGTCACCGGCGGCGGGCTGCAGGGCGGCCTGGCCGGCGTGAGCAGGGCGCAGGCCGCCAGCGACCCGTGCTCGTCGAGCACCACGCCGACCAGGACGTTCAACGTCTCGGCGATCAACGTGAGGATCACCTACAACCACTTCGGCGACAACGACCCCAACGCGTTCATGTACGTGCTGGACCAGAACATCCAGGCGGTGCGCAGCCAGGAGTCGTCACGGCTGGTCACCACCGGCCTGCGCGAGGACCCCATCCAGCCGCTCGTGCTGCGCGCCAACCTCGGCGACTGCGTCGTGATCAACTTCACGAACCGCCTGACGCAGGGCCCGCTGCCGGACGACGCGACCACGCCGCTGGCGGCGCCGCCGGTCTCGATCCACGTGCACGGCGTCGCCTACGAGTCCACCAGCGCCGGCGGCGCGGTGGGCAACGACCCGAACAGCTTCGCCTCGCCCGGCGCCAGCATCACGTATCGCGTGTTCCTGGACCCGGCGCTGAGCGAGGGCGCCAAGCTGTTCCACAGCCACGGCGACAGCCGCCAGCTCCAGTCCCACGGGCTGTTCGGCGCGATCATCGCCGAGCCGGCCGGCTCCACGTTCCTCGACCCGCAGACCGCGCAGCCGCTGAACGGCCAGAACAACTGGGAGGCGATCATCCAGATGCCTTCCGGCAGCTCGACGCCGACGTTCCGCGAGTTCGCGATCATGTACCACGAGGTCGGCGACGAGGAGTTCAAGTCCCGCGACAAGAACGGGAACGAGCTGCCGCAGATCGACAACTTCACGACCGCCTACCGGCCGGCCTCGAAGGCCGTCAACTACCGCAGCGAGCCGTTCTTCGATCGCATGGGCGCGATGAACACCGCGCTCGGCTTCTTCGACGAGTCGCAGGGCTACAGCTCGTACATGTTCGGCGACCCGGCCACCCCCATGCCCCGGTCCTACCTGGGAGAGCCCACGAAGTTCCGGCTCATGCACGCGGGCACGGAGCAGGCCCACGTGCACCACCTGCACGGCGGTGGCGATCGCTGGCGCGAGAATCCCGGCGCTGACCCGACCAACGACATCAGCGGCGGCCTGGAGAAGAACCCGGTCCAGGATCCGCAGTCCATCCGCGTCGACTCGCAGACGCTGAGCCCGATGGAGACGTACACGGCTGAGATCGAGTGCGGAGCGGGAGGCTGCCAGCAGGCCGCCGGGGACTTCCTCTTCCACTGCCACATCGCCATGCACTACATCGCCGGGATGTGGGCCATGTGGCGCGTCTTCGACACGCTCCAGTCCGACGTGGCCGTGCTCCCGGGACGCAAGGCGCCGCCCCAGGCGGTCAACTCGGCCGGGCTGATCGGCCTGACGCTGGCCGCCACCGGCAATCGCACGATCGTGCCGGCGAGCCAGCTCACGGACCCCACCACGCAGGTCTCGCTCGAGTCGTGGGTGGAGTCGCAGCTGCCGCCGCCGGGCGGCCGCCTCGACGGCAAGGACGCGACCACCTGGGACTGGCAGAAACAGGGCAGCGCCAGCCAGCCGGTCTACGTCGGTGAGACCGAGGACACGACCTGCTGGGCCAACTTCTGCGCGGCCACGCCGGTGCAGGGTCAGGGCTCGGCGCCGCCGCTCAACGGGAGCCGCCCGCAGATCCTCTTCGACCCGGTCAACGGGCGCTACACGTGGCCGCTCATCAGGCCCCACTTCGGCCAGCGGCCGCCGTTCGCCCCGAACGGGCACGGAGGTGCGCCCTGGCTCGGCCCGACGGGGAACTCGACCACTCGGCCGGACGGCCTCTGTCCGGCCGCAGCCCCGGTGCGCACGTACAACATCACGGCGATCACGCTGCCGATCCAGGAGACGGCCGCCGGCGACGTCGACCCCAACGGCGAGATCTACGTGCTCAACGAGGACAAGCAGGCCGTTCTGAACGGAACCAGGCCGGCGGTCCCGCTCGCCATCCGCTCCAACGTCGGTGACTGCGTGGCCATCACCCTGTCCAGCCAGCTCGTGGACAACGCCGAGAACGGCAACAACTCCAAGGTCAACATGCACACGCACTTCGTGCAGTTCGACCCCCAGGCCTCTGACGGCGTGATCACGGGCCGCTCCTTCGAGCAGTCGGTCAGACCGTTCCCCACCGAGAACCGCACGCTGAGCGCCGCGGCCGCGGCCGGCGCCACCCAGGTGACGGTCAGCAGCACATCGAGGCTGCGGCCGGGCATCGGCATCGCGATCGGCCAGGGCCTGCCCGACATCGAGATCGCGCGGATCACGGCCATCAGCGGCAGCACGCTGACGCTGGCGGCGCCGCTGGGCCAGGCGCACGCGTCCGGCGAGCCCGCGGGCGTGGAGTTCGTGCAGTACCGCTGGTTCTCGGACGTCGACTCCGGGACGGTCTTCTGGCACGACCACGTCAACGGCATCCTGTCCTGGGGCCACGGCCTGTTCGGGGCGCACATCATCGAGCCGGCGGGCTCGACGTACCACGACCCGGCGACAGGCGCCGCGGTGCGCAGCGGCACGATCGTGGACATCTGGAACACGTCGGGCGGTTCGGTCGGCACCGGCCAGTCCGGCAGCTTCCGCGAGTTCGTGGTGTTCCTCCACAACAACTCCCGCGCGCAGCCGCCCACCACCACGACCAGCGGCGGCGGTGGCCGCACCGGCCCGAGCGATGGCGGGGGCGGTGGCGGCGGTGGGGGTGGCGGCGGCGGGGCCGCCGAGCTGCCCGGCTGCGAGACGGCCACGATCAACCTGCGCGCCGAGCCGTTCAGCGAGCGCTCGCCCGCCAACGTGGTCGCCAACGACCAGACGGGCCAGGTGCAGAACCCGCTGTTCAACGGCGACTGCTCGGCGATCGACTCGACGAACGACCCCAACATCTTCTCGTCCGTCACGCACGGCGACCCGTTCACGCCGCTGTGGCGGGCCTACGTCGGCGACCCGGTCGTGATCCGGACCATCGGCCTCGTGGAACGGGTGGACGCGCTGCGCATCCAGGGCCACCGGTTCCGGGTCGAGCGGTTCAACCCCAACGGCCAGCTCATGGACGCGGCCACCACCGGCATCTCCGAGCGCTTCGACTACGTCCTGGACGGGGGTGCCGGAGGACCAGCCCACAAGGCCGGCGACTACCTCTACTACAGCACGCGCAACTACGCGGTCGAGGCGGGCGCCTGGGGCATCTTCCGCGTCCACGACACGAAGCAGGGCGACCTCGAGGTGCTGCCGGGGCTGACGGCGCCGCCGTCCGGCGCCGGCTTCCCGCAGCTCACGAAGACCGGAGCCAGCCCACCCGCCGCGTCCGGCGCAGGCAACCCGTGTCCCTCGGGCGCGCCCGCGCGCAGCTACTCGGTGTCGGTGTTCCCCAAGCCGCTCCCCATGGACGGCACCGCCGACGCCAACGGCGTGATCTACTCGCTGACCAGCGACGAGGCGGCGATCCAGAACGGGTCGAAGCCGGTCGTGCCGCTGGCCATCCGCGCCGACGCGGGCGACTGCGTCAGCATCACGCTCAAGAACGACACCGCGAAACGGGCCGGGCTCAGCCTGGGCCTGCTGCCCGCCGACCCGCAGGGCTCGGCGGGGGTCCCGATCGGATTCGACCCCGACTCCAGCGCGGCGCCGGGGGCCACGTTCACCTACAAGTTCTGGGCGGACCGCGAGCTCGGGACCAGCCTCTTCATGAACTGGGCCAACGAGTCCTCGATCATCCACGGCGCGTTCGGCGCGCTGATCGTGGAACCCTCCGGCTCCACGTTCACCTCGGTGACGGACAACTCGACGCTCAACTCCGGGCTGCTGGCCGACATCCGGGCGTCCAGCGGCAAGTTCCGCGAGTTCGTCGCCCTCATGCAGGACAACGCGGTCCAGATCGGACGCAGCGTCATGAACTACGACTCGGCCGTGCCCGGCGGCGTCTCCGCGATCAACTACCGCGCGGCGCCGCTCGATCCGCGGCTGAGCGTGAACGCCGACCCATCCCTCGTGTTCAGCTCGCCCGTCCAGGGCGACCCGCCGACGACGCTCATGCGGGCGTACCCGGGCGACCCGGTGCGATTCCGCGTCGGGGTGCCCTTCGCCGCCAACATCCACGCGTTCTCCCTGGACGGCCACTCCTGGCCGCTGGAGTCCCTGATGCCGGGCTCCCAGGTGATCAGCGACCGCACGATCACGTCAGGGGAGACGATCGACGCCCGCCTGGTGGGGGGCGCCGGGGGAACGATCGCCGCGCCCGGCGACTACCTCTACCTCGACCACCGGTTCCCGTTCACGCGGGCGGGGATGTGGGGCATCTTCCGCGTCTACGCGACGACGCAGCCGGACCTGGTGCCCCTGTGACCTGAGGCATTCGTCCCTACCTCCCGCCCTCCCCCTCGCGCTCGGGGGGGAGGGCTCCCAGTCCCGTGCCCGCCAGCACCTCCCCGAGGTGCTGGCGGGACCCGATGCCCAGCTTGCGGTACGCGTTGGTCAGGTGCAGCTCGACCGTCCGCTCGGTGACGAACAGCGCCTGCGCGATGGCGCGGTTGCGCATGCCGCGCGCCGCCATCGCGGCCACGCCTCGCTCGCTCGCGGTGAGCGCGTCGATGCCGGTGCTCGCGGCCCGGCGGGGCCGGTAGCCGCAGGCGACGAGGTGGTCGCGCGCGACGCGCTCCACCGCCCGTCCACCGCAGGCGTGGCCGAGGTCGAGCGCCGCCCTCAGGTCCTGGACGGCGTCCGCGCGGCGGCCGGCGCGGAGGAGGAGGGCGCCCCGCTCCAGCCGTGCCCAGGCCAGGTCGAGCCGGGCGGCGGATCCCTCGAGCCGGCCGACGGCCTCGGTCAGCGTCCGGCCCGCCTCGCCGGTGGGCTCCAGCCGGGCCCGGACCCGGAGGGCGCGACCGGCGACCCGCGGCGTGCCCCACGCCAGCGCGTCC
>DASQZW010000302.1:0-21822 GCA_035638495.1 Terriglobales bacterium
CTCTGCGAGGAGTTCGGCGTCAGCAGCATCACCATGCGGCGGGCGGTCGCCACCCTCGTCGCCGAGGGCCTGCTGGTCCGGCTGCAGGGCAAGGGCACGTTCGTGTCCAGCGACCACGCGATCGTCCAGGGGCCGCCGCAGCTCACCTCGTTCACCGAGGACATGCGCCTGCGCGGCTGGCGCTCCAGCGCGCGCGTGATCGCGTTCCGCACGCAGCGAGCGCCCGGCGGCCTGGCGACCCGGCTCGGACTCTCGACGGGCGCGCTGCTGCACGTCATCTGCCGCGTACGGCTGGCCGACGACCTGCCGGTGGCCGTGCAGACGGCGTACGTGCCGGCGCTGCTCTTCCCCGACCTGGAGTCGCACGACTTCCGGCGTGAGTCCCTGTACGAGGTGTTCGAGCGGGACTACGGCGTGAAGCCGGCGACGGCGACCGAGGTCTACCGCGCGAGCAAGCTGAGCATCGAGGAGGCCGGCCTGCTGGAGGCCGAGCCGGAGAGCCCGGCCTTCCGCGTCGAGCGCCTCACGACCGACTCGACCGGCCGGCGGGTGGAGCTGGTCGAGTCGGTGGTGCGCGGCGACCGCTACACGCTGGTCCTGCGGCTCAGCGCGAGTCGCCAGCCGCAGCGCTGAGCGGAACGAGGCACTCCGCCGGCAGCTCGAACCAGCGCAGGCTCTCGAAGTCCACGCTGACGCCCGCCGGCGGCGGCCAGGCCCCGCCGGCGGGCCGGGCGGAGAGCAGGCTCCGCGCGTCGTCCAGGTAGCCCGCCAGGGCCGTCTCCGGCGCGCGGAGCGGGTGGCGCGGGTAGCGCAGCTCGCCGTCCGCGCCGTAACGCAGGTCGTGAAGGCTCAGCGGCGGCTCGATGGGGCCGTCGCGGTGCCGCCAGAGGCCGGAGCCGGAGTCGAACCGGTAGTCCGGCAGCAGCTTCCAGCCCTGCTCGGCGACCAGGTGGACCGCGTCGATCACGTACTGGAACACCGTCTCCGAGACGAAGTAGTTGAAGTTCACCCGCACCCAGCCGGGCTTGATCCCCTCGCAGCCGCGCGCGATCTCGCGCTCGAACTGGTGCGACCGCTCGATGTCGATGCCGAGCAGCCGGTGTCCGTACGGCCCCGCGCAGGAGCAGCCGCCGCGCGACTGGACGCCGAACAGGTCGTTCAGGACCGCGACGACGAAGTTGTGGTGCAGGTAGCGGCGGCCGTGGCGCACGACGAACGACACGATCGAGAGCCGCCGTGAGGCCACGTTGCCGAGGATCTCCACGTTCGGGTTCCGGCTCCATGACGCGATCGCCCGCCGGATGAAGTCGTCCTCGCGCCGCCGGATCTCGTCCTCGCCGACCGCGGCCTTGAGCTGGAAGACCAGTCCGCACCGGATGGACTCGACGATGGCCGGGGTGCCGCCCTCCTCGCGGTGCACCGGGTCGTCCAGGTAGCGGTGCTCCAGCGGGTTGACGTAGGCCACGGTGCCGCCGCCCGGAACCGTGGGAACCCGGTTGCGGACCAGCGCGCGGCGGACGGCCAGGACGCCGGGCGTGCCCGGGCCGCCGATGAACTTGTGGGGCGACAGGAACACCGCGTCCTTGCGGGCCAGCGGGTCCTCCGGGCACATTTCGATGTCCACGTAGGGACCGGCAGCGGCGCAGTCCCAGAACGAGAGCGCGCCGTGCCGGTGCAGCAGCGCGGCCACGGCCTGCGTGTCCGTCACGATCCCGGTGACGTTGGAGGCGGCGGAGAAGGACCCGATCTTGAGTGGGCGGCGTGCGTGGCGCACCAGTTCGGCCTCCAGGTGCGCGAGGTCGACGTGGCCGTCGGCGTCCTCGTGGATGACCACCACGTCGGCGATGGACTCGCGCCAGGACAGCTCGTTGGAGTGGTGCTCGTACGGGCCGATGAAGACGACCGGCCGCTCGGCCGCCGGGATCCGCTCGGCCAGCAGGTAGCGATCGTCGAGCTCCGCCGGGATGCGCAGCCCCAGGATGCCGATCAGCTTGTCGATCGCGCCGGTCGAGCCGGAGCCGCAGAACAGGACCACGGTCTCCTCGTCGCCCCCCAGGGCGTCGCGGACGATGCGCCTGGCGTCCTCGCGGAGCCGGGTCGTCTGGAGGCCGGTGCCGGAGCTCTCGGTGTGCGTGTTCGCGTAGCGGGGCAGCACCTCGTCGCGGATGAAGTCCTCGATGAAGTCGAGCGCCCGCCCCGAGGCCGTGTAGTCGGCGTAGGTGATCCGGCGCGGCCCGTACGGCGTCAGCATCACCTGGTCGTCGCCGATCACGCCGGCGCGGATGCGCTCGATCAGCTCGCTGGTTCCCAATCCAACTCCGAGGCTACTCCGCCCCGGGCCGAACCGGGCGTCTCAGCGCAGCCGGGGACCGTCCGCCGCTGCCGCGAACTCATCCAGGTTGGCCGGATCCCGTGCCACCTCGCCGCGCTCCAGCCGCTGCACCAGGTCGACCACGAGCGCGTTGGCGGGCGTCGGGATGCCGAGCGCGGAGCCGCGCCGCACGACCTCGCCGTTGAGGTACTCGATCTCGGTTCGCCGGCGCTTCATCACGTCCTGGAGCAGCGAGGACAGGTTCTCCCGGCCGCCGCGCCGCCGCGCCTCGGCCGTCGCGACGAACACGGCGCGCACCTCCGCTACGGCCTCCCCGTCGCCGTCGGCGGCGCGCCGCAGGGCCTCCGCGGGCAGCGGGTTCGGGGCGCCGGTCGGCTCGATCGCGTGCATGCGGCGGCCGGTGCCCTCGCAGACCGCGACCACCTCGCCGCCGACGCGCACCATCGCGGCGAACCCGCGCGGGTCGAGCCAGAGGCCCGGCGAGGTCAGCCCGGTGAGCCCGGTCAGCCCGTTGCTCATCGCGTTGATGCAGAGCTTCATCCAGAGCGCGCCCCAGATGTCATCGGTCACCTCGACCGGTCCGACGTCGCGGAGCAGTTCCGCGAGCCGGTCGACCCGCGGCGTGGGCCGGCCGTCCAGCTCGCCGACGGAGAAGGTGTGCCAGTCCGAGCGCGTGTACCGGGTGGCGACGCCCGGCTCGAACATGCCGACCGAGAAGTGGACGACGCAGCCGACGGTGCGCTCGACGCCGACGATGGCGGCGATCCGCTCCTCGTTCAGGCCGTTCTGGAGCGAGACCACGCAGCCGTCGGGGGCGAGGTAGGGGAGGAGTGCCCGCGCCATCCACTCGGTGTCGTAGGACTTGACGGCAAGGAGCACGACGTCGAGAGGCTCGGCCAGTCGGGACAGCTCGTCGAGGTGCAGCGCGCGCGCCTCGACGCGGAACTCCTCGTCCCGGCCTTTGACCGCCAGGCCGTCACGCCGGATGGCCTCGACATTCTGGTGCCAGCCGTCGACGAGCAGCACGTCGCGGCCGGCCCGCCGAAGGTACGCCGCCGTCGTCCCGCCGACGGCTCCGGTCCCAGCGATCGCAATCACACCATCAGCTATAACAGGCCGCGCGGCGGCGGTCCAGCGCATTGGCCGCTCCGGGCGGGCGCGGTCAGCCCCGTGGCGGCAGGGCCACGGCGAATTGGTCGGCCAGGCCCGACAGGTCCGTCCAGGTCGCGTCGGGGAGAAGGACGCCCGTGCGCCGGCGCTCCGCCCGCGAGCGGCGCTCCGGCTCGCCGGGCAGCAGCACGTCGCCGCGACCGGCGCCCGGTCGGGTGGCGGCCGCCGCGCGCAGCGCCCCCTCGACCAGGTCGCGGTAGCTCGCCAGGTCGCCGAAGGCGGCCGGGTGCACCACCTGCAGGAAGACCCCACCGACGGGGTCGCCGACCTCCGTCTCCTCGCCGGTCATCGCGAGACCGCCGAACAGCGCGGAGGCGAGGCCCAGGCCGCTCCCGAACCGGCCGGCCACGGCGGCGCCCAGCGGCGCCAGCCCGCCTCCCGCGAACAGGTCGTCCGGGTCCGTCGACGGCCGGCCGTAACGGTCGTACACGCAGTCCGGCGGCAGCCGTTCGCCGCGCGCCCTGGCCAGCCGCACGTCTGCCTCCGACACCGCGGACGTGGCGCCGGCGACCACCATCGACCGCCCTCGACCCGGCGCCGCGAGACACCACGGGTTGCCGCCCAGGAAGCGGTCGCGGCCGCCGAACAGCATGACGTCGCCGGCGCCCGGCCCCACCGCCCCGGCGGTCACCATGGCCAGCATCCCGGCCTCGGCGGCCCGCTCACCGTAGTCGCCGACGCGCCCGATGTCCGACGACCGGCGCACCGCGGCCGCCGCCAGACCGCTCGTCCGGGCGCGCTCCACGCACCAGGCCAGCGCGACCGCCGTCGAGTACTGGCCGAAGCCGCCGCCCGCGTCGAACAGCGCGGTGACCGCCGTCTCGCGAAGCACCCTCGGCACCGCGGACGCAACCAGTGTGCCGGCGGCGGTCTCGGCGGCGTACTCCGGCAGGCGCGCGACCCCCTGCGCGTCGTGGCCCGAGAGGCTGGCGCGGACGAGGTGGGCGGCGACCTCGGCGGCCACCTCGCCCGGCGCCCCCATGGCCGCGCAGACGCCCTGGACGAACTGGCGCAGCGGCTCCTCCCGGACCACCACCGGACTCATGTCGTCGGAGCCTACACGGAGACCCCTCGGCGCGGCCCGGTTTTCATGCGCCCCAGCGTTGACAATGTATCAACGATGCACTAAGATAAGTCCACAGCAACGAAGCGTTCAAAGCTTCCTCCAAGCGGCGTCGGCAGGCGTCGCGAACAGGTACGACCATCACCCCCCGTACGCCGGCCGTTGCCGGCATCCACCCACGCTGGGGGGAGGTCCAGACCCCTGGCCTCCCCCGTTTTCCCTCCGCAAGCGTGGCGGGCACCACGCGTTCCGGCCAGCCGACCGGCCGCCGGCGGCCGTACAGTCTGCTCATGGCGAGGATCCGCAGCCTCCTGATCGGAGGCGCCGTCGGAGCGGTGGCCGCGTACTTCCTGGACCCGGACGAGGGAGCCGTGCGACGCGCGCGTCTCCAGGGCCGCGTGGAGGGCCTGGCACAGGAACTCCAGGATCGGGCGCAGGTCGCGATCGGACGTCTGGACGCCTCCATCGCGGCCCTGCCCGACGACGACCTGAGCGTGCTCAACCGCGTGGAGAGCGCCCTCCTCGCGGTGTCGGGCTTCCGGAGGGGGTCCATCGAGACCGAGGTCGTCGACGGGCAGGTGGTGCTGCGCGGTGAGGTTGCGAGCGTCGAGGAAGAGCGCGAGGTCGTCGCCGCCGCGGCGGGCGTCCCCGGCGTGATCGGCGTCGAGAGCCTGCTCCAGCTCCCGACCTAGCTTCGCAGCGCGAAGGATCGCGTCGCCGTGGGTCGATATCCTTCGGATGTGACTGCGGAGGCACTCCGGCACCCCACCGGGGCGCAGTACCGCATCGCCCACGGCGAGCAGCACGTCACCGTGGTCGAGGTCGGCGGCGGGCTGCGCGATTACTGGGTGGCCGGGTTCCCCGTGGTCGATGGCTACGGCGCCGACGAGATGGCGACGGTGGGCCGCGGCCAGGTGCTCGTCCCCTGGCCGAACCGGGTCGACCGCGGCCGCTACGAGTTCGGCGGCGAGACGCTGCAGCTCCCGCTCGCTGAGCCGAGCCTGGGCAACGCAATCCACGGGCTCGTCCGCTGGAGCAGCTGGGACCTGCTCGAGATCGCGCCGTCGAGCGCCCGGCTCGGCCACGTGCTGTGGCCCCAGTCCGGCTACCCGTTCACGCTGCTGCTGGAGCTCGTGTATGAGCTGTCGGACGGCGGACTGCGGGTGACCATCCGGGCCGAGAACGCCGGCCGGTCCCCGGCGCCCTACGGCGCCGGCATGCATCCGTACGTCCGGGCCGAGCTGGGCGGCATCGACGCGTCGGTGCTCCGCGTGGCCGCGGAGCAGTGGCTGGAGGTCGACGACCGCAAGATCCCGACCGGGCGGCTGCTGAGCGTGGCCGGCACGACATACGACTTTCGGCAGCCACGCCGCCTGCGCGGTGTCGCGATGGACACGGCGTTCACCGGCCTCGAGCGGGACAGGGAGGGCACCGCGCGAGCGGAGCTCCGCGGCGGGGACGACGCGAGGCGGGTGACCGTCTGGATGGACGGCCACTTCGACTACCTGATGCTGTTCACCGGCGACGGGCTACCCGACGACGAGCGCCGGCGCAGCCTCAGCGTCGAGCCGATGACCTGCGCGCCCGACGCATTCCGCAACGGGCTGGGCGTGCTCGTCCTGGAGCCGGGCGAGCACGTCTCGGGCAGCTGGGGGATCTCGGTCACCTGAGCAGGTGCACGTTCACTTCCCGGACCTGGTCGGCCAGGTCGGGGACCTCGACCACCTCGACGCCCGCCTCACCGAGCTCCTCGGCGCCGCGGCAGTCCACGAACAGGGTCGGCTCCCGCAGCGCGAACACCACGCGGCGGATGCCGGCGTCCCGGATCAGCCGCGCGCAGCTCAGCGGTCGCGAGCGGCGCCGGCTGCACGGCTCCAGCGAGCTGTAGAGGGTGGCGCCCTGCAGGCGGGCGTCGCCTTCCGCAACCCCGGCCAGTGCCGCCTCCTCCGCGTGAGCAACCGGGTCGGTCTCGCGTGAGCGGCCACTGGCGAGCATCTCGCCGTCCGCACCGACGATCACCGCACCCACGGAGTAGGCCGTGCTTGACGGGGGGCACCGCCGCGAGAGGTCGATCGCCGTGAGCAGCCAGTGGCGGTCGCGCGCCTCGCGGCTCAGCGCGTACCGGAGCAGCACCGCGTCTCCGATGGCGCGCGCCTCCGCCAGCGTCAGGCGGTCGGGGAGGGCGCCGTCGCGGACCAGCGGCGGCGCGCCGGCGTCGCCGACGAACAGGGGTGCCACCAATAGCTGCAGCTCGTCCACCAGTCCTCCGGACAGGAACTCGGTGTTGACGGTGGCACCGCCCTCGACCATCACTCGGCGCACGCCACGCTGGTGGAGGTCGGCCAGGACCGTCTCCAGGGCGAGCGGATCGCCGGCGCCGACGACCGTCGCGGCGCCGCCCAGCCGGCCGCGGAGGCGCGCGGCGGCGCCGCTCGGCGCGTAGACCAGCCGCTCGGCGTCCCCGACCGTGAAGAACCGGAGCGCGGGGTCGAGGTCGCCGCCCGCGATGGCGACCCGGATCGGGCTCCCTGGCAGGCCGCGGCGAATCCGGTCGGCCCGCCGCGCCTCTGAGCGGACGAGCAGGCGCGGGTCGTCGCGCCGAAGCGTGCCGGCGCCGACCAGGATGGCGTCGCACCCCGCCCGCTCGGCGTCGACCCGATCCAGGTCAGCCTCGTTGGACAGCACCAGCCGGCTGGGCCCGCGGTGGTCGATGCGTCCGTCGACCGACATCGCGGCGCTGAGCAGGACGTAGGGGCGATCCATGCCCCCGTGAAGCTACCGCTCCCCGGCCGCGAGCGGCAGCGACAGCGTGAACGTGCTGCCGCCCCCGGGCTCCGACACCACCGTGACGTCGCCTCCGTGGCGGCGAGCCAGGTCCCGCGCCAGGTACAGGCCGAGGCCGGTGCCGGCGATCCCGGCCGTCTCCGGCGTCACGATCCGTCCGAACCGGGTGAACAGGCGGCGCAGGTCCTCGGCCGCGATGCCGACCCCCTCGTCCGCGACCGCAACCTGGGCGGTGCCGCCGGCAGCCCGGCACGAGACCCGCACCTCGCCGCCCGCCGGCGAGTACTTGAGCGCGTTGTGAACCAGGTTGGTCACGACCATGCTGAGCCGCGATCGGTCGGCCGTGACCTCGACCGGGGCGCCGGGCGTCTCCGTCACGAGCCGGTGCCGCTTGCCCGCCAGCGGCTCTAGCGACCGGACCGCCTCGTGCACCACGTCGCGGAGGTCGAGCCGGGTCAGCTGGAGCTGCAGGGCGCTGTCGTCCAGGCGCGCCGTCTCGAGCATCTCGTTGATCAGCCGGTTCATCTCATCGAGCTTGGCGCGCAGCAGCGGCAGCACCGGGCCGACGTGCTCGCCGACCGGCGCCAGGGTGCCGTCCTCCATCATCGAGATGTAGCCGCGCACCACCCCGAGCGGTCCCCGCAGCTCGTGCGAGGCCAGCTTGAGGAAGTCCGTCTTGAGCTGCTCCAGCTGCATCGACTGCTCGATCTGCTGGCGGAGACTGGCCGCATCACGCTCCCGGAGCTCGGCGACCGCGGCGTCCGCCTGCCGGTGCTCCCAGACCAGCGCCGCGGCGGTCACGGCCGCCTGCAGCACCCAGACGTCCTCCTCCAGGAACCCGGAGGCTCGGGTCGAGTCGTACACCCCGACCACCCCCAGCCGGCGCTCTCCGGCACGCCACGGCATCGAGATCGTGTCCGCGACCCCAACTGCTCGCAGTGCGGCCCGGTAGGACGCCGGGTCGCCGGGAACGTCGCCCAGGCGGTCGCGCAGGACGAGGTCCTGGAAGACGATGCGGTCGGCCAGACCTTCGCCGTCCGGGGAGCAGGGGAGGCCGCGCAGGCGGTCGAGCTCGGCGGCCGTGAAGCCGGCGGCGCCGGCATGCGGGGAGATGGTCCCCGTCTGCGCGTCGTACAGCCAGAAGGCGGCCCTCGCCGCGGGCACCAGGTCGGCGAGCGCCTGGCTCAGGTCGGCGAAGAACGCGGCCAGGTCGCCGTGGTCGCTGAGGTGGCGGGCGATGTCACCGAGGCCGTCCAGCACCCGCTGCTGCACCTCCCGCATGCGCGCGCGCACCGTCGCCTGGTCGGTGACGTCGACGGTGAACGTCAGGACGTGCGTGACCCGGCCTGCCGGCCCGCACAGCGGGTAGTGACTGACGTTCCAGTAGGCCGGTCGTCCTGCCGACGCGCCGCCGTTGCCCATGTGATAGGGCGCTGCCCGCCAGTGCACGGGCCGGCCGGTGCGCACCGCCTCCCGGTAGGAGCTCCGGATCGCGGCCCGGTCGCTCCAGGCGAACAGCTCGAGCAGCGGCCGGCCGACCACCGGCCGCCGGCCCAGCGGCGCCCATCGGTGGAAGGCGTCATTGCAGTAGACGACGTCGAGCTCCGGTCCGGCCTCGACCAGGACGATGCCCGCCGGGTTCGAGTTCAGCAGCTCCACGAACCGGTCCGGATCGCCGAGCGCGAACAGAGCAGGCGAGAGCGCGCTGGAGATCCTGAGCGGGTCGGGGACTCGGGGAATGGCTTGCATCGGTCGCTTCTATTACAGTACGAAGCGCTATGAAATTATAGTCCGGTGGGAGGAAAACTGACCAGTGGGAATCCGCGTGGCGGTCAGTTGCGCACTCCTTCCGGCGCCTCCTCGCTCGGGTAGACGTACGGGCGGGTCCAGTCGGCCACGCCCTGGGACAGCTGGCCGGGCGTCGTCTGGCTCTTGATCAGGTACTCCAGCGCCCCCAGCTGCAGGCCGCGGGAGACCAGCTCCTCCTCGCTGTAGTTGCTGACGATCACGACCGGGAGGTCCCTGGTGCGGTCGGCGGAGCGAAGTCGCTCCAGGAATGTCAGGCCGTCCATGCGCGGCAGCCGCACGTCGAGGAAGATCAGATCCGGCAGGTCCCCGCGGAGGAGCCCCAGCGCCTCCTCGCCGTCGCCGGCGACCTGGACCGTGTAGCCGTCTCGCTCCAGCTTGACGCGGTACATCTGGGCCAGGGCGGCGTCGTCCTCCACCAGCAGCACCCGCACCTCGTCAGCGTCTCTGTGATCCATCGTCCTCCTCCGGTCGGCCAGTCCCGGCCGAACGCCTGATGAACACCGAGGCTATCACAAGACGAATCCCAGTGCTCGCGGGATATCTTGCTTGCGCCGGGCGCATTGCGCAACAGCAACGGTGTACGAGTGGTGATGAGACCGGACGCCTCCATTGACAATACGTATAGCATCGAGCACGAGTTATTTGATATCAACCATGGGAGGTATTGTTCAGCACCATGACGGGGCGGCGTCGCCGCCGCCGAGGCGGGCACCGAGGAAGCCCGCGCCGAGGAGGTCCGGGCCGAGGAGCAGCCCGCGCTCCCCGAGCGGGGGAACGCGGCACCCGACCACCGCCGGCTGCCCTCCGCGTCAGTCCTGGTGCGGTCGCGCCGGACCCCTGGCCTGGAAGTCCTCCGCTCGCACCCGCGACGCCTCGATCATGTGCGGCGGGATGATCGTGGCCCCGCCCAGCGCCCCGGCGTAGATCGCCGACTGGGCGGTCTCCTCCAGAACCACGTTCACGCCCACCGTCTCGGCGGGGGTTCGGTGGAACGCGAGGATCCCGTGGTTGGCCAGGAGCACGGCGCGGCGCTCCGGCGCGAGCACCTCGCGAATGTTGGCGACCGCGATCTCGGAGCCGCGCGGCCCGTACGCCGCCACCGGCACGCCGCCGCCCAGGCCGAAGATCGCCATCGCCTCCGACCAGCACTCGATCGACCGGTTCGCGACCGCGAACGCGGTGGCCCACGGCGAGTGCGTGTGCAGCACACAGTTGACGTCGCCCAGCTCCCGGTAGACGACGGCGTGCATGTGGATGACCGCGTTGGCCATGGGCGCCACCTCGCCCTCGAGCAGCTCGCCGTCCAGGCGGATGCGCACGACGCCGTCCGGGGGAAGGTCGCGCAGGCTGCCGCCGGCGGTGAAGAGCATCTCGTCGCGGCCGGGCACGCGCAGGCTCAGGTTGCCGTGTCCGGACAGCGACAGGACGCCGCTCGCCGTCACCCGCCTTGCCGTGTCCAGCAGCTCCTGACGCAGGTCCTTCGTGCTCACCGCCATCAGTGGAGTCCTCCTCTTCCGATCCGTCGGTGCCGACTCTCTAGCGTAGGCGATCCAATTCCGGATTCGCTTCGGCTTTGCTAGCCTTGATGGCGTGCGCCCGCACGCGCGGACCGCCGAGGAACTCGTGGCGCTGCTCCGGGCCAGAGGCAAGAAGGTCACCTCACAGCGAGTGCTGATCTACCGCGCCCTGCTGGCCGACCGCAGCCACCCGACCGCGGAGCAGCTCCACTCCCGCCTGAAGGAACAGCTTCCGGGCCTGTCGCTGACAACCGTCTACACCGCCTTGAACGACCTCGTGCAGGCCGGGGAGGTCAGGCGCTTCGAGGCGGGCGACGGCAGCGTGCACTTCGACCCAGAGATGCGGCCGCACGCCGAACTGGTCTGCGTGCAGTGCGGGCGGATCGACGACGCGCCCACGGACGGCTCGAGCGCCCGGATGCCTCGCCGGCTGCAGGGGTACCAGATCCTCCGCCGCACCGAGCTCCTGCACGGTGTGTGTCCGACCTGCCAGCAGGCTGCGGCGCCGAGCGCTCCTTCCTGACCTTGGCGGCCCCCGGCCGCCGTTTGTCATCGGGGACGCGAGCGGTCAAACTGCAGCCAGGGGAATCGTACACGCGCCGGAGTATATGTTGATAGCTACACGCCCACCTGGTATGAGCGCCCACCTGCCTGTCTGGAGACGGCGGCAGGCCGAACTGGAGGACAGAGGATGGTGACCAGGGCTGCCGCGACGGCGGATCTCGACACGGATGCGCTGCTCAGCACGCTGGCGGCGTTCCGGGCGGGGGACTTCTCCGCCCGGCTGCCCGAGCACTGGACCGGCGTCGCCGGCAAGGTCGCCGACTCCCTGAACGACGTCATCGCGCGCAATCAGCGCCTGAGCCACGAGCTGGCGCGCCTGCGTCAGGTCGTGGGCAAGGAGGGCCGGATCAACCAGCGCATCTCGGCCGGCGGGGCGGACGGCGGCTGGGCCGAGTCCATCCACTCCGTCAACGACCTGGTCGAGGACCTGGTGCGTCCGACCAGCGAGACCGCTCGTGTCATCACCGCCGTGGCCAACGGCGACCTGACGCAGACGGTGCCCCTGGAGGTCGACGGCGTCGCGCTCCAGGGTCAGTTCGCCCGGACGGCGAAGACCGTCAACACGATGGTCAGCCAGCTCTCGTCATTTGCGTCCGAGGTGACGCGGGTGTCACGCGAGGTGGGCACGGAGGGCAAGCTGGGCGGCCAGGCCCGCGTCCGCGGCGTGGGCGGCGTGTGGAAGGACCTGACCGACAGCGTGAACACCATGGCCGGGAACGTCACGGCCCAGGTGCGGAACATCGCCGAGGTGACGACGGCGGTGGCGAACGGGGACCTCTCCAAGAAGATCACGGTCGAGGGCCAGGGCGAGATCCTGGAGCTCAAGAACACCGTCAACGTGATGGTGGACCAGCTGAACGGCTTCGCCTCTGAGGTGACGCGCGTGGCCCGGGAGGTGGGCACCGAGGGCAAGCTGGGTGGCCAGGCGCAGGTCAGCGGCGTCGGCGGGGTCTGGAAGGACCTGACGGACAACGTGAACCTGCTGGCGGGCCAGCTGACCAGCCAGATCCGCAACATCGCCGAGGTGACGACCGCCGTCGCCAACGGCGACCTGTCCAAGAAGGTGACGGTCGACGTCCAGGGGGAGATCCTGGAGCTCAAGAACACGATCAACGTGATGGTTGACCAGCTCAACGGCTTCGCCTCGGAGGTCACGCGCGTCGCCCGCGAGGTGGGCATGGAGGGCAAGCTGGGCGGTCAGGCGCAGGTCCGCGGCGTCAGCGGAACCTGGGCCGACCTGACCGACAACGTCAACACCATGGCTGCCAACCTCACCGCCCAGGTGCGGAACATCGCCGAGGTGACCACCGCGGTGGCGAACGGCGACCTCTCGAAGAAGATCACGGTCGAGGGCCAGGGCGAGATCCTGGAGCTCAAGAACACGATCAACGTCCTCGTGGACCAGCTCAACGGCTTCACCTCGGAGGTGACGCGGGTGGCGCGCGAGGTGGGCACGGAGGGCAAGCTGGGCGGCCAGGCCCAGGTGAGCGGCGTCGGCGGGGTCTGGAAGGACCTGACGGACAACGTGAACCTGCTGGCCGGGCAGCTGACCAGCCAGATCCGCAACATCGCCGAGGTGACGACGGCCGTCGCCAACGGCGACCTGTCCAGGAAGGTGACCGTCCGGGTCCAGGGGGAGATCCTCGAGCTCAAGGACACGATCAACGTGCTCGTGGATCAGCTCAACGGCTTCGCGTCGGAGGTGACGCGGGTGGCGCGCGAGGTGGGCACGGAGGGCAAGCTGGGCGGCCAGGCGCAGGTCCAGGGTGTGTCGGGGACGTGGAAGGACCTCACCGACAGCGTGAACACCATGGCCAGCAACCTCACGTTCCAGGTGCGCAACATCGCCGAGGTCACGACCGCGGTCGCGCGCGGCGACCTGACCAGGAAGATCACGGTCGAGGGGCGGGGCGAGATCCAGGAGCTGAAGGACACGATCAACGTGATGGTCGACCAGCTCAACGCCTTCGCCTCCGAGGTCACGCGCGTGGCGCGCGAGGTGGGCACGGAGGGCAAGCTGGGTGGCCAGGCCCAGGTGCGGGACGTGTCGGGGACGTGGAAGGACCTGACCGAGAGCGTCAACACGATGGCGGCGAACCTCACGTTCCAGGTGCGCAACATCGCCGAGGTCACGACCGCGGTCGCGCGCGGCGACCTCTCCAAGAAGATCACGGTCGAGGGCCGGGGCGAGATCCAGGAGCTGAAGGACACGATCAACGTGATGGTGGATCAGCTCAACGCCTTCGCCTCGGAGGTGACGCGGGTGGCGCGCGAGGTGGGCACGGAGGGCAAGCTCGGCGGCCAGGCCCACGTCCGCGGCGTGGACGGCGTCTGGAAGGAGCTGACCGACAACGTGAACCTGCTGGCCGGCCAGCTGACCAGCCAGATCGGGAACATCGCCGAGGTCACGACCGCGATCGCGCGCGGCGACCTCTCCCGCAAGGTCACGGTCGACGTCCAGGGGGAGATCCTCGAGCTGAAGAGCACGATCAATGTCCTGGTCGACCAGCTCAACAGCTTCGCCTCGGAGGTGACGCGCGTGGCCCGCGAGGTGGGCACGGAGGGCAAGCTGGGCGGGCAGGCCCACGTGCCCGGCGTGTCCGGCGTGTGGAAGGAGCTCTCCGACAACGTGAACTCCATGGCCGACAACCTGACGACGCAGGTGCGCGGCATCGCGGGCGTCGTCACGGCGGTGGCGCGCGGCGACCTCCGGCGCAAGCTCTCCGTCGAGGCGAAGGGCGAGGTGGCCGCCCTGGCCGAGACCATCAACGAGATGACCGAGACGCTGGCCACGTTCGCGGAGCAGGTCACGACCGTCGCCCGCCAGGTGGGCGTCGAGGGGCGGCTGGGCGGTCAGGCCTCCGTGCCCGGCGCGGCCGGCACGTGGAAGGACCTGACGGACAACGTGAACCAGCTCGCGGCCACGCTGACCGATCAGATCCGGGCCATCTCGGACGTCGCGACGGCGGTGACCGAGGGCGACCTGACCAGGTCCATCGGCGTCCAGGCCTCCGGGGAGGTCGCGGTTCTCAAGGACAACATCAACGAGATGATCCGCAACCTCCGCGAGACCACGCAGCGCAACACGCAGCAGGACTGGCTCAAGACGAACCTGGCCCACTTCACGCGGCTGCTGCAGGGCCAGCGCGACCTGCTGACCGCGTCCCGTCTGATCCTGTCCGAGCTGGCCCCGCTGGTCAACGCGCAGCACGGCGTCTTCTACACGATGGACGCGGGCGACCCCGACGAGCCCGTGCTGAGGTACCAGGCCGGCTACGCGTACCGTGAGCGCAAGCACCTGTCCAACCTCTTCCGGGTCGGCGAGGGGCTCGTCGGTCAGTGCGCGCAGGAACGAGAGCGGATCCTCCTGCACAACGTGCCCGGCGACTACGTCGCGATCTCCTCCGGGCTGGGCGAGGCGCCGCCGCTCAGCATCGTCGTGCTCCCGATCGTCTTCGAGGGGCAGGTCCTGGCAGTGCTCGAGCTGGCCTCGTTCGAGCGGTTCAGCCCGATCCACCTGGACTTCCTGGACCAGCTCACCGAGTCGATCGCCATCGTGCTCAACACGATCGAGGCGACCACCCGCACCGAGGAGCTGCTGAAGCAGTCGCAGAGCATGGCGGGCGAGCTGCAGGCGCAGCAGGAGGAGCTGCGTCACACGAACGAGGAGCTGGAGGAGAAGGCGCGCCTGCTGGCCGAGCGCAACACCGAGGTCGAGCGCAAGAACGATGAGGTCGAGCACGCCCGCGTCTCGCTGGAGGAGAAGGCCGAGCAGCTGGCGCTGACGTCCAAGTACAAGAGCGAGTTCCTGGCCAACATGTCGCACGAGCTGCGCACGCCGCTGAACAGCCTGCTCATCCTGGCCCAGCAGCTCGCGGAGAACGCCGACGGCAACCTGTCGGCCAAGCAGGTCGAGTTCGCGAACATCATCCTGGCAAGCGGCCAGGACCTGCTCAACCTGATCAACGACATCCTGGACCTGACCAAGATCGAGTCCGGGACGGTCGCGCTGGAGATCGTCGAGGAGACGTTCGGCGGCCTGCGCGAGCAGGTGGAGCGCAGCTTCCGGCACGTCGCCGACGCGAAGGGCCTCGCCTTCTCGGTGCAGCTCGACGACGACCTGCCCGGGGCCCTGCGAACCGACGGCAAGCGGCTGCACCAGGTCCTCAGGAACCTCCTGTCCAACGCGTTCAAGTTCACGGAGCGCGGTCGTGTCGAGCTGCGGATGCAGCTCGCGAAGACCGGCTGGGACCGGGACCGCGCCTCACTGCGCGATGCGCGCCAGGTGGTCGCGTTCGAGGTCGTCGACAGCGGCATCGGCATCCCGCCGGAAAAGCAGCGTCACATCTTCGAGGCGTTCCAGCAGGCGGACGGGACCACGAGCCGCAAGTTCGGCGGCACCGGCCTGGGCCTCTCGATCAGCCGAGAGCTGGTGCAGCTGCTGGGTGGGGAGATCCGGCTCACGAGCGTAGAAGGCGTGGGCAGCACCTTTACCGTGTTCCTGCCGGCGCAGCACCCGGCGGCGGGGGCGGTCGTGGAGTACCGGCGCGAGCCCGAACCAGGGCCGGCGCCGGCCACGTGGACCCCCATGGTCGAGGACGACCGCGACCTGGTGGGCCGTGGCGAGTCGGTGGTCCTGATCGTCGACGACGACGTCAACTTCTGTCGCGTGCTGCTCGACCTCGCCCACCAGGCGGGGTTCCTGGGCGTCGTCGCGCTCGGCGGCCAGGAGGCGCTCGCGCTCGCGCGCGAGCACCAGCCCGCGGCGGTGACGCTGGACATCGGGCTCCGCGACATGAGCGGCTGGAAAGTGCTGGACGCGCTGCGCCGGGACCCGATGACACGTGACATCCCCGTCCATGTGGTCACCGTGTTCGACGACGCGCAGGAGCGGGTCGAGAGCGACGGTCCGCTCACCTCGTTCCTCACGAAGCCCGCGACCAAGGACGCGCTGGAGGGCGTCTTCGCGCGGATCCAGGCGCTGGTGCGGAGCGGCGCCCGCCACCTGCTGATCGTGGAGGACGACCCCATCCAGCGGGCCGAGATCGTCGCCTCCGTCATGGGCGATGTGGTGGTCCACGAGGCGACGTCGGTGGCCGACGCGATGACCATCGCGCGGACCGAACAGGTCGACTGCGTCGTCCTGGACCTCCGGCTGCCGAGCGTCAGCGGGTTCAAGCTGCTCGAGCACTTCCGGAAGAGCTCGAAGCTGCGGCGCGTGCCGGTGGTCGTCTACACCGCGGCCGACCTGAACGCGAAGGAGGCCGAGGTCCTTCGCCGCGCCGGCTGCGAGGTCGTGGTCAAGGGCGGCCTGGAGGCGAGCCGGGTGCTGCTGGACCAGGTCGAGCGGTTCCTCGCGCGGGTCAGCGGCGACGCGGTGCCGGCCAAGCGCCGCGCGGCCGAGGCGCGCCCGGTCACCGGCAACGGGATCGCCCCGCCGCCGGCCGCGGAGAGCGAGTCAGCCACGCCCACACGCAGCGCCGCGCTCGCCGGCCGTACCGTGCTCGTGGTCGACGACGACGTCCGCAACGTGTTCGCGCTGACGGCGATGCTCGAGCGGCACGGCATGCACGTCGTGCCGGCCGAGGGCGGCCAGGAGGCCACGCGCATCCTGGACGAGGCGCTGGAGCGCGTCGACGTGATCCTGCTGGACATGATGATGCCGGAGGTGGACGGCTACGAGACGCTGCGCCGCATCCGGGAGCAGACGCAGTTCGCGAACCTGCCGATCATCGCGCTGACCGCGAAGGCGATGCGCGGCGACCGGGAGCGCTGCCTCGAGGCGGGCGCGTCGGACTACATCGCCAAGCCCATCGACAGCTCACAGCTCCTGGCCATGCTGGATCGATGGTTGAACGGGTCGTAGGTTCTGACGAGCGCCGCCCGCGCGTCAGCCTGCTCCTCGTCGACGACGAGCCGGCCAACCTCGCCGCGCTCGAGGTGGTGCTTGCCCCGCTCGACCAGCGGATGGTGCTCGCGCGCTCGGGCCGCGACGCGCTCCGCCACCTGCTCCACGAGGACTTCGCGGCCATCCTGCTGGACGTGCGCATGCCGGACATGGATGGCTTCGAGACCGCCGAGCTGGTGCGGGCGCGGCCCGCCTCGCACAGCACGCCGATCCTGTTCGTCACGGCGTTCCCGGAGGCCGAGCAGGACCTGCAGCGGGCCTATCGCATCGGCGCCGCCGACGTGATCTTCAAGCCGTTCGTGCCGGAGTTCCTGCGCACGAAGGTGGGCGTCTTCGTCGATCTGCACCAGCAGCAGCGGTCCATCCGCGAGCTCCTGGTGCAGGCCCAGGACTCCAGCCGGGCCAAGTCGGAGTTCCTGAACATGGCGGCGCACGAGCTGCGAACGCCGCTGGCGGTGATCGTGGGCTACCTCTCGATGCTCCACGACGGCACGTTCGGCGAGGTGACGCCGGACTGGTCGCGCGTGGTGCAGATCCTGATCCAGAAGGGCGGTGAGCTGAACGGCCTGGTGGACGGCCTGCTGACCGCGGCCCGCATCGAGGCTGGGACGGTGCCGGGACGCATCGTCGCGTACGACCTCCGGGAGGCCGCCCGCCAGGCCATGCGCAAGGCCACCCCGCAGGCGGAACTGCTCGGCGCGGAGATGCACCTGGACACGCCGGACCAGCCCGTGTTCGTCCAGACCGACCCGACGCACCTGGCCCGCATCCTGGACAACCTGGTCAACAACGCGCTCGCGTACTCGCAGGCCCGGCCCTGGGTGCGGGTGACGGTGCGTGCCGGCGAGCAGGCGGTGCTGACTGTCGAGGACCGGGGAGTCGGCATCCCGCCGGACATGCGCGAGCGCATCTTCGAACGGTTCGTGCGCGTCGAGGCGCCCGGCCAGCCGCTGCAGCCCGGCACGGGCCTCGGCCTGTACATCAGCCGCGAGCTCGCCCGGCGGCAGGGCGGCGACCTCGAGGTCCTGGAGTCGGAGCCCGGCCGCGGCTCCACGCTGGCGCTCCGCCTGACGCTGGCCCGCCCGTCGCTGGAAGCGACGACGACCTGACTGCCGCTACGCCGGCGCGTGGCGAGTGGGATCCCGAGCTGAAACGCCCGGCGTCGATTTGCGGCCGGCGGCGAGTCCGGGCCAGGAGGGCGCTGACGCGCTCCCCATGATCCAGCCTGCGTGCCGGCCGAGCGGGCCTCAAGGCTTCCCTGCGGCGCTTCGCGGCCTTGATGCCCTCCAGTTGGTCGCCAACAGGGTCGCAACCGTGCCAAATGTGCCCCAATCGCCCATTGCCGGGCCGGCCAAAGGGCGATTTGGCGCCAAATGGCCCTTTGGATGCGCAAGCGACGCGCCGGTAGGTCCTACAGGCTGGGGCATCTTTTGATATTAGTGATGTGGTCATGCTGACCATATATCCGGTGAGCTGGTCGGGTCGGCTGTGGCGGCTGGTGCTCGACCTCCTGGTCCTGCTCTGGACCGCGGCGTGGGTGGTCGCCGGCTGGACCGCCTACCAGATGGTGACCGCCCTCCAGGTGGTTGCGGACGCCATCACGCGCACGGGCACGACATTCAACGACTGGCTGCACGCGTTCCAGAACGCGGTGCCGGGCAACATCCCGGGCATCGGCGGCGCCCTGTCTGGCCTGACGGCCGCGCTGCAGCGCACCGCCGGCGATCCGCTGGTCCAGAGCGGCATGCAGGCTCACGACGCGATCCAGCACGTCGCTGTCGCGCTCGGCCTGTTCGTGGCGCTCCTGCCCATCGTGACGGTGACCGGCCTCTATCTCGTGTGGCGCGTGCGTGACGCCCGTGAGCTCACGGCGGCCGGCGAATTCGTGCGGGCCGCCGAGCGCAGCGGGCGTGTCGCCGAGGCGAACGCGGTCCTCGCCCACCGGGCGGTCGCGCTGCTGCCGTTCCGCCAGCTGGTCCGGGCCAGCCCGGACCCGATCGGCGATCTGGCGGCGGGCAGGTACGAGGCGCTGGCCGCCGCGATGCTGCGGCGAGCGGGGACCCGTCCGCTCGTGTCCCCGGGCTCCGCGACCGGAGCGCTGCCCGGCCGCCCCTGACGCGTCCGCGGCTCCACCCTTGCGCCGCCCTCGTGACCGTGGTGTCCTTGACGCAGTTCTGGTCACGGGGACGGCCGGACCGCGGGGCCGCGGTGGTGCCGGTGGCCCGTCGGCCGCCCGGCGCCGAGGAGGGGAGTGGTGAAGGTGTTCCTGGACAGTGCCCGATTGGGCGAGATCGAAGCGGTGGTGGAGCGGAGATGCGTCGCGGGGGTGACCACCAACCCGACGTTCCTGCTGGAGGAAGCGGGCCGGCAGCCGCTGGCGTACCTGCGGCGCGTCGTGGCGCTGCTCCGCCCGCTCCGACTTCCGCTGAGCGTGCAGGTGATGACGTCCAGCCCGGCCGAGATGGTGGAGCAGGCCGAGGTGATCAGGGCAGAGCTCGACTACGATCGCCTGGTCGTCAAGGTGCCCTGCGGGTGGGACGAGCTGGCGGCCGTGGCGGAGCTCGCTCGACGCGGCGTCGCGGTCAACGGCACCGCCTGCATGAGCGCGACGCAGGCGCTCATGGCGTCCGCCGCGGGCGCCCGCTACGTCACGCTGTTCTACGGCAAGATGAGCGACGCGGGGATCGACGCGGGTGCCGTCGTCGAGGAGGTGGCCCGGGCGCTGGGCGGGGCCGGGGCCGCGTGCGAGCTGGTGGTCGCGAGCATTCGCCGCACGTACGACGTGCACGAGTGCCTCCGGCGCGGGGCCCACGTCGTGACCGTCGCGTTCCGGCTGCTGCCCGGCCTGTGCGAGCACCCCAAGACCGCCGAGGCCGTCCGCGCCTTCGCCCAGAGCTTCGTGCCGCTGGACGCGGCCACGCCCGGGACACGCGGCGAGCTTCAGCCGACGGCGGCCAGGCGTTCGTCCAGCAGGGCCACCGCGGGGACCTGACGCCAGGGCTCGAGGTGCTGACGCGCGCCCGTCACCCGATGGAGCAGCTCGCTCAGGCCGGCGCGCTCGGCGACGTCCGCCGAGTCCATCAGCAGGGCCGCGCTGTGCTCGACCTCTCGCTGCATGGCGTAGGAGGTCGCCAGGTCGGTCATCACGGCGCACCGCTGACCGACGAGGGCGTCGTCGGTCTGCGCAAGGGCCGCCTCCAGCACCGTGCTCGCCTCCTCGGGCCGGTCCAGGGCGAGCGCGCAGCTGCCGCGGTAGCCCGCGATCCGACCCTCGTCCCAGAGCGCGTAGAAGCCGTCGTCGGGGCCCGTCGCCGTCGCGATCGCCCGCTCGGCCGCCTCGAGATCGCGCCACGAGGCGTCCGCGTTGCGGACGGCGGCCCAGTCCTCCGCGCGCGACAGCAGGACCATCATGCGTGCGTAGGGCGACGACGTGGCCGTGAGCCGATCCTCGGCGGCGTCGAGCAGCGCGAGGGCGCGGTCGGGATGGCCGTACTGGCCCCGGCTCGGGATCGTCGAGTGGAGCACGCGCTGGTTGCCGAGCGCCTCGGCCAGCAGCGTGTCGTCGCCGGCCTCCCTGGCCAGGTCGCACGCGAGCGTCCAGCACTGCCTGGCCTCGCCGCGGTTGTCGAGCAGCCACGACAGGCGGCCGGCCAGCACGGCCGTCTGACCGGTCAGCGACAGCAGGCGGCGGCGCACCGGTTCCGGCGGTCCCGCCTGGAGCGAGCCGCTCAGCATCGCCAGGTGGCTGCGCAGCGCCGGCAGCAGGCTGCCGGGGGCGACCGTCTCGACCTGGCGCGCATAGCTCGTGGTGATCTTCTCGAGATCGTCGACCAGGACCCGATCGGCCGGGCCGAGCTGGCCGCGCAGCATGGTGGCCAGCCGGTCCCAGTCGAGCATCGTGGCGCCCGTGACCACGCTCATGTACTGCAGGAACTGGCGCCTTCTCACGTCGTCCTCCTTGCCGGCCGTCTCGGCGGCCTCGGCCGCCTCCTCGACGAGTCCCAGCTCGTCCGCGGGGAGCTCGAAGAGCCGGCACAGCAGCGCCACGTAGCGCGGTGCCGGCCGCCGCACCCCCCGCTCCCACCTTCCCACCATGTGCGCGTCGACGCCGAGTTCGGCACCGCCCATCGACAGGCGATGGAGGCCCTCGGCGACCTCGTCAAGGGTCCAGCCGCGTAACCGGCGCTGGAGCCGCAGCCGCTCGTTCGGACGTCGATCACCGCTGTCAGCCACTAACCCCTGCCCCTCTGGATGCCCTCCGCGTCACGACGAGTTCGATCAAACCCGATCGCGCCGACGATTGACAGGGCCAGAGCTCGGCCAAAGTTCCGTGCTGTGTCGTGGAATTGTCGCAGGGACTTGACTTTCGCGGGGCCGCTCAGGGCCAGGATGGAGCCAGCGGACGGCTGCTCCAACCCCCTCATGACGCGCGGCAGGAGCCGAGTGTACTCGATCACGCTGTGCGGGCCGTCCGGGTCCCGCGAATGTCAAGTCAACTGCTTGACACGGCCGGGCCCCGCCCCTAGTGTTGACGACCAAACGGGACTGATGGGTGTCCTGAGGGGAGGTTGAGGTATGCCCGAAAGGGTGTCGGAGGCGACGGCGTGCCCCGTTCGGCGCGGGCGGCGGTCGCTGCGTGTGCTGGTGTTCGCGGGCCTGCTGGCGGCGGTCACCA
>DASQZW010000303.1:0-9911 GCA_035638495.1 Terriglobales bacterium
AGCCGCCTCGTGCGCGACCTGATCGTCCTCGCTCGCGACCGGGCGATGGTCGGCGCGTACCTGCTGGCCGACGACGAGGACATCTGCGAGGGCGTGGCCGAGGCGCAGGACCAGGGCGTGCGGGTCACGGTGCTCGGGGTGCCGGGGGTCAACCAGAGCCGGCTGCTGATTCAGCAGTCGGACGAGCACCGAGTGCTCCCCGAGGAGTTCTGGCGGAGCCACTTCCGGCTGCTGGAGCCGGCACGGGAGCGGGCCGCGCCGGTCCTCCCCGGCCCCGACGAAGCAGCCGATGAAGACGCCCGGATCGAGCGCCCGCGGGCCGGGTACGACGCCGGGATGCTGGCGGCCTTCGCACGGGCCACCGAACGCGGTGAGGGCCCCGACTCCGTGGGAGCGCTCCTGCGGCAGACCAGCGCCGAGGTGGCCGCGTTCGAGGAGCGGGCCGCCGAGGCGGGCCGCGACTTCGCGCGCGAGCTGCTGGTCGAGGCCACGCCGATCGACATCGAACGCCTGCTGAAGATCACGGGCTGGCAGGTCCCGCGCGACCTGGACGTGCGGCTGCTGCGGTTCGCGGAGCAGCGCGTGGGCTACCTGTGGGAGCGCCCGGAGCTGAAGCCGATCGTGCGCAGCGGCTTCTGGGACGAGTTCCGGCGCAGCGCCCCGTCCCGCGCCCAGGCCGGGTAGCGTCGCGCCCGGGCGGTCAGCCGCCCCCGCCCGTCCGCTTGCGGCGCTCGTTGGCGGTCGCGATCAGGATCAGTGCGGTGAACGGCACCGCCTCGATCAGCCCATACAGGATCGAACGAAGCAGTGGCTGATTGAAGCCGCCCAGGTTGAGCAGGAACAGCACCACCGCGAGCGGCGGGAAGACGATCGCCGCCTGGACCGCCGGCCGCAACGACTCCCAGCGCCGGACCATCGCGCACCAGGATAAGTCGATGGCGCGAACCCGCGCGGAGTCGAGCGTGTCGAGAGAGTTGTCTAGGTGCGCCCGGCCGGCGGCGAGAGCCGCACGCCGATGGGCCGTACCGTCGATGGTGGGCAAGCAGCGTGGAGGTGCGCACGCCCCGGTGGTCCCCGGTCAGGCCGCCGACTCGGAACGCGACATCCTCCCCCTCTCAGCGGGATCGGCGTGCGGTACGTCGGTCCCGCCACCATCTCGCGGAGTCGGCTTGACCGACTGGACCGTCGGGACATCCGACAAACTGGTCGGCAATGCCGACTGATGCGGTACACTCCAGGAAGTGCAAACGTCGGTCGCGCACGCCCTGTTCGGTTCGGAGACGCTCCCGCGCCTGCTCGCGGCGCTGGCGGCCGAGCCCGACCGCCGGTTCACCACCGGTGAACTGGAAGAGCGGATCGGCGCCAGCCACGACAGCACGTTCCGGGCGCTCCAGCGCGCCGTCGCGACCGGACTGGTGGGGCGCGAGCGCGTCGGGCGGCAGTTCGTCTACCGCATCGACGTGGGCTCGCCGATCTTCGCGGAGATCAAGACGCTGCTGTCCAAGCTCTCCGGGCCCGCCGAGGCGCTGCGCCGAGCCCTGGCCGGGCTCGGGCCGCCGGAGCTCGAGGCGGCGTTCCTCTTCGGCTCGGCCGCCCGCGCCCGGGACACGCTGGCCAGCGATCTCGACGTCTTCGTGGTCGGCGACGTGTCCCGCTTCGCGCTGGCGCGCCAGCTGGCGGACGCCGAACGGGAGCTGGGCCGCGAGGTCAACGCCATGGCGTACCCGCGCCATGAGCTCGTCAGCCGGCTCGCGGCCGGCGACGGCTTCCTGCGCGAGGTCTGGGCCCGACCCAAGCTCATGCTGGTGGGCAGCGAGGACGAGCTGCCTCCCGCCGCCGTGAGCGAGTAGAGGAGACTTACCGGCAATCGTGGACGCCGATGCCGTGCAGTTCCAGCGCCAGCTCGCCGCCGTGGCGCGCGCCGACGACAGCCTGAAGCAGGTGGGCGCGCGCGCCGAGGTCGCGGTGCAGAAGCTGCAGCTGGCTCGGCGCTGGGCCCACCGGGCGGGCACGCTCGCGACGATCCCCGAGTTCGCGGACGACCCCGACTTCGCGTTCGCGAGCATGTACCAGGCGTTCCAGGACGCCGCCGACGCGTTCCTCTGCGCCCACGGCTGGCGGCCGGGCGGCGACCGGGCCCACCAGCGCACCTTCCAGCTCGCGGCCGCCGGCTTGCACCCCGTCGACGCGGAGGCCGCGACCCGGCTGCACGAGAGCGAGCGGACGCTCCGCCAGGCCCGCCGCGAGATCGCCTACGACCGCACGGGCGTGGTGAGCCGCCGCGACCTCCGGGACTTCTTCGCGCTGGCCGCGCACGTGCTGCCCGCCCTCGGCCGCCGCACGTGCGACGTCGTCGAGTTCAGTCCGGCACCGGCCGATCTCGTGGACTGGGCAATTCCCAGGCTCGACTGACTCAGCGGCTCAGGAGGCGGCGGACCCGCAGGAGCTCGGCGACCGACCAGGCCTGGAACGGGCAGCCGGTAGCCGCGTGGGGCGTGTCCCCGTCGGCCGTCTCGGACACCGAACCGAGGCCCCACTCGGAGACGTGCGCCTCCAGCCCGTCCAGGATCCCGTCCGCCGGCAGCCCGCACCGGCGCGCCGCCTCCGCGTAGGGCCCGATCAGCCAGGGCCAGACCGTGCCCTGGTGGTACGCGGAGTCCCGCTCGGCCGGCGTGCCGCGGTGCCGGCCGCGGTAGCCAGGGGCGGCCGGATCCAGCGAGCGCAGGCCGAGGGACGTGAGCAGCGGCGCGCAGGAGGTGACCACGCCGCGCTCGCCCAGCGGGCCCAGGGGCAGCGACACGGCGAGGAGCTGGTTCGGCCGCAGCGTGGCGTCGTCGCCGGCCGGACCATCCACCACGTCCAGGCAGCGGCCGTTGCGGAAGAAGCGGCGCCGGAAGGACACGCTCGCCGTGTCCCGCAGCCGAGCGAACTGCCCGGCGTCCGCGCCGACCACGTCGGACAGCCAGGCCAGCATCGCGAGGCCGTTGACCCACAGCGCGTTGATCTCCACCGCCTTGCCCGCCCGCCGCGTCACCGGCCGGCCGTCCACGCGCGCGTCCATCCAGGTCAGCGCGACGCCGTCCTCGCCCTGCGTCAGCAGGCCGTCAGCCGCGTCAACCCGGATCCCGTACCGGGTGCCCTCGACGTGGTGGTCCACGACCCCCGCCAGGGGCTGCAGCAGCTCTCGCGCGAGGTCGCGATCCCCCGTGCGCTGCACGTGCCGGCCGACCGCGTGCAGGAACCACAGCGTCCCGTCCGCCGTGTTGTACTCGGTGGCGCCGGCGTCGGCGGTGTTGGCCAGCATGCCCTCCGAGAGCGTGGACGCCGCGCGCTTCAGCATCGCCCTGCCCTCTTCGTGCCGGCCGGTCTCCAGGAACAGCCCCTCGTACGACGTCATGGCATCGCGCGACCACTCGCCGAACCATGGATAACCGGCGACCACGGTCGGGCCCGCGATCACGAACTGGTCGGCGGCGAGCAGCAGGGACAGCTCCACGTCGTCGCCGGCCTGGCCACGGGCGATCAGGGATGCCGCACGTCCGCTGGCCGCCTCCTGGACGTCCGCCGCCGGCGGCGGGGGCGACGTCAGGTCGCCGGCCCACGCCAGGACCTCGTGCGTCTCGCCGGGCGCCAGGTCGGCGACGAAGTCGCCGGCGTGCCACAGGTCCTCGACGTCGTTCAGGCCGCGCCGGGCCTCGACGCGGAGACGCGCGCCGTCGTACCACTCGCCCGACGGCCGGAAGCCGGCCCCGGCAACCCGGTAGGCGCCCTCGAACGTGAACCCGTGGGCCGCCGGCTCGACCGCCGGGTCCTGCCCGGCCCGTCGCTCGCCGTGGACGTTCCGCCACGTGCATAGTGCGGAGAGCTCGAGCCGTACCGTGTCGGGCGCGCGCACCAGCCGGTGCGACACGGCCACGGCGGACCGGCCGGCGACCATCGCCAGGCGCCGCTCGAGCGCGACGTCGCCGAGCGACCAGCGCCAGACGGGCAGCCCGTCCTCGATCCTGAACGTCTCGAGGTGCAGGTGACCAGCCGGGTCCACCGCCCCACCCGACCACTCGTGCACGGCCAGCCGCACGCGGCGCTCGCCGACGACCAGCGTCGGGTCGAGCGCGGCGAGGCCCAGCATCCGGTCGCCCGCTGGCCGCGTCGAGACTACGAGCAGGCCGTGGTACCGACGCGTGCGCAGGCCCGGCATCGTGCCCATCGCATAGCCGCCGAGACCGTCGGTGACCAGCCACTCGCGTCGCGCCGCCCGATCGAGATCGGCCAGGTCCTGACGCCCGAACGTCAACACGACAGGACAGTGTGCTCGCTGGACCACGGGGACCGCACGCGGTCCAATCGGCGACACTACACCGGTCGATGGCCGACCCCGAGCGCGTCAGACTGCAGGAGGTCCCGGCCGGGCGAGCGCCGTGGCGGCGGTGGGGGCCGTACGTCAGCGAGCGGGCATGGGGAACCGTCCGCGAGGACTACAGCGCGGGCGGCACCGCGTGGGATTCGTTCCCGCACGACCACGCCCGCTCTCGCGCCTACCGCTGGAGCGAAGACGGCCTCGCCGGCATCTGTGACGACCGTCAGACCCTCTGCCTCGCGCTGGCGTTCTGGAACGGCCGGGACCCGATCCTGAAAGAGCGCCTGTTCGGACTGACCGGGCCGGAGGGCAACCACGGCGAGGACGTCAAGGAGTACTGGTTCTACCTCGACTCCACGCCGACCCACTCGTGGATGCGCTGGCGCTACCTGTACCCGCAGGCCGAGTTCCCCTACGCGAGGCTCGTGGACGAGAACCGCCGTCGGGGCAGGCTGGACCCGGAGTACGAGCTGGCCGACACCGGCGTGTTCGACGAGAACCGCTACTGGGAGATCACCGCCGACTACGCGAAGGCCGACCCGGAGGACGTCCTGCTGCGCGTCACGATCCGAAACGCCGGACCGGACCAGGCGGCGCTCGACGTGCTGCCGACCCTCTGGTTCCGGAACACGTGGTCGTGGCTCGACGGCGCCGAGCGACCGCTGATCGTGGCCGACCGCGGCGGCCTTCTGGCCCAGCACCAGGACCTCGGGCACCGCGTGCTCGCCCTGTCGGGCGAGCCCCAGCTGCTCTTCTGCGAGAACGAGAGCAACGCGGAGCGCCTGTGGAACGTGCCCGGCTCGACGCCCTACCCGAAGGACGGGATCAACGACCACGTCGTGCACGGCCTGCCCACCGTGAACCCCGGGTCGCGGGGGACCAAGGCCGCCGCCCGCTACCGGCTCACGGTCGCCGCGGGCGCCCGCGTCGAGCTCCGGCTGCGTCTGACGCAAACGGCCGCTGGCGACCTGGGGGCGTCATTCGACGACGTCATGCGCCGTCGCGAGGAGGAGGCGGACGAGTTCTACGCCCCGCTGACGCCGCCGATCACGACAACGGACGAGGCCCGCGTGCTGCGGCAGGCGTTCGCCGGCAGCTGTGGAGCAAGGAGTTCTACCACTACGACGTCCTGGACTGGCTGCGGGGCGACCCGGCGCAGCCGGCGCCGCCCGCCGCTCGCTGGGAGGGCCGCAACGCCGGCTGGACGCACCACGACAGCCTCGATGTCATGTCCATGCCGGACAAGTGGGAGTATCCCTGGTACGCGGCCTGGGACCTGGCCTTTCACTGCACGACGCTCGCGTTCGTGGACCCCGAGTTCGCCAAGTGGCAGCTGGTCCTCCTCTGCCGCGAGTGGTTCATGCACCCCAATGGCCAGCTGCCGGCGTACGAGTGGGCGTTCGGCGACGTCAACCCGCCGGTCCACGCCTGGGCGGCGCTCCGCGTCTTCCACATCGACGGCGGTCGCGATTACGCGTTCCTGGAACGCATCTTCCACAAGCTGCTGATCAATTTCACGTGGTGGGTGAACCGGACGGACTCCGAGGGCAACAACGTCTTCGAGGGCGGGTTCCTCGGCCTGGACAACGTAGGGCCATTCGACCGGGGCGCGGCGCTCCCCTTTGCCGGGCACCTCGAGCAGTCGGACGGGACGGCGTGGATGGCCATGTACTGTCTCAGCCTGCTCGAGGTGGCGCTGATCCTGGCCGACCACGACCACACGTACGAGGACGTGGCGCTCAAGTTCTTCGAGCACTTCACGCTGATCGCGCTGGCCAGCCACCAGCGGGGCCTGTGGGACGAGCAGGACGGGTTCTTCTACGATCAGCTCCGCTTCGCGAACGGTCGCACGGAGTCGCTGCGGGCACGCTCGTGCGTTGGCCTGATCCCGCTGCTGGCCGTCACCGTGCTGCCGGTGGCGGTGCGCGCCAGGCTGCCCGACTTCTCGCACCGCATGGACTTCTACCTGGACGACCGTCCCGGGGTCTGCGAGCTCGTGTCGCACGTGCACGTGCCCGGCGAGGAGGACAGCTACCTGCTGTCGGTCATGACGCCGGAGCAGCTGCGCCGGGTGCTGGCCAGGGTCCTGGACCCGGAGGAGTTCCTCGCGCCCCACGGGATCCGCTCGCTCTCGCGCTTCCACCGCGACCACCCGCTCCGCCTGGACCTCGGGAGCGGCACGGCCGTGCTCGACTACGAGCCCGCGGAGTCGACCACGGGCCTCTTCGGCGGCAATTCGAACTGGCGAGGGCCGGTCTGGTTCCCCATCAACTATCTGCTGGTGCGCGCGCTGCGCAGCTTCCACGTGTACCTCGGCGACCGGTTCAAGGTCGAGTGTCCCACCGGGTCCGGCCGGCTGGCGACGCTCGCCGAGGTGTCCGACGAGCTGGCGGACCGGCTGATCGGCACGTTCCGGAACGACGGCTGCGGCCGGCGCCCCGTGTTCGGCGACCGCGAGCTGTTCCAGCGCGACCCGGCCTGGCACGACCTGATCCCCTTCCACGAATACTTCCACGGCGACACGGGCGCCGGTCTCGGCGCGTCGCACCAGACCGGCTGGACCGGCCTGGTCGCAAACCTGCTCATCGAGCGCGCCCGCCGGGGCTCGGGCGGCGGCCGTTCCGATAGCGGCCAGCTCGGGGAGTAATCGAGGGGCTCCGTTCGGACCCAGCCCGTCCGGCACGGTGTCCGGCAGGGTTGTCCGGGAAACATCGGCTTTCCTATACGCGTTCGACAGTTTGGACCGGCACTCCTTTGTTGACGAACCACGAACCGGTCAATATCCTGTTCCGGTAGTACTGGGCCAAGGCCCAAGAAGTGGTCACGTCCATTGGTGGGGGAGTCTGGCGTGACGGCGTACGCGCATCCGTTGGGGGACGGCCAGCGCGAGAGTGCATCGCTGGCCGTATTGCCGAGCAAGTTGAAGCCTGCACTCACCAGGAGTCGAGCTGCGCCCGCGCGCCTCACGGAGCTGCTGGCGGCACGCCCGGCGTGCCTGCTGCTCGTGCACGCCGCCGCCGGATACGGCAAGACGACGGCGCTCGCAATGACGCAGCCGCCCGACTCGCTCTGGTACAACCTCGACCGCAGCGACCATCAGCCGCAGGTGCTGGCGTGCCGGCTGTGCGCCGCCCTCGGCCTGCCACCGCCGCCGCCCGACGCGCCTGCGACCGGCGAAGCGCTGGCCCTGGCGATGGCCGACGAGCTGCAGGGCCGGGAGCTGACCGTCACGTTCGACCGGTTCCAGCAGCTCGGGGACGCGCCGGAGGTCGGCCGCCTGCTGAGCGAGCTGCTCCTGGTGGTGCCCGGCCTGAGCGTCCGCCTGGCGACGCGAACGCGGCCGACGCTGCCGCTGGAACGCCTGCGCCTGGAGGGCAGGCTGTTCGAGGCGGGACCAGCGGAGCTCCGACTCGATCGCGACGAGATCCAGTGCCTGCTGGCCGGCGCGCTCGAACGCAAGCCCCGGGCGGCCGAGGTCGACTTCGCCGACACGACGCTGGGCGGCTGGCCGGCCGCCATCCACCTCTGGGTGGCCGGGCAGGACGGGAGCGCCGACCTGCTGGCGCCGCTGCAGGCGGGGAAGCCGCTGCATGACTACCTCCACGAGGAACTGCTGGAGGGCACGCTCACGGAGGACAACATGGTCCAGCTCCGCGCCGACATGGCGTGGCTGGTCGGGCCCGGTCCGATCCGCGAGCGGGCATCCACCCCGGACCGTCGCTGGGCGATGGACATGCTCGTCCGCGACCGGGTCGGCGTCGTGCCCGGGCGCGGCGGCTGGCACGTCCACCCCGTTGTCAGCGCGTTCCTGGAGATGCACATCAACGCCCAGCCCGCGGCGGCACCGAACGTGGTGCCCATCGACACGGAGCCGGAGGCGCCCGGGGGCGCGCCGCGCGTGACGATCGCCACCCTGGGCGGGCTGACGGTGGCGATCGACGGCGTGTCGGTCGCCGAGGCCGCGTGGCCGACGGCGGCCCGGCGACTGCTGGAGCTGCTGCTGTGCCTTCCCGGCTACCAGGCGACCGCCCAGCAGGCCGCTCGCCTGCTCTGGCCGCGGCACCTGCCACGATCCGCCCTCAACTCGTTCAACGTCGCGCTCCACGGACTGCGCCGGATGCTGGAGCCCGACCTGACCGCCGGCGCGGACTCGCGGTACGTCATCCGGCAGGGCCGGGTGTACCGGCTGCGCCTGGAGCAGATGACGTGCGACGTGGACGACTTCACGAAGCTCGTCCGGCACGCCTCCCGACCGCTGGGCGACGACGCCGCGGAGCGCATGGAGACGGCCGTCGCGCTGTACCGGGGCGACTTCCTGGCGGCTTCCGGAGAGGAGTTCACGCAGGAGAAGCGCACACGCCTGCGCCGGGTGATGCTCGACACGCTCGAGCGCCTGGGCGAGTGGCACGCCGAGGGCGGACGTGCGCCGCAGGCGCTGCGGGCGTACAACCGGCTGCTCGAGCTGGCGCCGCACCGCGAGGACGCCTGGGCCCGCGTGCTGGAGCTGCACCTGGGCGCCGGGGACGAGTACCGGGCCCTCGCGGTGCTCCAGCAGTGCGAGCAGAGCCTGGAGTCGGCGGGCATCGAGCCCAGCGGCCTGCTGCGCGAGCTCCACCGTCGCATCCGGCGGGAGGCGCCGGTCGAACGGCGCTACGGCACGACCGCCTGAGCCGGGGCGAGGCTCTACGGCATCACGGCCTGGGCCGGGACCGCTGGCAGGTGGAGCTTGAAGGCGGCGCCGGGACCGTCGCGGTCCACGAGCTCCAACCACCCGCCGTGCGCGCGCGCGATCGCCGCGCCGAGGGCCAGGCCCAGGCCGATCCCGGCACCGGTGCCCGAACGCGCCCCGTCGGCGCGGCCGAAGCGGGAGAACAGGCGTGGCCGGAACTCGGGAGCCACGCCGGGTCCCTGGTCGTCCACCTCGACGTCCAGACCGCCCCCGTTGCGGCTCGCCCGCAGGTGGACGACGGAGCCGGCGGGCGCATGGCGGACGGCGTTGTCGAGCAGGTTGTAGACCACGCGTCGCAGCAGCGTCGGGTCCGCCGGGATGGGTCCGGGCGCCGAGAGGTCGAGCTCGATCGCGACGCCCTTGGCCCTGGCCGTGTCGGTCCATCGGGCCGCGGCCTCGCTGAGCAGGTCTTCCGCGTCGACCGGCTGCAGCGCCGGCCGCAGCAGGCCCGCATCCGCGCGCGTCAGGAGCAGCAGCTGCTCGACGATGCGGCCGAGATGGTCCACGTCGTCCTGCACCCACTGCAGCACCTCGCGATACTCGTCGGCGGCGCGCGCCCGGCTCAGGCCGCGCTCGAGCTCCAGGCGCATCACCGCGATCGGCGCCCGAAGCTCGTGCGAGGCGTCCGCGGTGAAGGTGCGCTGCGCCTCGAACCCGGTCTCCAGCCGGGCCAGCATCCCGTTGAACGTCCTGACCAGCTCGCCCAGCTCGTCGTCCGGAACGCCGCCGTCGACGCGCTGGTGCAGGTCGCGCTCGCTGATCGTCCTGGCCAGGCTGGCCAAGCGGTGCACCGGCCGGAGGGCCAGCCCCGCCAGCCGGAAGCTC
>DASQZW010000304.1:0-8542 GCA_035638495.1 Terriglobales bacterium
ATGCCGCAGGTGCCGGACGACGGCGATCCGCCCATTCTGGAGCTCGACGGTCTGTGCCGCGCGTACAGCGGTCGGATCGTGGTCGACCACGTCGATCTGGTGCTTCGCCGCGGCGAGATTCTCGGCTTCCTGGGTCCTAACGGAGCCGGCAAGACGACCACGATCAGGATGGCGCTGAACCTGGTCCGCCCGAGCGCCGGCGCCGTCAGGGTGCTCGGCCACGACGTATGGCGGGAGCCGCGCCGCGTCCTTCCGCGGGTTGGCGCCCTGGTGGACGCGCCCGCGCTCTACCCGAACCTGACGGGCTACGACAACCTGCGAGCATTCGCCGCGGCGGTAGGCGGAGGGCTGACGGCGACGGTCCCACGCCTCCTGGAGGTCGTCGGCCTCACCGAGCGCCAGCACGAGCGCGTCCGGACCTACTCGCTGGGAATGAAGCAGCGGCTGGGCGTGGCGATCGCGTTGCTCAACGACCCCGATCTGCTCGTCCTGGACGAGCCGGCCAACGGCCTCGACCCGCTGGGCATCGCGGAGATGCGTGACCTGATGGCACGGCTGGCGGCTGATGGACGGGCGATATTCCTCTGCAGCCACGTGCTGCGGGAGGTGGAGACGATCTGCACCCGTGTCGCCATCGTGGACCGGGGCCGGCTGGTGCACGAGGGCAGCGTCGACGAGGTGCTCGCCGGCACCGGCGAGTTCTGGCTGCGGGTCCGCGATCCGGCGGAAGTGCTCACGCTGCTCCGTGCGCAGGAGTGGGGCAGCACGGCCCGCCTGAGCGACGGCCGGCTGGTCACGCCGTCCCCGACCGGCGAGGGGCGCGACCTCTGCGCCTTCCTGGCGGCCGCCGGGCATCCACCAGATGCGCTCGACCGGTTCCGCCACGACCTCGAGGAGGTCTACCTGCGCGTGACGAACGTCGCCGAGGACGATCGGTGAGGGGATTCCCGAGCCTGGTCGGGGGCGAGCTGCTCAAGATCCGCCGCCAGCCCGCGAACTGGTCGCTGTCGCTGATCCCGCTGGCGGCCGTGCTGCTCCTGGCGCTGCTCTCCTCCGGGGGCGGGGGGCAGGGCGGCGACCCGGACCGGATCGCACGGGCGGTGCTGGACCCGCTGACCGTGACGCTCCAGGTCGGCGTCGGCATCCCGCTGCTGGTCCTCTCGGTCCGGGTGATCGGGCAGGAGTACCAGCTGGGCACCGTGCGAGTCCTCGTGGCGCGCGGGACGGGCCGGGTGCGGCTGCTGCTGGCCAAGCTGACCGCGCTCGGCATCACGGCGGCGGCCACCGCCGTCGCAGCGGCGGTGATCACGGCCGGCGCCCTCTGGCTGGTGGATCCCGAGGCGGTCCAGGCTGCGGTGGCGGCCGCTCCGGCACTCTCGCAGGACGCGGAGCTGAACCTGCTGGCGGTCGGGCTCAGCCTGGCGGCCTGCGTCCTCCTGGGCGTGTTCGTCGCGACCCTCGGCCGATCGGTGGCCTTCGGGCTGGCCGTCGCGATGGTCTGGTTCCCCCTGGACAACGTCGCCGTGCTGGTGCTGCCCGCGCTGAGCGTGTTCACTCGCATGCCGGTGTGGGACGGCATCACGCCGTACCTCCTCGGAGGCAACCTGAACACGATGGTCCAGGCGCTGGAGCCGGGACGGCCGGCCGTCGCCTTCCTCGTGTCGCCGGAGCCACAGCTCGACGGCGCGCACGCGGTCCTCGTGGTCGCCGCCTATCTGATGGTGTTCGTGGCAGCCTCGGTCGCGATGACCTGGCAGCGCGACATCCACGACTGACCCTCAGTCGACGACCGCGATCGCGTCGACCTCGATCAGTAGTTCGGGGTGGGCCAGGGCCTCCACGCCGAGCACGACGTCGGCGGGCCTGTGGTCGCCGAAGACCGCGATGCGTGCCTCCGAGATCGCCGGCAGGTACTCGGGACGGTGGTGGACGACGTAGATCGTGATCCTGGCCACCTGGTCCGGGCGGGCTCCGACCGCCGCCAGGGCGCGGCCGACGTTGGCGAACGCCTGGCGCGCCTGGGCGGCCAGGTCGCCGAGACCCACGAGGCCCTGCCCGTCGTCGGCCACCTGGCCGGCCACGAACACCAGGCGGCTGCCGGTCGCGACGGCAACATGGCTGTAGCTGGCCGGCGTGAACAGACCGGCGGGATTCACGAGTTCGATCGTCATCGTGCGGCCCTCCATTCGGGAATCGTCGAGTGAGAAACGAGAGAACGCTGTCGAACCTGCGCAGCCAGATGACCGGACCGCGCGTCAGCCGATCTGTTCGGCCAGGGCGACGATGATGCCCGCCGGGCCGCGGAGGTAGCAGAGCCGGAAGGTGCTCTCGTACTGCGCTACCTCGCCGAGAAGTTCGGCGCCGTGGGGACGCAGGCGGGCGATGGTGTCGTCGATGTCGTCGACGGCGAACATGACGCGATGCAGGCCCAGCGTATTTGGCGGCGGGTTCTTCCGGTCGGCGCCGACCGCCACTGGGTTGAGGTACTTCGTCAGCTCCAGCTTGCCGTGTCCGTCCGGGGTCCGCATCAGCGCGATGTCGCTCCGGACGCCGTCCAGTCCGACGGTGCGGTCCGCCACAAGACCTTCGACCTGCGCCCTGCCTTCGAGCTCCATGCCGAGCTCGGTGAAGAACGCGACGGCGGCATCCAGGTCTTCGACGACGATCGCGACGTTGTCCATCCGCTGAATGGTCATGTCACCGAGCATAGACAGGCGCTCCCTGCCGCTTCGGTGGGTCGGAGCCGAACGCGCGACGGACGAGCTGGTGACAGCGAGGCCCGTCGCACCAGAGTCAGGTGGACCGCAGCGCATCTGTCAGGCTCGGGTCGAGCTGACCGCCGGGTGGCGGCGCCGGTCGGACCAGCATGTCCCACACGGCGAGCGCGGTCGCCGGCTGCTCGCGGGCGGTTCCCACCCACCAGGACCACCAGTCGCCGCGGCCGGTGTCGTCTCCGACTCCGAGCGCGTCGATGCCGAAGTGCCGGCAAAGCGCCACGGCGCGAGGCAGGTGGTAGCTGTTCGTCACCACGATCGCCCTGCTCACCCCGAAGATGCTCCTGGCCCGGGCGCACGACGCGTACGTGTCGAATCCCGCCGGGTCCGGGACGATCCGGCCGGCCGGCACCCCGTGCTCGACGAGCCAGCGCTTCATCGCGGTGACCTCGTCGTAGCCGGGCCGGCTGCCGCCGTCGCCGGACACCAGGATGGCCTGCACTCTGCGGCGGTCGTAGAGCTGTTTCGCAAGGTCCAGCCTCGATCGGAGCAGCGGCGACGGTGTGCCGTCCGGGGAGACCAGCTTGCCGAGCACCAGCGCGACGGGCTCCGGCGGAACCGATTCGGCCGAGAAGATGGAGCTCGCCGTGGTCGCGCGGACCCAGAAGACGCTGCCGCCCACGGCCGCGGTGCCGGCGAGCGCGGCCGCGATCCCGACTGCGAGGAGCCGGCGAGTGCGGAGCAGTGCGCACATCCCACACCCTTGAACGCGGAGAAGCACGAGGCGCTACGATTCCGCGGCCCGGACGCCTCAGTTGGCGCCGGAGGCGGCCTACAGCGCGCCGCCCCGGCGCGGCCGACCGGGCACTGGCGGGGCCGACGAGGACTGACGCAGAGTGGAGGTGTGCAGAAGCCCCGCCGCACGACCGTTCACCAACTGCTGGACGTCCTGCTGCTCCTGGCCGGCATCTCGGCGCCGATCGGGCTCCTCCTGGTGAACAGCGCGGCGTACGTCATGAGCCACCTGTCCGAATTCCGCCTCTCCATCGGGATCGCCGCGGTCCTGAGCTCCCTGGCGCTGAGCGGGCTGACCGCACACACCGTGCTGGGGCGGGTGGCGGCCTACGCTCCCCGTCTCTACGCGCGCTTTCACCTGTTGATGGCCGGGGCGGCCGTGGTGGCGGTGGTCGCCTGGTCGCTGTTCGGGGGCTGGGGGGCGTACGTGAGCCTGGGTGACGCGAAGAAGCTGCCCAACCTCTATGTCACGCTCACGGCGCTCTGGCTCCTCGCGCTGCCGTTCATCATGAACCTCATCTCACGGCGCTTGCGGCTCGCGTCCGAGGCGCGGGACCGGGCCGCCCACGAGGCGGACAGGGTGCCGACGCCTCCCCCGTAGCCGATCGTCCGTCGCGCAACCGTCAGCCGAGCAGCTCCCGGAGCACGAACTCCTGGATCGCCCTCACCGCGAACGCCGCGTTGTCCGGGTTGGTGAACCCGTGGCCCTCGTTCTCGAACACGTGGTACTCGACCCGACCGCCCAGCGCGCGGATGCGGGCGACGAAGTCGTCCGACTCCCGCTTGCGGATACGGGGGTCGTTGACACCGTGCAGCACGAGCAGGGGGCAGCGCACGCTCTCGGCAGAGGTGACGGGTGAGCGCTCGCGGAGCTTCTCGCGGTCGGCGGCGAGATCACCGATCCAGAGCCGGTTCCACCGCCGCCAGTTGGGTTCGGCGTCCTCCAGCACGCTCACGAGGTTGCCGGGGCCGAACATGTCCACGGCGCAGCGCCAGAACTGCGGCAGCCGGGTGATGCAGAGCAGCGTCGCGAAACCGCCGTAGGAGCCGCCCATGACGCCCAGCCGCTCGGCGTCGAAGTCCGGCTGCGCCGTCATCCACTCCGCGACCGCCCGGAGGTCATCCAGGTCGATCGACCCCCATTCCCGGTGGATGGCCGTCTGCCACGACTTCCCGTACCCCGTCGAGCCGTGGATGTTCGGCGCCACGATGGCGATGCCGGCCTCGAGCAGCGGCCGCTCTCGCACCGTGAGTCGCGGCGGCGACTGGGCCTCGGGGCCGCCGTGGATGACCAGGAGGGCGGGCCGGCGTCCGTCGCCCCCAGGCGCGCCCCCGGGCCGATAGACGAAGGCCGGGATGTCACCCCGGGGACCGGGGATGCGCACGCTGACCGGACGCAGGCGGTCATCCGCTCGACCGGCGGCGATCCGCAGCGTGCGCGCCCCGCCGCCGGCGGTGTCCACGACCCGCAGTTCGGCCGGCGTGGTCACCGGCATGCAGAAGTAGGCGAGCTCGTCGCCCGAGGGCGAGAGGGCCAGGTCGAGAACGACGCCGTCGAGGCCGCCGACCTCGCACGCAGGGCCGCCGCCGATCCGGTACCAGAGGCGGCTGTACCCGTCCTCGTTGACCGTCCACGCGACGGTGCCGCCATCGCGAGACGTGGTCGCCAGCTCGACGCCCCAGTCCTCGCGAGCGATGACCTCGCGGTCGCCGGTGGCTGGGTCCACGGCCGCGAGCCAGAGGTGCTCCCGTTCGCGGTTGGTGACGACGATCGGGCGGCCGTCCGCGAGCCATCCGGCCGGCACGTTCTGCTCCTCGCCGGCGTGCGGGGTGATCTCGGTCATCTCCCGGCTGTCCGGATCGACGAGGAAAACGGTCTGGTCCGTGTTCTGCTCCACGCGCATCACCGCGACCCGGCGTCCGTCCGGTGACCAGCCGCCGAACACATGCCAGGCCGTGCCCTCGACCAGCGTGCGCCGAGCGCCGGTCGTGGCGTCGACCAGGACGACGTCGACGTCCTCCGGATCGCGCGCGTTGCTCGACACCGCCAGCCGCCGGCCGTCGGGAGAGACCGCGCGCGCCGAGAGCAGGTGCTGAACGCGCTCGCCGTCCGAGACGGCGATGCCCTCGATCCGACCATCCGGCCGGCGCACGTAGATCTGCCAGCGCTCGGTCCCGCCGCGGTGGGCGCTCGCGAACAGGTCCCCGGTCGGTGAGTACGACAGGCCGGTCACCGCGGCGCCCGGCACGCGGAGGACCTCAGCCGGCTCGCCGCCGGCGACGTCGACTTCCCACGCGGCGAACTCCGTGCCGAGCCCGGACACGAACGCCAACCGGCGGCCGTCGGGGCTGAATGCGAGGGCCGAGGGACCCTGGTAGCGGCGCGTCGTGACCGGGATGGGGGACACGAGCGGCCGCAGCTCGGAGCGTCGGACGGCGTCCGGTGCTGGCATCGTCGAGTCATACCACGACCACGCCCTCGTGCACGGCCGAGATAGAGTGAGCTCGACATGCCGCCGGAGGCCGGGAACGGAGACGCCGAGCAGCTCCTCGCTCATTTCCTGGCCGGCCGCACCGACCGGACGCGCCGCGCCTACACCGCCGACCTGGAGGACTTCTCGCGCGCGCTCGGCCGATCGCCGTCCGAGGCCGTCGCCGGGCTGCTGTCCGGTCCCCACCGGGCCAGGCGCATGGTCCTCGACTACGCCGTCGACCTCCGCCGCCGCGGCCTCGCGCCGGCCACGGTCCAGCGGCGGCTGGGCACCCTCCGCGCGCTCGTCGGCGTCGCCGCTCAGACCGGAGCGGTGGAGTGGTCGCTGCAGGTGCCGACCGAGGAGGAGGTCGCGGCCGCGGACCGGGCCAATCGGGACGGCGTCGCCTACTTCCTGCCCCACCGCCCGGACGAGATCGACCGCCTGGACGTCCAGCACTACGCGCTCCGGGCCGCCCTGGGCGCCCACTACCTGGCGCCGCTCGAGCAGCCCACCGAGATCCTGGACGTGGGCAGCGGCACGGGCCAGTGGGCCTACGACCTCTGCGCGGAGTTCCCCCGGGCGCTCGTCGTCGGCTTCGACCTGGAGCCGAGCAAGCGGCCCTGGCCACCGGCCTACCGCTGCGTGCGCGGCAACCTGCTCCTGGGCCTGCCCTTCGCGTCCGACCGCTTCGACTTCGTCCACCAGCGCGCCCTGATCTCGGGCGTGCCGGTGAACTCGTGGCCGTCGGTGTGCCGGGACCTGGGTCGCGTCGTCAGGCCGGGAGGCTGGGTCGAGCTGGTCGAGTGTCCACCATGGTTCGAGTCGGCAGGGCCGGTGACGACCCGCCTGTGCGAGATGCTGCAGCGGCTCCTGGCGGCGCGAGGACTCGACAGCGCGGGCCGCGTCGTGGCCGCGCTCGACGACCACCTCGAACGATCCGGCCTGATCGACATTCGACGGCGGGACCTCGACGTGCAGGTCGGCGAGTGGGGCGGCCGCGTCGGCTCCCTGATGGCGACGGACTGCCGCGCCCTCTTCTTCCGGCTGGGAGCCGCGTTCGAGGCGGCCTTCGGCATCGGTGACCACGAGTACCGGGACCTGGTGACCGCCATGCAGCAGGAGTGGGAGCAGTTCCACACGACGTACCGGTTCGTGTTCGCGCTGGGAATGAAACCCGACTGACCGCGGATCGCCGTCAGACGGTCCGGCGCATCACCCAGTTGAAGTCGCCATAGGGCGCGACCGGCTCGAACCCGGCCCGACTGAAGATCTGCACCGGCCCGTGCGTCGCCATGTCCGCCATGGTGCCGCGCCGCCAGGTCTCGATCGGGTAGGCCTCGACGACGCCTCCGCCTCGCCGCTCGATCGCCTGCAGCGCGGCCGCGAGGGCGGCCGCGGCGACTCCCTGCCGCCGGTGCTCGTGGTCGACCGCGAAACAGGTGATCCGCCACAGGTTCGCGGGCGCCCCACCCGCCGCGGCAGCGCGGTACTTGCGCGCTGCGTCGATCCGGGGCAGCTCCTCCCGGCGCCCGAACTGGCACCAGCCGACGGGCACGCCCTCCGAGAAGACGAGGATTCCGTGCGAGCGCCCCTCCTCGACCAGGCGGCGCTTCTCGGGCCGATTTCTCGCGCCGAGCTCGGCGCGGCGCAGCCCGCGGTCACGCGAAGGTGTGCGAGTCCGGTGGAAGGCCATGCACCAGCAGAAGTCCCAGCCGTTTCCGCCGGTGAAGAACCGCTCGAAGTCCGGCCACGTCTCCCGAGAGAGCTCTCTGGTCGTGTATCGACCGTGTCCTTGCGTCACCGCTGCCTCCTTCGGCCCGGGCCCGGACCTGTCCAAATCGCCGGGTCGAAATTCGTCTGCATGGTGAATCAAACTGACCCCATACGGGGCACTGGAGGACACCATGAAGTACATGCTCCTGATCACCCAGGGCGAGTGGTACGCGAACGGCAGCGCCGAGGAGCGCGACCGGGCGATGGCCGACGTGGTCGACTGGTGGGGGAAGCAGTTCGCCAGCGGCAAGATGGTCGGCGGCCAGCAGCTCGAGTCGCCCGACACCGCGACCACCGTGGTCATCGAGCGCGGCAAGCACACCGTCGTGGACCGGCCGCTGATGGAGGCCAAGGAGGCCATCGGCGGCTTCGGGATCCTCGACGTCGCCAACCTCGACGAGGCGCTCGCCATCGTGAAGACCATGCCGCAGCCGGACGGCAAGGTCGAGGTGCGGCCGATCCTCGACCGTGGGCGCTGAGCGCGAACCGTACCTCCTGCTCGAGCGAATCTTCCGCGAGGAGGCGGGCCGGCTCACCGCGAGCCTGGTCCGCCTTCTCGGCGACTTCGACCTGGCCGAGGAGGTGGTCGCCGATGCGGTCGTCGAGGCGCTGGAGCACTGGCCGCGCGACGGGGTGCCCGAGCGCGCTTCCTCATGGCTCCTCACCACCGCGCGCCGCAAGGGCCTCGACCGCTACCGGCGAGAATCGGTCTACCGCAAGAAGCTGGAGCTCGTGGCCGCTCTCGGGGATCGGGCCCCACGCGAGCCCGACGACCGCTTGCGCTTG
>DASQZW010000305.1:0-8886 GCA_035638495.1 Terriglobales bacterium
AGCTGAGCCGCGTCGCGGCACGCATCCTGCTGGCGAGCCGCCTCGTGTATCGCGGCGAGTGGACGACCTACGGCGAGCTCGGCGCCGCGGCCTCGGACGGCCGAAACACGGCCCGGCTCGCCGGCCGGCTCGCCTCCCAGCACCCCGCGTTCGCCAACGCCCACCGCGTGCTCGGCAGCGGCGGCCGGCTGGCCGGCGAGGAGGCGGACGCCCGGCGCCGTCGGGCGCGGCTGGAGGCCGAAGGCGTGGCGTTCTACGGCAGGGCCGCGGACCAGGCCCGGCGGGTCGGCTGGGTGGAGCTGCGCGGGCGGCTCGGCGAGGCGGCCGGGAACACCTGTTCCCCGCCGTAGACTTGCGCTCATGGCTCACCACCACGGCCCGGGCGGCCACGTGCACGTGGCGGGCGCCGGGGCTGATCGCCGCCGCCTGGTCCTCGCGCTGGCGCTCCTCGCCGGCTTCATGGTCGCGGAGGTGGTGGCGGGCATCGTCGGCCGTTCGCTGGCGCTGCTCTCGGACTCGGGCCACCTGCTCACCGACGCCGGGGCCCTGGGGCTCTCGCTGGTCGTGCTCGGCCTGGCCGCCCGGCCGCCCCGCGGCGGGCTGACCTACGGGCTCAAGCGAAGCGAGATCCTGTCGGGCCTCGCCAACGGCGTCACGCTGCTGGTCATCGCGGCCCTGGTCACGTACGAGGCGATCCGCCGCCTGGTCTCGCCGCTGGAGGTCGACGCGCAGCTCATGCTCGGCGTCGCGCTGGCGGGCGTGGCCGTGAACCTCGCGGTGACGTGGCTGCTGGCCGGGGCCGACCGCCGCAGCCTGAACATCCGGGGCAGCTACCAGCACATCCTGACCGACCTCTACGCCTTCATCGGCACGGCGGTGGCCGCGGTCGTGATCCTCCTGACGGGCTTCGACCGCGCGGACGCCGTCGCCTCGATCCTGGTGGCGGGGCTGATGGTCCGGGCCGCCTACGGGCTCCTGCGCGACGCGGTGCGCGTGCTCCTCGAGGCGGCGCCAGTGGGCGTGGTGCCGGAGGAGATCGCCGCCGCGATGCGCGCGCACCCCAGCGTGGCGAACGTTCACGACCTGCACGTGTGGGAGATCACGTCCGGGTTCCCTGCCCTCTCGGCGCACGTGCTGGTGCGTCCGGGAGACGACTGCCACGCCGCCCGGCGCGACCTCGAGCACCTGCTCGACCAGCGGTTCGGGATCCAGCACACCACCCTGCAGGTCGACCACGTGACCCGACAGGCCCCGATCACCATCCGGGGGATGTAAGCCCTTACAGTAGGGCACTGATCGTGCGGCCGACGATGTACACCGTCGCCAACCATGCGGGCGTCTCCATCGCAACGGTCTCGCGGGTCCTGGGTGGGCGGGGAGCTCCGGTCCGCGAGCAGACCGTGCGGCGGGTGCTCGCCTCAGCCCGTGCGGTGGGCTACCGGCTGAACGGCGCCGCCCGCGCGCTCGCGACCCAGCGGCACGGAGCGATCGGGGTGGTCTTCCCCAACCTGTCCGGACCGTACTACGCGGGCGTGATCCTGGGCCTGGAGGAGGCGGCGCAGACGCTGGGCCAGAGCGTGCTCATCGCCGCGACCCACGGCAGGCCGGACGCCGAGGACCTGGTCCGGGGACTCGCGACGAAGGTCGACGGCCTGGTGCTCTTCGGCCGGACCGTGCCGGACGAGGCGGTCACGGAGTTCGCCGCCGCGATGCCGGTCGTGCTCCTGGGGCGGCCGCAGGTGGGGTCGGCCAGCACGATCCGCGCCGAGAACCGGGCGTCAGCCCGCGCGCTGGCCGGCCACCTGCTCGGGCACGGGCACACCCGCATCGCGTTCGTGGGCGACCCCGCGTCGTCGCCCGACGCCGGCGAGCGGTGGACGGGCTACCAGGAGGCGCTGCGGGGCGCGGCGATGCGGCCGCCACTGGCGCCGGAGACGTGCGCGTTCCGAGAGGCCGACGGCTACCGCGTGGCCGGGCTCGTGCTGCGCCGGAAACGGGCTCCGACCGCGCTCTTCTGCGCCAGCGACGAGATCGCGATGGGCGCCTGCGCGGCCGCGGACGCCCTCGGTCTCGCGGTCCCGCAGCAGGTGGCGATCACCGGCTGGGACGACATCCCCGTCGCTCGCTTCGTCTCGCCCGCCCTGACGACGGTGCGTCAGCCGCTCGCGCAGCTCGGCGCCCGGGCCGCTGCCCTGCTCCAGGTGGGCATCGACGGCCCACCGGGCCCGGGCGAGGTCGCCACGCTGCCCACGCAGCTCGTCATCCGCGCGAGTTGCGGCTGCCCGGCGGCCGATCAGCGGCCCACGGCGTAGCCCTGCATCCCGCGCGGGTTGGCGGCGGCGCGCAGCTGGCCGGCGGAGGGATCGCTGGCCACCGCCGACAGGCGGCCCTGCGACCATCCGGTCTGCACGCGGACGTCGTGGCCGCGCCGCCGCAGCTCGGCGATCACGCCGTCCCCCGCTCGGTCCTCGATCACGACCGTCCCCGGCATCGCGTGGTGCGGGTAGAACGAGCGCGGGAAGTGGTTCGTGTGGAACATCGGCGCGTCGATCGCCTCCTGCAGGTTCGCGTCGCTGCTGGCCAGCGCGGCGAAGAAGGTCAGCGACCACTGGTCCTGCTGGTCCGCGCCCGGCGTGCCGAAGGCCAGGCGCAGGCCGTCGGAGCGCTCGGCCAGGCTCGGGCTGAGCGTGGTGCGGGGCCGCTTGCCGGGCGCGAGTGCGTTGGGGTGGCCGGCCTCCAGCGTGAAGATCTGGGCGCGCGTGCCGAGGCAGAAGCCGAGTCCGGGGATGGCCGGGGAGCTCTGCAGCCAGCCGCCGCTGGGGGTGGCGGAGACCAGGTTGCCCCAGCGGTCGGCGACGTCGACGTGGCAGGTGTCGCCGGGCAGTCGCGCCTGGAGAGACGGATCGCCGAGCGTGGGGTCGCCGATGCCGCTGCCCACGTCCTGAGACGGCGCCCGCCCCGGGCGCGGCACGTGCGGGTGGCGGCCGCCGGGCGAGCCCGGCCGCAGGTCCATCGACGCCGAGTCTCCGACGAGCCGCCGGCGCCGGTCGCTGTACGTGGCGGCCAGCAGCTCGGCCGTGAGGTCGGGCGTGAACTCGGGGTCGCCGTACCACGCCTCCCGGTCCGCGAACGCGAGCTTGGCGCACTCGACCACCGTGTGGACGAAGTCGGCGCTGCCCGGGCCCATCGAGCGCAGGTCGAAGCCGCTCAGCAGCGCCAGCTGCTGGAGGAATACCGGGCCCTGGCCCCACGGCCGAGTCTTGTGGACCCGCCAGTCGCCGTACGCGAAGGTGGCCGGCTCGTCCACGGTCGCGCGCCACGCGGCCAGATCCTCGCCGCGCAGGAGGCCGGCGTGCCGGACGCCGGTGACGTCGAGTGCCTCCGCCCGGCGCAGGTAGCCGTCGATCGCGTCGGCCACGAAGCCGTCGTACCAGGCGTGCCTGGCCGCCTCGATCTCCGCCTCGCGCCCGCCGCCGGCCGCCTCGGCCTCGGCGAGCAGTCGGCGATAGGTCGCGGCCAGGAGCGGGTTGCGGTGCAGCGTTCCGGGCTCGGGCACCGTGCCGCCGGCCAGCCAGACCGCCGCGGACTCCGTCCACTCCTCGCGGAACAGCCGCTCGACGCTCGCGATCGCCTGGGCGATGCGCGGCACGATTGGAAAGCCGCTCTCGGCGTAGTGGATCGCGAACTCGAGCACGTCGCGCAGCCGCCAGGTGCCGAGCTCGGCGAGCATCAGCAGCCAGCCGCCGAACGCGCCCGGGACGCAGGGCGCCAGCAGGCCGCTGCCCGGGATCATGTCCAGTCCGAGCGAGCGCAGGCGATCGATCGTGGCCGCGCGAGGCGCCGGGCCCTGGCCGCACACCACGAGCACGCGGTCGCGCTCGGCGCTGTACAGGAGTGCCGGCATGTCGCCGCCTGGGCCGTTCAGGTGCGGCTCGACGACCTGCAGCGTGAAGGCGGCCGCGACCGCCGCGTCGAACGCGTTTCCGCCCCGCTCCAGCACCGCCATGCCGGCCGAGCTGGCCAACCAGTGCGTGGACGCGACCATCCCGAACGTGCCCCGCAGCTCGGGGCGCGTGGTGAACGAGCTCATGCGCGCTTCCCCCTCCTCCTGGTCTCAGATGTTGCTCCGCGACTGCCCCCCGTCGACCGCCCAGCAGGCGCCGTTGACCAGGCTCGCCGGGCGCGAGCAGAGAAACGCGACCACGCTGGCGACCTCCTCGGGGGTGCCGAAACGGCCGAGCGGCAGCTCGCGCTGGACGAAGGCGGCGATGCCCTCGGGGTCGGCCAGCCGGCGCCGGTGCCACGACCCGCCCTCGAAGAGGATCGAGCCAGGCGCCACGCAGTTGACGGTGACCCCGTCGGCTCCGACGTCGCGGGCCAGCGACGTGACGAAGCTGATCTCCGCCGCCTTGGCGATGTTGTACGCGGGCGCGCCGCCGGCCTCGCGACCGAACAGCGAGGAGACGACGACGACCCGGCCCCACCGGGCGCGGCGCATCGCCGGCAGGGCCAGCAGGCTCAGCCGCGCCGCCGGGTAGAGGTTGCCGGCCATGGCTGCCTGGAGCTCCGGCACGCCGGTGTCCGTCCAGGCGCTGCCGGCGCGCAGGCCCAGGTTGTTGACGAGCACGGCGAGGTCGCCGGCTGCGGCCATCGCGGCGCGGCAGCCATCCTCCGTCGTCAGGTCGGCGACGATGGGCACGCCGTCCAGCTCCGCGGCCACCCGTCGAACGTCCTCCTCGGTACGGGCCACGACCGCGACCCGGGCCCCCTCGGCGGCCAGAGCCCCGGCGATGGCGCGCCCGATGCCCCGGGTCGCGCCGCTGACCAGGGCGGTCACGCCCCCGAGGCCGAAGTCCACGCCGTCAATCGTAAGCGGGCCCTAAACTGCTCAGCGGTGACCCCCAGTTCCCCGATCCCTCGAGGCCTGTCGGCGATGGTCAACCGGGGGACTCCCGTCACGCCTCGTCCGGCCGCCACCGTGCTGCTGGTCGATCCCGCTGTCAGCCCCTGGCGGCTGCTGATGATGCGGCGACCCGGCGGCGCGGACTTCGCGCCCGGCGCCTACGTCTTTCCCGGCGGCTCGGTGCACCCGGAGGACGCCGAGCTCGGTGACCGCGACCGGGCGGCGGCCGTGCGCGAGCTGTTCGAGGAGGTGGGCCTGCTGCTGGCGCGCCGGCGCGACCGCCGGTTCGCGCGGAACCGCGAATGCGCCGACCTGCGCGAGCGGCTCTCGGCGGGCGGCGGATGGGTCGAGTCGCTGCGTTCGCTGGACCTGACCCCGGCCCTGGACCGGCTGGCGTTCCTCGCCCGCTGGATCACGCCGGAGGCCGTCTCGCGGCGCTTCGACACGCGCTTCTACGTGGCCAGGCGGCCGTCCGGCCAGACGGTGCACCCGCAGCCGGGTGAGGTGACCGACTGGCTGTGGACGTCGCCGGCCGACGCGCTCACTCCGGGCGGCCCGACGCTGGTGCACGCGACGCGCCGCATCCTGGAGTCGGTGGCCGGCGAGCCGGACGCGGCGCGGCTGATCGCGCGCCTTCGCCGCCGGCCGGAGACGCCGCCGGTCACGCCCCGGGTGGTGGGCCGGCCGGACGGCGGGTTCGAGATCGTCGAGGAGCGCGGCTGAGCGTCAGCGCCAGCGGTCGCGCCAGCGGTCGTACAGGCAGGCCTCCACCCCGCCCTGCTGGAGCACCTCGATCCCGGCGGGGTCGCGGTAAGCGGTCCGGAAGTAGACGCGCCGGACGTTCGAGTTGACGATCATCTTGGCGCACATGACGCACGGCGACATCGTGACGAACATCAGCTTGCCCTCGACGTGGGCGCCGGCCTTGATGAGGCAGTTCGCCTCCGAGTGCAGGCAGCCGCAGCGGCCGGGCTCGTCGCTGTCGCACGCGTTGGGCAGGCCGCGGGCGTTGCCGTTGTAGCCGATCCCCAGGACCTGGGTGAGGTCACCCGTCGTGACGACGGATCCGACCTGGCTCCGCGAGCAGGTCGAGCGCTTGGCCAGCTCCTCGGCCATGCGCATGTAGACCTCCTCCAGCGGGATCCGCTCGGGTGCCTCCACCTGCATCGCACCCATGTTAACCATTGCCCCCCACCCCCTCCCTTCCCTACACTGGTCCCACATGTTGTTTTCCGAACTCCTGTTCGCACTGCTCCTTGTATGCCTCGTGGCCGGGATGTCCGTGGTGGCCTTCACGGTCGCCAGCATCAACCGGCGGGCCGAGGCGCAGCGGGCCGAGCTCGCCGAGCTGCGGGGCCAGCTCGCGGCCGGCGGCCAGGTGCAGGAGTCGGCCTCCAGCGACCTGCGGGAGCGCCTGAGCCAGACCCAGACCCTCCTGGAGGGCATGCGGGCGGTGTTCGTCGCGCGCCACCAGGCCGAGGAGGACGCCCGGCAGAGCCTCAGGCGGCTGGAGGCGGTCCTCGCCGGCAGCCCGGCGCGGGGCGCGGCCGGCGAGAACATCCTGGAGGAGGCGTTCCGGCACCTGCCGCCCGACATGGTGCGGCGCAACGTGTGGGTCAACGGCAAGGTGGTCGAGTTCGGCCTCCACCTGCCCGGCGGTAAGCTGCTGCCGATCGACTCCAAGTGGACGTCGAGCGCGGCGCTGCAGGAGCTCGCGGCGCCGGACGCGCTGCCCGCCCGTCGGGCGCAGCTCGCGACCGCCGTCGAGAAGGAGGTCGAGCGGCGGGTGCGCGAGGTCAGCCAGTACATCGACCCGACAACGACCGCGCCGTTCGCGCTGGCCGCCGTGCCGGACGCCGCGTACGCGGTGTGCCGGTCGGCGTTCGCCGAGGCACACCGCCGCCACGTGATGATCGTCGCCTACTCCTTGACGCTGCCGTACCTCCTGATGCTCTACCAGCTCCACCTCCAGTTCGCGCGCAGCGTGGACATGGAGCACCTGCAGGCGTGCCTGATGGAGGTCGACCGGCAGCTCGACGTGCTGGACGCCGCCCTGGAGAACCGGCTCCAGCGGGCGGTCACCATGCTCGGCAACACGTACCAGGACGGCAAGCAGGTGACGGCTCGGATCCGCGCCGCGGTCCGCGGCATCCAGGCGTCGGGCCGGATCGAGGACAGCGGCGGCCAGGCGGCGGCTGCGGACGAGCCGCTGCTGAGCCTGCGGCAGGGCTGAGCATGGTGCCGGCAGAACCGCACATCTCCCCGGACGGGCGGTTCCGACGATGCCGCTCCCGGAGCTGCTGAGATGCTGGTTCGGGCACCGCGCATCGTCCGTTTTCTGTCCGTGTCCAGGTCGGAGACTTGGCGGGTGACCCGATCGACGAAGCAGACCACGCGCACCCACCAGGCCGCTCCCCCACTGCCGCTGCGACCGACACCCGTGCCGCCCGCCCAGCTGCTCGACTGCGCCCGCGAGCTCCGGAGCCTTCTCGAGGAGTTGGCCGACCTGACCGGCTGCGGGGCCGCGTGGGGCGTCCGCGTGCTGCGCCGGAACGTGGCGCTGGCGCTGCTCAGCCCGGATACGCTGGACGGCGCAGACAACCAGCTCGACTTCATCGAGGAGCTCGCCGAGGCGGTATGGGACGGCTGCGACGGCGGGTTCCGGCAGGCGGTGGCGCCGTGCAAGACGCCTGAGGAGACCGTGCGGCGCGAGCAGCGCCGGCGCGCCGTGGTGGGCCGGCTCGACGACATGGCCCACTTCCTCTGCGCCGCGGCCGAGGCCTGGCGCGACGCGGTCGTGGTGACCGCGGAAGCCGCCCGCGCGGGCGTCGCGAATCCCCAGGAAGAGCACAGTTTCTAGCCGTGTTCGCACAACCATTCCCCAGGCTTTGCACAGGCATCCGCCTATATGTTGGGTCCTGAGCGCCAGATGCACCGCATATCTTGTGTTTAGGGGTTGACTGCCCGCCCCCACCCGATGTACAATCGTCTTGTCATCGAGGGGGCCCTGGGGCATCTGTGGCGGGCATGCCCTGGGGTCTCTTTCTTCTCCGGCGAGCCTTCCGCCGCTCGCCGACCAACAGGTTCGCATCCCACTACAGGAGGCTCTCGAGCAGATGGCCAAACACGTAGCAGACGTCGCAGCCCAGGGCGGTCAGACCGAGATCAACGAAGCCGACCGACCGAGGGGTTTGCGATTCGATCGCTACTTCACCCCTCCCGGGAGTCACGCCTACGACCTGGTGGAGTGGGAGCGGCGAACGGCGGCCATCACCAACGAGAAGGGCGCCGTCATCTTCGAGCAGCGCGACGTCGAGGTGCCCCGCGCCTGGTCGCAGCTCGCCACGAACGTCGTGGCCCAGAAGTACTTCCGCGGCCACCTCGGGGCGGCCGACCGGGAGAACAGCGCCCGCCAGCTCATCGACCGGGTGGTCACGACGATCGGGCGCTGGGGCCGCGAGGGCGGCTACTTCGCGACCGAGGACGACGCCGCCAACTGGGAGGAGGACCTGCGGTGGCTGCTGGTGACGCAGCACGCATCGTTCAACAGCCCGGTCTGGTTCAACATCGGCGTCCCCGGCCGCGCCCAGCAGGCCAGCGCGTGCTTCATCAACTCCGTCGAGGACACGATGGAGTCGATCCTCGAGCTGGCCAAGACCGAGGGGATGCTGTTCAAGTTCGGCTCCGGCACGGGCACCAACATGTCGGTGCTGCGCTCGTCGAAGGAGCACCTCGCCGGAGGCGGCACCGCCTCGGGGCCCGTCTCGTTCATGCGCGGCTACGACAGCTTCGCAGGATCGATCAAGTCGGGCGGCACCACCCGGCGGGCGGCCAAGATGGTCATCCTCAACGCCGACCACCCCGACGTCATGGAGTTCGTCAGCTGCAAGGCGGACGAGGAGAAGAAGGCCTGGGCGCTGATCGAGGCCGGCTACGACCCGGGCTTCAACGTGCCCGGCGGCGCCTACGACTCCGTCCAGTTC
>DASQZW010000306.1:0-27954 GCA_035638495.1 Terriglobales bacterium
GTGCACTTCATCCCCGTCCACCTGCACGCGTACTTCCGGACGCTGCTCGGGACCGGAGACGAGCGATTCCCCGGCGCGGACCTGAGCTTCGAGCGTCTCGTCTCACTGCCGCTGTACCCCGGCCTCCGCGACGACCAGGTGGAACGCGTCTGCGCGGAGATCGCCGACATCGGGGCGTCGCTCCGATGAGGGCGGCCCGCGCCAGCGGCGAGCTGATGCGCAGCCTGGTCGTCGGCGCCGGCGAGGCCGGCACGACGCTGGTGCGCGCCCTCCGGCGAATGCCGGAGCTCGGACTGCGGCCCGTGGGGTTCCTCGACGACAACCCGAACAAGAAACGAGCGCAGGGCCTGGCCGTCCTGGGCCCCACCTCCTCGCTGGCCAGCGTCGCGGTGGAGCAGTCGATCGACGTGGTGATCGTCGCGATCCCCAGCCTCCCGCCGGCGGAGATCCGCCGCCTCGGCGAGGCCGCCCTCGCGGCCGGCGCCAGCGTCCGCTACCTGCCCTCGTTCGTGGCCGCGCTGGAGCGCGACGCGCGCATCAGCGATCTCCGCCGGCTGCGGGTCTCCGACCTGCTGGGCAGGAGCGAGCGCCACGTCGTCAGGGCGATCTCGCGCGACACCGTCGCCGGCAGGCGGGTGCTGGTCACCGGCGCGGGCGGCTCGATCGGCGCCGAGCTCAGCAGGCAGGTGGCGTGCTTCGGGCCGGCTGCGCTGTACATGCTCGACCACGACGAGTCCAACCTGCACGGGCTGCAGCTGCAGCTCGAGGGCCACGCCCTGCTGGACAGCGACCGGCTGATCATCGCGGACATCCGCGACGCGGCGCGCATCCGCCAGGTCTTCGACGCGGTTCGCCCGCAGGTGGTCTTCCACGCCGCCGCGCACAAGCACCTGCCGCTGCTCGAGCTGCACCCGTGCGAGGCGGTCAAGTCGAACGTCATGGGCACCGCCAACCTGGTAGACGCGGCGGTCGAGTCCGGGACCGAGCGCTTCATCCTGATCTCCACCGACAAGGCCGCCGACCCGACCTCGGTGCTGGGCGCGACCAAGCGCGTCGCGGAGATGCTCGTTCAGAAGCGGGCCGGCGGTACCACGAGGCTGGCCTCGGTTCGCTTCGGCAACGTGCTGGGCAGCCGCGGGTCGTTCCTCGCCACCCTCTCCGGCCAGATCGAGAACGGCGACCCGGTGACCGTCACGCACCCCGACGTGACCCGGTTCTTCATGACCGTGGAGGAGGCGGTCGGGCTGGTCCTGGAGGCGGCTTCGATGGCGGACGCCGGCGAGGTCTTCGTGCTGGACATGGGCGATCCGGTGCGCATCATCGACCTCGTCCGCCAGTTCGCCGCTCAGCTCCACGTGGGCGAGGACGACCTCGACATCCGCTTCACCGGCCTGCGGCCCGGCGAGAAGTTGAACGAGTGCCTGTTCGGTTCCACCGAGGAGCGGACGGCGACCAGCCATCCCCGGATCTGGGCGGCACACACATCGCCGCCGGGGCCGCCGTTCCCGAAACGACTCGAGCGCCTCCTCGCCGCGGCCCACCAGAACCGCTCGGAGGACGTCCGCCGCGAGCTGGCCGGGCTGCTCGCCGGCTACCGGCCCAGCGAGTCGGCGGAGGCCGTCGGCGTGCTGGCGACCCCGTACCCGGACGGATTCTGATGGTTCGGGTCGCCCAGGTCGTCACCCGGTTCATCGCCGGCGCGGGCGGCGTCGCGCTTCGCGGCGCCCTGGCGCTCGACCGGAGCCGGTTCTCGGTGACGGTCCTGGCCGCGGACGGCGGCACCCTCCTCGACCAGGCCGAGGACGCCGGCCTCGAGGTCGTGCGCCTGCGCCACCTCTGTCCCGAGATCGACCCGCGCGCCGACTGGCTGGCAGCGCACGAGCTCACCGACGAGCTCGGGAGCCGGGACTTCGACGTGGTCCACACGCACAGCGCGAAGGCGGGAGCGCTCGGCAGGTGGACGGCGCACCGGCTCGGAGTGCCGGCCATCGTGCACACCCTGCACGGGTTCCCGTTCCACGAGTTCCAGTCACCGGCCCGGCGCTGGGCGTACATCCAGGTCGAGCGCAGGCTCGGCCGCGTCACGAACCGCTTCCTGGCCATCGGCAGCCAGGTGGCCGCGGACGCGATCCGGCTGGGCATTGCCGGGCCCGAGCAGATCCGCGCGGTCGCCAGCGCGATCGACGCCAGTGCCGGCGCCGCAGCGAACGGCGGCCGACCGGTCGCGCGCCGGCTCATGGGAGTGCCGGCGGACGCGCCGGTGATCGGGACGGTGGGCCGCCTCGACCATCAGAAGGCGCCGGCCGACATGGTGGCCGCGTTCGAGCGGCTCTCCCGCCCGGGGGTTCGGTTCGTGTGGATCGGGGGTGGTCCCCTCGAGGCGGCGGTGCGCCGGCTGGTGGAACGCCGGGGCCTGTCAGCGCGCTTCCTCCTGCTGGGCGAGCGGTCCGACGTGTCGCGGCTGCTGCCGGGCCTCGATGTCTTCGCCTCGTCGAGCCTCTACGAGGGACTGCCGTGCGCGGTGGTCGAGGCGATGGCGGCCGGGGTCCCGGTCGTGGCCACCGCCGTCAACTCGGTCCCCGAGGTGGTAGTGCCCGGCCGCACGGGCCTCCTCGTCGCGCCGCGTGCACCCGGCCAGCTCGGCCGCGCCCTCGAGTACCTGTTCGACCTTCCGGCCGAGGCGGCGCGCATGGCCGCGGAGGCCCGGGTCCACATCGGCGCGCGATTCGACCCGGACGTGCTCGGGCGCGACCTCGAGGAGACGTACGACGCAGCACTGCGGGGCCGGCGGCGTCCGTCCTCCGCGCCGCTGGCACGGGTCGGGGGAGCGGGATGACGCGTGCGTGGATCGAGACCGCGGGCCTGCGGCTGTGCGTGGACTGCGCGCTGCCGTGGGCGCTGCGCCTGGTCGGCGTCGGGGAGGGCTTTGGCGGGCCCGACGCGGCCGGCGACGCCGCGCTCATCCGCGTCGAGGCCGAGCGGCAGCCGTTCGATGTGGCCGGCTGGGAGCCGCTGACGCGCGGCGCATGGCGCCGGGGCGCCGAGGTCGTCGTCGAGAACGTCGCGACGTCCGGGTTCGACCTGCACCTGCGGGCGGACGAGCCGCCATCGTTCCGTTTCCGGTGGCGGCCGCCTCTTCGGGACCACGTCGCCTCGATCGCGGCGCGGGCGAGGTTTCGCCTGCTCGTGCGGGCGGCCCTCGTCCACTATCCCGCGCTCTGGCTGGCCGGGCTGGCCGGCCGGGCGCCCGTGCACGCCGCCTCCTGCACCGCAGGTCGTGTCACGCCGCTGCTGGCCGGCCCCAGCGGCGTCGGCAAGTCGACGCTGCTGGCGCACGAGCTGAGCTTCGGCGGCCTGTACGCGTCGGACAACGTCAGCGTCTCGGACGGGCACACGGTCTGGGGCCTGACGGAGCCGGTACGGGTGGAGTCTGAGCGCGGCCCGCGCACCACGCACGGCCGGGTCGAGGTCGCGCCCCCTGGCCGGGTGGCCGCCCTCGTGCCCGACCGCCTGGTGGTCGTGCGCCGCGGTCTGGACGCGTCTGCGCGGCGGCGTCCGTGCTCGCCGGCCGACGCGGCCAGGTCGCTGGTCACCGGCACGTACATGGCCGGCGAGCTGCGCCGCTACTGGCCGCTCGCCGCGACCCTCGCGGCCGCAACCGGCCTCGGGCCGGCCACCCCGCGGATCGAGGCGGTCGCGGAGCGGCTGGCGGCCCGACTGCCCTGTCTGGAGCTGACGCTCCCGTCACGGCCGGGCGCCCGGCTGGCCGCGCTGCTGGAACCGCTGGAGGCAACGGCATGACGCTGCCCGTGCGGGAAGAGGTCGGCGGCACGTCGAGCCCGGTCGTGTTCGACAGCCCGGACATGCCGGCCGACCCCGGCGTAGTCACCGCCCTGCAGAACGAGCTCTGCGACGCGGACCTGGCAGCACCACCGGTGGTGCTGCCGGACTGCTACCAGAAGCCGGTCATGGAGATGCCTTCGAGCATCGCAGTGGCGACGTCGCACACCATCCGGATGACCCTGACCAGCGCCGCGCTCAACTGCGGGATGGCCCTCGCGGCACTGGACACGGACCGACCGCCGGAGGGCGCCGTCCACCAGTTCTACGACCTGCTGCGCCAGGCCTACCCGCACCCGCCCGGCCGGCGGCCTGTGCTCTCCACGGACGAGGTCGTGCGCTGCGCGGCCGAGGGAGCCCGGTTCGCGGTCGACCGCTACGAGCTCGATCCGGCCGGGCTGGATCGGATCGAGGAGGGCGGCCGCCTGGACGTGGAGCGGCACGGCGGCGCCGCCCGGGTGCGGCGCGAGATCGGCGGCATGGCGGCACAGCTGGCGCGGCTGCGCTTCGGGACCGTCGGCCCCAGCACGCACTTCGTGGAGCTGCAGGAGGTCGTCGAGCTCTTCGACGCCGGCCTCGCCGCCCGGCTCGGCCTGCTGCCCGGCCAGGTCACCGCGCAGTTCCACGGCGGCGACGGCGTGCTCAACATCCAGCTCGGCGCACGATTTGGACGAAGGCGGGCCGGCAGTCGCGCGCTGCGTGCGGTGATGGCCCTGCAGAAGCCGCTGTACCACGCGGCCGGCGCCCGCTCGGCGCGGCAGGTGCGCGAGCGGTGGGCCCTGTACTTCGGCGACGGCTGCCCGCCGGTCGACCGGAGCGGGCCGGAGGCGGAACGTCTGATGCTGGCCAACGCGATGGCGATGAACTACGCCTTCGCCTACCGGCAGGCCACCTACGCGACGCTACGGGCCCTGGCCCGCCGAACGTTGGGGGCCGCCACCCACCTGGTCGTGGACTCGCCGCACAACACGGTGTACGAGGAGGACGTCGCGGGCGTGCCCTCCGTCGTGCACCGGCACAATTCGGCCCGGGCCTTTCCGGCCTCGCGGCTGGCGGGCCATCCGGTCTTCGGGCAGACGGGCCAGCCGCTGCTGCTGCCGGGAACCAACCGCACCTGCTCGTTCGTCTGCGTCGCCGGCGAGGGCGCCGGGCGCAGCCTGTTCTCCGCCTGCCACGGCACCGGCAGCATCATCGACAGCTTCGTCCGGCGAGGCCTGTCCGGCCCCGATCGCGAGGGACACGACACCATGCGGTTCGGATACCGGCACCCCGCGCCGGTGCGCGTGCCGCACCTGGACTCCCGGGGGGTCGAGGAGGGATTGCGGATCCTGGTCCGACACGACATCGTGCGGCCGGTCGCCCGGCTGCGCCCCTTCGCGGTGCTGACGTGATCGGCGGACTGGAGGCCTGGCGCGTGGTCACCAGCCGGCCGGCGGTCGCGTACCCGGTGCCGCGGCGCGCCTCCGGCCTGCGGGCGCTGGAGAAGGAGGTACGCGCGCTGCCGTGCGGCACGCCGGTCGTGCTGTGCGACGCATCCCGAGGCCGGCCGCGCCGCTGTCGCCGCGTCGCCCGGAAGGCCGGCGTCGAGCTCGAGGGCGAGTACCTGACCATCCCGTCGCTGCGCGAGCCGCGCTACCTGGTCGAGGACGCGGCGGAGCCGCTCGCGTACCTGTGCTCCGAGCTCGCGGTGCTGCCCCTGCGCTCGCCGGCGCTGGCGGCGGCGGGGCTCGCGCTTCGCGTCGCGGGCTCGCTGGGGCTGTGGCGTCCACTCGCGGCGGCGCTCTCCGGCAGGGTGGCGGTCGGGCTGCCGGCGCCCCCCGGCCCGGCCGCCCTGGCCCGGGCCGTGGCGGCGCGGGTCGGTGAGCTGGACCTGCGAGCCCTCCTCCTGCTCACGTCCCGCGACCCCAACGCCAAGGTGACGGTCCTCCTCTTCCGGCCCGGCCACCGGCGGCCGGCATACGCACTGAAGCTGCCCACGACCGTCCTCGCCGAGACCGCGATCCGGCGCGAGCGGGTCCTGCTCGGGGACCTCCTGCGCTCCGAACTCGGGCCGCTGGCAGCGACCGTTCCGCGGCCGCTGGCGGAGCTCGACGTGCAGGGCCGCTGTGCGCTCCTGGTGACCGCGGTCGGCGGCTCGCCGATGTTCACGGCGTACCACCGCTGGCGGCACACTGCCGCGCGATCGTCGGTGAGAGCCGACTTCGACGCCGCCGGGTCCTGGCTCGCAGCGTTCCAGGGCCGGACCGCCGGTCAGGCAGGGCGGCCGGACGCGCACGGGGCACCGGTGGAGGTGCTGCGCCGGCGCTTCCCGGGGGAGACCGGCGCGCTCAGCAGCCTGGAACGCGTCCACGCCCTCCTGGCGCGGGCAGCGCGCCCGACCGCCGTGCACGGGGACTTCTGGGCCGGCAACCTGCTGACGACCGGCGGCCGCGTCACGGGGGTCGTCGACTGGGAGGCCGGCTCCACGCGCGGCGACCCGGTGAGCGACCTGGTCCGGTTCGCGCTGACGTACGCCCTGTACCTCGACCGTCACACGGCCCCGGGCCGCCGCGTGCCCGCCCACCAGGGGCTGCGCGCAGGCCGCTGGGGAGCCGGGGTCGAATACGCGATCGGGGGAGAGGGCTGGTTCCCGGATCTGTTCCGCGACTTCCTGCGCCGTGGGCTGGCGCGGCTGGGCGTCGCGCCGGAGCTCTGGCGTCCGGCGGCCCTGGCCGGGCTGGCCGAGATCGCGGCCACGGCCGACCACGAGGGCTTCGCGCGCCGTCACCTCGAGCTCTTCGGCTCGCTCGCGGAGACGAAGTGAAGGCGGAGAGGGTGCAGATCGGCACGGTCCGCCACCGGCGCCTGCGGCGGCACCACCGGCGCCTGCGGCGCGCGGTCCTGACGCTGATGGTGGACACGGGCTGGGCGCTCGTCCTCCTGCTCCTCGCCGTCGTCGTCCTGGTCTGGCTTCTGCAGCTCCGGGGGAGCTGACGTGGCCGTCGCCACCCGGGCAGTCGCTCGAGGGCTGCACGACCGCACGCTCCCGGTCCCCGGCCACGTGGCGGCCGCCGCGGCGGTGAGCGTGGCGCTCCTGCCGGTGCTCGTGCCGACCGGGCCGGGCAACTCCTCGCCGGTGGACGTCGCGATCGGGCTGTGCATCGTCGTGACCCTGCTCTGGGCAGCGCGCTCGCGCGCGTCTCTGCACCTGCCGTACGGGCTCCCGATGGCCACGCTGATCGCGGCCGGCGCGATCGCTGGACTTGCCGGGCCGTTCCCGGGCCTGAGCCTCCTGCAGCTCGGACAGGACGTCGTGCTCCTGGCCTGGTGCGCGGCGCTGGCCAGCGTGGCCCGCACCCCGCAGGCCATGAGCGTCATCGTCCGCGCGTGGGGCCTGAGCGCGGTGGTGTGGGCGGCGGTGCTGGTGGGGGCATACGTGGCCGGCATCGACCTGCTGGCCGGGGTCACGGCGCGTGAGGGCGCGCGCGCCTCGCTGCTGCTGGGCGACCCCAACCTGGCCGCGACGTACTTCTGCGTGTCAATCCTGGTCCTCGGCGCGTCCGGCGTCCTGGCCAGCCGGCTCCTGCGCTGGCCCGCGTACCTGCTGCTGGTCGCGGCGCTCGTCCTGACCGGCTCGAACGGAGGACTGATCGGGCTGTCGGCGGGGCTCGCGGTCACCCTGTTGGTCCACGTGGCCCGCCGGTCCGGAATGGTGCCGGCGGTCGCGTTCACGGGCGCGATCCTGGTGGCCGCAGTCGCGATCGCGGCGACCGTCCCCGTCGACGGCGTGCAGCGCGCGGCACGGGACAGCGGCGTGCCCCTGCTCCGCGACTCGATCGGACGCAGCGACGCCAGCGTCCAGCAGCGGCAGACCCTCATCGGTGAATCAGCCGGCCTCCTCTTCCAGGGCGGCCTGCTGGGCTGGGGCCCGCGGTCCACGAAAGCGGTGCTGACGACCCAGCAGGCCGCGTACCAGAAGGAGGCCCACGACGACTACATCGCCGCGGTCGTGGAGCGCGGGATCCTCGGCGGGGTGGGGCTGGTCATGCTGATCTGCGCGATCGCGTTCCGGGTGCGGGCGGTCCTGCGGAGCCCGCCGCCGCCGGCATTTCGCAGGGCCGTGCCCCACACGGCGCCGCTGGTCGGCGGGGTCGCCGCGGTCGCGGTCCTGGCCACGAACGAGCAGGTCCTGCACTTCCGTCACGTGTGGGCGCTGCTCGCGATCGTGGCCGCCTATCAGCTGTGGGTGGCCGAGTGACCGCGGTCCGCCGCCATTGGCTGGATGCCGGCCGGCCGCTCGCCGGCAACCTGATGGCGCAGCTCGGAGCGCTCGTCGCTCTGGCGCTGGCCTCGCTGCTCGTCGCCCGGCTCGACGGCCCGGCGGGCGTCGGAGACCTCGCCATCCTGCGGCTCCTGCCGTGGCTGCTGGCCGTCGTCCTGTCGGGCGGCCTGCCCGGGGCCATCTCCTACTTCCTCGCCGGAGCCGAGCGGGAGAGTGCCCAGCTCCCGCCGACGATCGCCGCGATGGTCGCGGCCTCCGGTGCCCTCGGTGCCGCCGTGTGGGTAGCGCTCACGCCGCTCATCCACGAAGTCTTCCTGCGCGACCTGGCGTTGGCGGTCGTGGCCTGGGCCGCGCTGAAGGTCGTCTCACGGCTGCTGGTCATCACCGCCAAGGCCTGCGCACAGGGGCAGCTGGACCCGGCCGGGAGCAACCTCGTGATCCTGCTCGAGGAGCTGATGTTCCTCCCGGCCTATGCGGTGGTGTGGGCGCTCGGCGCCCGCGGAGGCGGGGCGCTGGTGGCCGCGCTGGTGCTCGGCGACGTGGCCACCGCGTCGATTGGTTGGGGACGTGTCCTGAGCCGGGGCTTCCTGGCGTCGGCGCACGGGTTCTCCGCCCCGCTGGCGCGGCGCATCGTCGCGTTCGGCACGCGGGCCCAGGCCGGCAGCCTGATGACCCTCGTCAACCTGCGGCTGGACTTCCTGCTGCTCGGAGCGCTGGCCGGCTCCGCCGTGCTCGGGGTCTACGCGATCGCGTCGCGCTATGCGGAGCTGCTGCGCCTGCCCCCCCTGGCCGTCTACTGGGTGTACTACCCGCGGTTCGCCAGGGTGGGCCGGGCGGCGGCGGCGGCGCAGGCGCGCGCGCTGATGCCGCGCCTCGGCCTGCTGTCGGTGGCGGCCGCGGCGCCGCTGGCCCTGGCGGCTCCGTTCGTGATCCCGCTGCTGTACGGGGCCGCCTTCCAGCCCGCGGTGCTGGCCGCGCAGCTGCTCTGCGTGGGCCTGGTGGGAGAGGGCCTCGGCGGCGTGGTCACGGCGTTCCTGTACGGCACCGGCCGGCCCGGTCTCAATTCGATGGCCGTGCTCGCAGGCCTGGCCACGACCGTCTGCCTCGATCTCCTGCTGATCCCGCGTCACGGCCTGCTGGGTGCGGCGGTCGCGTCGTGCGCAGCCTACGCCGTGACGACGGCGGCGCTGCTCGCCTGCTTCCGGCTGGTCACACGCAGCCTGCAGGCGCCGGCGCCGGCGGAGGTCGGAAGGACGTGAGGCTGGGCTGGATCGGCTTCCACCAGGAGGGGGTGTCGGCCCTGCGCGCGATCGTGGCGCACGGGTACCGGCTCGAGGGGGTCGTGACGCTGCAGCCGGCGGTCGCGGCCCGCCGCAGCGCCGCGGCCGACTACCGGGGCCTGTGCCGCGAGCTGGGCCTCCCCCTCGTCGAGGTGGCCGACATCAACGGACCGGACGGTCTGTCCGCCCTGGCTTCGCTGGACCTGGACGTCGCCTTCGTGATCGGGTGGACGCAGCTGGTTCGCGCCGCGGCGCGCAGCCTCGTGCGGACCGGCTTGATCGGCGCCCATGCCTCGCTCCTGCCCGTGGGGCGCGGGCGGGCCCCGATCAACTGGGCGCTCATCCAGGGCCAGTCGCAGACCGGCAACACGCTGCTGTGGCTGAACGACACGGTGGACGGAGGCGACCTGATCGACCAGACCGAGTTCCCGATCAGTCTGTACGACACCTGCGCGACGCTCTATGAGCGCGTCGCCGATTCCAACCGCGACATGATCCTCCGGGTCCTGCCCGGCCTGCTGCGCGGCGAGCGGCCCGGCCGGGCCCAGCCGGTCAGCGCCGATCCACCGCTGCCAGGCCGGCGGCCTGAGGACGGGCGGATCGATTGGTCGCAGACGAGCCAGCAGGTCTACGACCTGGTGCGCGCGGTGACCCGCCCGTACCCGGGCGCGTTCAGCACGCTCGCCGGCCGCCGCTGGCTGATCTGGCGCTGCGCACTGCTGCCCGGCAACCGGCGCGGCGCTCGCCCGGGCATCGTCGTCGGCCCGCTCCGCAGCCCGACGTCCGACGCCTGCGGCCAGGTGGTCCAGTGCGGGCGCGGCCAGGTCGCGCTGCTCGAGGTGGAGGCCGAAGGCGAGACGCTGGGCGGGACCTGGCTGAGCGATCAGCTCTGGACAGGGAGGTGCTGGGAAGATGCCTGAGCAGTCGGTCCTGGTGATCGCCGCCCACCCCGACGACGAGCTCCTCGGGTGCGGCGGGACGGTCGCGCTGCACGCGCTTGCCGGCGACCGGGTGACGTGCGTGATCGTCTGCGAGGGCGAGTCGCTCCGCTACGGGCCCGACGGGGTCGGGCAGCGGTCGCACATGGGCTGTGCCGCGCGCCGGCTGGGCGTGCACGACGTCCGCCTGCTCGGCTTCCCCGACCAGCGGCTCGACACGATCTGCCAGCTCGACGTGATCCAGCGGATCGAGGAGGTGGTCCGAGACGTCCGGCCTCGAACCGTGTACTGCCAGCACGGCGGCGACGTCAATCGCGACCACCAGCTGGTCTTCCAGGCGGCGCTGGTGGCCACGCGCCCCACCGAGAGCAGCGTGGAGGCCGTGTACGCGTTCGACACGGCGAGCAGTACCGAGTGGGGCTACCCCAGGACGTTCGTCCCCGACACGTGGATCGATATCGGCTCGACGCTCGAGACCAAGGTCGAGGCGATGGCCTGCTATCGCAGCGAGGTGCGCCGCTATCCCCATCCGCGGTCCCTGCAGGCTCTGCGCGACCGGGCGCACGCGTGGGGCGTCCAGGCCTGCCTGGAGGCCGCCGAGGTCTTCATGACCATCAGGAGGGTGGTTCGCCATGCTGAGACGCGCGATTGACGTGGTGGTGTCCGGAGCGGCGCTCCTCGCCCTGAGCCCGGTGCTGGCGGTCGTGGGGGTGCTGATCAGGGCGTCCAGCGAGGGTCCGGCCATCTACCGGGCCAGGCGCGCCGGCAGCCGGGGGAGGCAGTTCGACATGCTCAAGTTCCGCACGATGCGTGTGGACGCACGCCGCGGTGGCGCCGCGGTCACGGCGCGTCACGACCGCCGCGTCACACCGCTCGGCTCCGTGCTGCGGCGCACGAAGATCGACGAGCTGCCCCAACTCGTCAACGTGCTGCGCGGGGAGATGTCGATCGTGGGCCCGCGCCCGGAGGACCCCCGCATCGTCGCGGACCACTACACCGCCGAGGACCTGCGGACCCTCGACGTGGCGCCGGGGCTCACCAGTCCCGGCAGCCTGTACAACTACACGGCCGGGGAGGCCATGCTCGACGGCCCGGACCCGGACGCGGCGTATGCGTCCCGGCTCCTCCCGATCAAGCTGGCGCTCGACCGGGTCTACCTGCGCCGCCGCGGCCCCGTCTACGACCTCCGGATCGTCGCCCGTACCGTCTGGCTGATCCTGGCGACGGCCGCCGGCCGCCGGCGGTTCGCCGACCCGCCCGAGCTCGAGGAGGCGCGGCGGTCGCTGCAGCCGAGCGGCTCGGGCGGGAGCCGCGCCCGCCGCGTCCCGGTGACCGTCCTCGCCGCCGGGCTCGCTGCCGTGGCCGCCTGGTCGATCGCGCCGGCCAGGAACGCGGCCGCTGCCGGAGCGCCGGCCATCGTCCAGGGCACTGCGTTCGCGACCGGTTCTCGCCAGGCTTCGACCGGCGTCGCGATGACGGGCCCGGTCGGCGCCGGTGACCTGCTGGTCGGCTGGTTCGCCGAGTACAACGCGGCGGGCCAGGTCCAGGTCTCCGACGCGGTGAACGGCGCGTGGACACGCGGACCTGCGTCGCTGGCGTTCTCGAACGACACTGGCGACATCGCCCTGTACTACCTCGCCAACTCCAGGGCAGCCGCGGCCGGCGTGACCGTGACCGTGCGGGCAGCGGCCCCGTCCTACTACCAGGGCACGATCGCCGAGTACTCGGGCGTCGCGGTCGCGGGCCCGCTCGAGCAGATGGCGGCCGCGCGGGGCGTCGGGACGGCGGTCGACAGCGGGGCCACTGCCGCGGTCGCGGCCGGCCGCCTCGTGTTCGCGTCGTTCGTCACCGGCGGCAACCCGAGCTCGGCATCCGCCGGCGCGACGCAGGGAGTGCCCTTCACCGCGCGCTCGCAGACATCGAGCGGCTCGGCGTTCGACGAGGACGTGGCCGCCGGGGCGGCCGGCGCTCAGCACGGGGCGGCGACGCTGGGCGCATCGACGGACTGGTACGCCGTCGTCGGGGCCTTCAGCCCCGCGTCCGGCGCGGACACGCAGCCGCCGACGGTGCCGGGCGGCCTGCACGCGACCGGCGTGGCGGCGACCAGCGTGGGCCTGGCCTGGAGCGCCTCGACGGACGACGTCCAGGTGACGGGCTACACGGTGTACCGGAACGGCGCGTCGATCGCCACGACCGCAGGGACGTCGTTCACCGACACGACGGTGGCGCCCGCGACGACGTACTCGTACGCGGTCGACGCGTTCGACGCCGCGGGGAACCACTCCGCCCAGTCGTCGGGCGTCCCGGTGACGACGCCGGGGCGCTCGCCGCAGTTCGTCCAGGGGGCCGCCGGCTCACCCGGGACGCAGCTGGCGTCCACGACGCTCGTCCTGCCGCAGGCGGTCGCCGCCGGCGACCTCCTGGTCGGCTGGTTCGCCCAGTACGACGTCGCCGGACAGGTCAGTGTCTCCGACGACATCAACGGCGCGTGGACCAGGTCCGTGTCCGAGCAGTTCACCAATGGTGCCGGCGACATCACCCTCTACTACCGTGAAAACTCGGCCGCCGCGCCGTCAGGCCTGACGGTGACGATCTCGGCTCCCGCACCCGCGTTCCTCCCCGGAGCGGTCGCCGAGTTCGCGAACGTGGCAACGTCCGGCTCGCTGGACCAGACGGCCGTGGCCTCGGGCACGGGCACGGCGGCGGACTCGGGCTCGACTCCGGCGGTGCCGGCGGGGGAGCTGGTCGTCGGCGGTCTGATCACGGGCGGCCAGCCGGCGCCGATCGTCGAGGGCAGCAGTCAGAACGTCCCGTTCACGCTCGCCGTCCAGAACGGCAGCGGGTCGGCGTCCATGGAAGCGATACCGGTGGGGGCGGCGGGTCCGCAGGACGGCAGCTTCACGCTCAACGTGAGCACGGACTGGTACATGGTGGCCGCGACGTTCCGTCCGGCGTGATCGGGGCTCGCCGCCGGCCGGCGGCGCGGACCCACCATGGGTGGGTGGGCCAGAATCCGTGACCGGTGTCCGGTGCGGGAGGCCCGCTCCGACGTCCCCTGCGAGAGGCACTGCGGAGTGCCGTTCGGAGAGACACCATGAAGTACATGATCCTGACCTACGCCTCGCAGCAGGACTACGACGCCATGGCGGGGAGGCCGTCCGGCGACACGGCCTGGTCGCCCCAGGACTTCGCGGCGATGGGGGCCTTCATGGAGGCCTTCAACCGTGAGCTGAACGAGTCCGGCGAGCTCGTGGAGACGCGCGCCCTGGCGCCCCCGGTCCACACCAGGCGCCTGCAGACGAGGGCCGGCGCCCCGGTGGTGACGGACGGCCCGTTCGCGGAGACCACCGAGGTCCTCGCCGGCTACTGGATCGTGGAGTGCGAGAGCTTCGACCGGGCGACCGCGATCGCGGCCAGGCTGTCCGCCTGTCCGGGGCCACCGGAAGTGGTCGCCCGGGCATTCGCGGACGTGCGGCCCATCATCGAGTCCCGGGACGACCTGGAGCCCTAGCTGCTCATGCCCGAAACCGAGATCGAGGGCCTGCTCCGGCGGCTGGCGCCGCAGGCCCTCGGCGCGGTGGTGCGCCGGTACGGGCACTTCGACACCGCCGAGGATGCGACCCAGGAGGCCCTTCTCGCGGCCGCCACCCGGTGGCCGGAGGACGGCATTCCCGCCAATCCCCGGGCCTGGCTGATCACGGTCGCCTCGCGCCGGCTGACCGATCTCCTGCGCAGCGAGCAGGCTCGCCAGCGCCGCGAGAACGCCGTCGTCCAGCGCATGCTGCCCGAGGAATGGCTCGCCCCGGCCGCCGACCGGGCGACCGCGGATTCGGACGACACGCTCATCCTGCTGTGCATGTGCTGCCACCCGTCGCTGTCGGCGGCCTCCCAGATCGCGCTCACGCTGCGTGCCGTCGGCGGCCTCACCACGGCGGAGGTGGCGCGCGCCTTCCTCGTGCCCGAGGCGACGATGACCCGGCGGATCACCCGCGCCAAGCAGGCCATCAAGGCGAGCGGCATCCCCTTTCGCATGCCCTCGGCTCCGGAGTGGACAGAACGGCTCGCCGCGGTGCTCCACGTGCTGTACCTGATCTTCAACGAGGGGTACGCGAGCACGTCGGGCCCGGAGCTGCACCGCGCCGAGCTGGCGACCGAGGCGATCCGGCTCGCGCGCATGCTGCACGGCTTCCTGCCCGACGACGCCGAGGTGGCGGGACTGCTGGCCCTCATGCTGCTGACGGACGCGCGCCGCGCGGCGCGGACCGGGCCCCACGGCGATCTGGTCCCGATGGCCGAGCAGGACCGGCGCCTCTGGAATGCCGACCAGGTCGCCGAGGGCGTCGCGCTCATCACCGAGGCGCTGCCCCGCGGTCCGACCGGGCCATACCAGCTTCAAGCGGCCATCGCGGCGGTCCACGACGAGGCGCCGAACGCGGACGCGACCGACTGGCCGCAGATCGTGGCGCTGTTCGAGCTCCTGATGGGCATGTCCGACAACCCGGTGGTGGCCCTGAACCACGCGGTGGCGGTGGCCATGGCCCAGGGCCCGGAGCGGGGGCTCGAGCTCCTGGGCGGCCTCCAGGCGGACGAGCGAATCGCCCAGGACCACCGGCTGCACGGCGTGCGCGCGCACCTGCTGGAGATGGCCGGCGATCGTGAGGGCGCCCGGGCCTCCTACCTGGAAGCGGCGCGGGGCGCGGTCAACCCTGCCCGGCGGCGCTATCTGCACTCCCGCGCCGCCCGGCTGGGCTGAGCCGCCGGCGGATGTCCGGAACCGAAGGGCGAGTTGAGGCGTGAGACGTCAGCTCACGTGCCGGCCTGGCACGTCAGGGTGAAGTTGGCCTGGTTGGACAGGGCCGCCGGGGACGTCATGACCTCCACCTGCTCCCAGCCGTTGAACGTGGCGGGGGGCGACGGGAACAGCGTCCAGGTGACCTGCACCTGCTGGGAGCCCGGTCCGCCGAAGGACACGAAGGTCTGCGTGGTCTGGATGGCTCCGTCGCTCCGCAGCCACTGGTACTGGACCTGGATGGCAGCACTCCTGGTGTAGGTGATCGTGCCGGTGAACGTGAAGGTCACTCCTGACGGGCAGTTGAACGAGGTCGCGCTGGGCGGGCTGACGATGGCCGAGGCGCTGAAGGGAGGCGAGGGCGTGGTCGGGACCGGAGTGGGCGTCGGGGTGGCTGTGGCCGGCGTGGTGGGCGCGGTCGTCGGGGCCTGGGTGGGTGCGGACGCGGTCGACTGCTGCCCGGCCGTGGGCGTCGGGCTCGGGGTCGGCGACGGGCTGGGGCTCGGCGCCGAGTTCACGACCTCGAACGTCTGGTCGTCCAGCTCGGCCACGTTGCCCGCCAGGTCTGTCGCTTTGATGGAGACGCTGTGCGGCCCCACCGTCGGGATGGCCAGGGTCGGGTAGAAGTTGACGTCGTTCGAGATCTGCGTCCAGCCCGAGCCGTCGAGGCTGTAGTCCACCTGGGCGACGCCGCTCAGCGTGTCCGCCGCCCCCAGGCGCAGCTGGCCCGGCCGGTCCAGCACGATCCCGGTCGGCGTGGCCATGGGCCGGAACGCGAGCGCGTGGATCGGGCCCGCGTGCACGTTCAGCGGGTGCAGCGTGATGACGGGCGGAGTGCGGTCGATCGTGAACTTCACGATCCTGCAGCGGGGCGACGACCCGCTGCAGGAGATGACCAGGTAGACGCCCTCGTCGGTCACCGTGAACTTCCCGCCCGGGTGGATGTGCACCACGCCAGGCCCCCTGACCGGCGGGGCCGCGGTCGGAGTCGCCGGTGCCGCGGGCGCCGCCCCCGAGGCGGCCGGCGTCGGAGTCCCGGATGGCGTCGGCGTGGCCGACGGGGATGGGATCGGCGTACCGCCGCCGCTGGTCACTGGCTGCACCGTCGTGCTCCACGAACCGCCGGGCGGCACCGCGAGCGTCACCCCGCGGTTGTAGACCCCACCGTCGTGGACGCCCCGGACCGCGGGCGTGGCCGGCACCAGCCGCCCGCAGTTCTTGCCGGGGCCGTCGTAGCTGACGATCCACACCGGGTTGTAGCCGACGTTGGTGTAGGAGCCCAGCGTCTTGGTCGTGCTGCCGTCCCAGGGGTCGGTGATCGAGTAGTCGTCGGCCTCGCCCCCACCGCCCTGCGTGACGACCACGAAGTGCGAGCCCGTCTGGCCCCGCAGCAGGCCCACGATCGACGGCTTCCCCGCCTTGAGGTAGGAGTCCAGCTGGTCCCAGCCGAAGTCCATCCGCGTGCCGCCCTGCACCCTGCCGCTCGTGCAGCCCGGCGCCGTCTGCCAGATGATCGGGTCGGCGGCCGAGCCGAGGCACGCGTTCAGGTCGGCCGGGGAGAGCACGGCGCCGTAGTAGTTCAGCAGCATCGTGGTGGACGTCAGGGCGCAGCCGAAGCCGCCGATGGGGTCGCCCCCGAGCTGCATGATCGTGCTCTGCCAGGAGGGGTCGTTCTGGCTGAAGACGGGGACGCCGCATGGCGATCCGGGCCGCGTCGACGGGCTGGGCGACTGCGTCTCGGTGCGCGCCGCGCTGGCCGGGCCGGTCAGCGGCGAGGGACCGGGCGGGCCCGAGGCCGACTCCACGCCCTCCAGCAGCCCGACCTGGCCGGCGGCGGTGAAGCACAGCGACGCCGAGTGGCCGTGGGCGAACACATCCAGCGGCAGGTCCGTCACCTTCTGCGGGGCCTGCCTGCCGTCGGCGCGCACGGTCCAGACCTCGAACCCCGCCGGCCGGAAGGCCGACAGCGCGCGGCCGATGACGTAGGCCAGCTCGTCTGCCTGTGGCGACCAGGCCGGGCGGACCGGGGCCAGGCCGCGGTGGACCTGGGCCAGGGGATGCACCGTCGCGGGGCCGCCCACGTCGATGTACTGGATACGGGCGTTGTCCATCAGCTCGTCGTCCGCCGTGACGTAGGCCAGGCGCCGGGAGTCGCTGGACAGGGCGAGCAGCGAGTTGAACATGCCGGGCAGGGACGCAGCCGGCTCGACGCGGAGGACGCGCAGGTCCGAGTAGTCGAGGTTGGAGATCCGGATGGCCGTGCTCTGGTCGTCGCTGAAGAGGGTCGCCACGTGATCGGGCGCGTTGACGCACTCCTGAGCCGAGGACGCCACATGGAGCACGGGCCGAGCGTGCAGCAGCACGTCCGCTCCGACGCCGGCGACGCCGACCAGGATCCCGCCCGCGGCGGCGATCCCGGTCCATCGGGGCAGGGCCGGAAACTTCATCCTCTGATTCGCCTCCCAAACTGCTCGGCCGGCTGCTGGTCCAGGTCTGCCGCGTGCGGCGACAGGTAGCCTGGCGATGACCGCTTAAAGATCGCCAAAGGCCGCACGACCGCCCGAGGGGCACGGCATGCGCGCGCGCAGCGTCGCCGTCAGCCGGCGACGCCCTCCGCCGTGAGGCAGCGTTCGTCCATCGCGGTCGTCTTGCCAGCGGCGCCGCTCACCCGCCAGTAGGCGGTGATCGTGTGGCTGCCGGGCCCCAGCGGGATCACGGCCGTCGCCGCCCTTCCCTCGCTGTACTCCTGATGGTTCGCGAGGTTGGCGGGTCCGAACGCGTTCTCCTGGGCCGGCCCGCCGTCCACCGAGTAGGCAAGCCGGGTCTCGGCGTCGACGTCGACGCTGAGGTTGGCGCTCAGGGTCAGCAGCGCCGCGCGGCCGGCCGAGCCGTTGTTCACCGCGACCGTCATGCCCGGCATCGGCTGGGCCCCGTTCGACGCGGTGGTCGAGACGGAGCCGCCCGCGCAGGCGGCGGCGGCCGGCGCGGCGTTGGTCGCGCTCTCGACCGACAGGCAGCGCCTGTCCATGGACGCGGTCCTGCCGGCGGCGCCGCTGACCCGCCAGTACGGGGTGATGGTGTGGGTGCCCGGGCCCAGCGGGATCACCGCGGTCACCTCGCGGCCCTCGCTGTACTCCTGGTGGTCGGCGAGGTTGGCGGGTCCGAACGCGTTCTCCTGCGGCACGATGCCGTCCACCGAGTAGGCCACGAGCACCTGAGCGTCGATGTCTACGGCTACGTTGGCGCTGATCGTGACCACCGCTCGCCGCGACGCGGTGCCGTTGTTGATGGTGGTGGCCAGGCCGGCGATGGCCTGGGCCCCGTTGGGCGCGCTCGACGCGATCGCGTTGCCCGCACAGCTGGCGCCGGCGACGATCGGGCTGGCGTCAACCGGCGCGCCCGCGTCCACGCTCCTGACGGTGAGGCAGCGCGCGTCCATGTGCGCGGCCTTGCCGGCCGCGCCGGCGATCCGCCAGACGGCGGCGATGGTGTGCTGGCCCGGGCTCAGCGTGATCACGGCGGTGACCGCGCGGGCCTCGTAGTACTCCTGCACGTCGGCGAAGTTGGCGGGGCCGAACGCGTTCTCCTGGGCCTGGCCGCCGTCGACCGAGTAGGCGACCAGGACCTGGGCGTCGGCGTCGACGCCCAGGTTGGCGCTCAGGTCGACCAGCGCGGTGCGGCCCACAGCGCCGTTGTCGAACGCCACGGCCAGATTCGGGATGAGCTGGGCCGCGTTCGGAGCGCTGAACGAGATCGAGTTCCCCGCGCACGCCGTCCCCACCACCATCGCCGGCGTCCCTACACCGCTGGCGCCGATGCCCGGCCCGCCGGCGGCGCCCGTGGTGCCCTTCGAGGGCGTGGCCGACGGCGACGCGGTGGGAGAGGTCTGGGGGATCGGCGAGGCGGCGCCGCCCCCGGGCTGGGCGCCGGACGCCTGTGCGGTGCGGTTGCCCGAGATCAGGCTCGCGGCGACCGACTGGATCTGGGCGCCCGCAAAGTGCAGGATGCCGAGACCAGCCAGCGCGACGGCGCCGACGAGGATCGCGCGGCGCGTGAAGCGGCCGATCAGCGGGCGCTGTTCCAGCGCTCCCTGCATCCGGACCGGGGCGGCGTCCGCGGCCTGGGCGGTCACCTGGAACGCCCACTGTTTCGGGTCGGCGAACCACGCGATCTGCGTGCAGGCGACCCGCACGCCGACGCCGGCCACCCCGCCGGCCGGCACCCGCAGCGCTCGCGGCGAGAACTTCAGGGCGACCGCCTGCTCCGGGTCGGAACCCTCCAGCTGGACCGTGATCGCGGTGTTGCCGACGTTGTTCAACCGGACCCGATGTCGGCCCGTGAAGCGGGCACGCGATGTCCGCGGGAGCAGCTCTGCTGTCAGCTCCGTGAAGGGTGCGACGTCCAGCGCGCCCTCCTCCACGACCGACGTGGCCACATCGGCGCCGCGCGACCGCACGCGGACGGCGAAGGGCAGCGAGCCGGCAGGCGCGTCGGCGGTGCGCGGTGGCCTGAAGATCAGCCGCGCGACGCCGTTGGAGCCTGGGAAGAGCGAGACCGTGGCCGGCTCGACCTCGGTCCATGCGGCCGCGGCGCCGAGCACCTCGACCGCGAACGCGCCGACGACGTCACCGGTGTTCCAGATGCGGACCGTGCAGGTCGCCTCCCGTCCGGGCTCCACGGAGACCGCTTCGGGCTCGAGCCGGATCCTGTGTGCGTTCACAGCGCGTCGCGGGGAAGGCTCATCAAAGGTGTCCTCACTCTGGTTGGGAGAGCTGCTGCGGCGACCGCCGGGCGCGATCGCACCAGCGGGTGTAGTACCTGCCGCTTAAGAATCGCCAAAGGCCCGCGCCGGCGCTGCAGGGTTTCAGCGGTCCGACCACGTCTCGTGATCCACCCCGGGCGTGACCCACGTATCGAGGGATGGGCCAACAGGCCGGCCAGCGCTGGCGATGCCGTCGATTCGTGAGGGTGAGGTCGCCACCGGAAGGCGACCGGGAGACAAAGGAATGGCGGAGCTCACACGTCGTCGGTTCCTGACGTACACGTCGCTGGGCGTCGCCGGTGCCGCGGCTGCCGTGGTGGGCGGCGCGGAGCTGGTGTCGAGAGCAGCAGGATCCGGCGCAAGCTCTGGGCCGCACGCGGAGCCGATCGTCCTGATGGTGCGCGACGCCGGCAGTGCCGAGGTCGCGCTGATGGTGGGGACCAGCGAGAGAATCTACCGAGACCGGGACCTGGTCGGGCGGCTGGTCGGCGCCGCCGCCCAGGTCGGGAGGTGACGCGATGTCATCCCATCGCGAAGCGCCCGAGATTTCGAAGGACCCGGTCGCGGACAACACCGATACCTACGCCTTCGTCAGCCCTGACCGGCCGGACACGGTGACCCTCATCACGAACTACATCCCGCTCGAGGGCCCGGCCGGCGGTCCCAACTTCTACGAGTTCGGCGACGACGTGCTGTACGAGATCCACGTCGACAACGACGGCGATGCCGAGCCCGACGTCACCTACCGCTTCAGGTTCGCGACCCGAGTCCGCAACCCGGACTCGTTCCTCTACAACACCGGCCCGATCACCTCGCTCGACAGTCCCAACTGGAACCGGCGCCAGTTCTACTCGGTCGCCCAGGTGCGCGCCGGGCGGGAGACCGTGCTGGCCGAGGACGTGCCCTGTCCACCGTGCAACATCGGTCCTCGCTCGACCCCCGGCTATGCGGCGCTGGCCCAGGCCGCCGTCAGTCGTCTGCGGACGGGCGAGACGGTGTTCGCCGGCCAGCGGGACGAGGGCTTCTTCGTCGACCTCGGTTCGATCTTCGACCTCGCCGACCTGCGGCCGTTCGAGAACCTGCACCTGATCCCGTCCCCCGCCGCGCCCGGTGTGGACGCGACGAAGGGCCTCAACGTCCACACCATCGCGATCCAGGTCCCGAAGCAGCACCTCACCCGCGATGGCTCCATCCCGACCGACGTGCACGACCCGCGGGCCGTCGTCGGGGTTTGGGGCGCCGCCAGCCGGCGCCGGGTGCTCATCCGGCAGGACGAGGACGACGAGGTCCTGTCGGGGCCGTGGGTGCAGGTCTCCCGGCTGGGCAACCCGCTCTTCAACGAGGTCATCGTGCCGATGGGCCGCAAGGACCTCTGGAACTCGCTCCCGCCGAATGAGGACCGGCGGTTCCTGCAGTTCGTTCAGCAACCGGAGCTGGCGCGACTGCTGCCGGTCCTGTACCCGAACGTCTTTCCGCACCTGGCCGCGCTCGGAGCCGCCCGCGCCGACCTGGTCGCGATCCTGCTGACCGGGCTTCCGGCAGGGCTGGTGCCCGGCTTCCAGAACTTCACCGGTCAGACGCCGGCCGACATGCTCCGCCTGAACCTGGCCATCCCGCCGGCAAGGAAGCCGAGCATCTTCGGGCTTCTCGGCGGTGATCCTGCGGGCTTCCCCAACGGTCGCCGGGTCCAGGACGACGTCGTGGCGATCGAGCTGCGCGCGGTGGCAGGCGTCACGTTCCCGCTGGTCGACCGCTCGTTCACGCCCGACGCGGCTGCCGGTGCGCTGACGGATGGCCTGACGCCGGCCAGCAACCCCGTCGCATTCCTCTCCAGCTTCCCCTACCTGGGGGTGCCCAACGACGGGTTCGATCACCCGTCCTCGTAGCCGGGAGGTCATTCAGTGGAGCCCGGCGGCGGCGGACTGCCGCCGGCTCCGCCACTGGGGAGGTACGCAGTGAGCGTGGTGCTCGATATCGGCGATGACGTCGGGGCCCTGGTGCTGTACACGCCGCCGGCCCTTGCCGGCCGGGAGATCGAGGTGAGCCCGGCCGGAGACGAGGGACGACGGACCCACACCGGGGTGCTTCTGCGGCGCTTGGTCGGCCGGACGTTCTACGCCGCGGTGTATCCGGCGCTCCGCGCCGGCGCCTGGCGGATCTGGACCGATGACCAGTCCCTTCCGAACCGGGTGATCATCACCGGCGGGGTCGTGACGGAGCTGGACTGGCGCGGCTGACGATCCGCCGGCGAGTGCGCGCCGGAGCAGAATGCTCGCGAAGGTGCAGAGGACTGATCCGATGGCACATCGGCACCCGTAGGAACCTGCGGATGACGCCGAGCAAGCGGGCGCTGAGTGAGCGGAGCGATCCCGAGCTGGTCGCCGCCCTCGTCGCCGGCGAGATCGACGCCGTCGACGTGCTCTTCACGCGATATGGCCGTGTCGCCTACTCGCTGGCGATCCGGATCCTCGGTGACCCGGGCCGAGCAGAGGACGTTGTGCAGGATGCCTTCGTGCGAGTGTGGAAGCGGGCCGCCTCCTTCGATGCCCGCCGGGGCTCCCTTCGCACCTGGCTGCTGACGGTGGTCCGCAACTGCGCAATCGATCATCTGCGGGGCTCGCTGCACGAACGCTCGGAAATGGAGCTTCAGGTCGAGGTCCGGGCCGAGGGCGAGGGCTCCAACCCCTGGCGCGAGGTCTCCCAGTCGCTCGAACGGGACGCGGTGCGAGTCGCCCTCCGCTCGCTGCCAGGAGAGCAGCGACAGGCCATCGAGCTGGCGTACTACGGCGGCTACTCGCAGCAGGAGATCGCCCGTATGGTCGACGCGCCGCTGGGCACGATCAAGGGCCGCACGCGATTGGGCCTGGAGAAACTGTGCTCCTACCTGCAGGGCAGGGGACTGATCGATGGCGACTGAGCACGACGAACTGGCGAGCGCGATCCCAGCACTGGTGCTCGGGTCCGTCACCGCCGAGGAGCGCCAGCAGCTCATGCTCCACCTCGAGGGGTGCGCCGGCTGCCGCGCCCTGGCGGCGAGACTGGCGAGGGGGGCGGCGGTTCTGCCGATGGAGCCCGATCCTGTCGAACCTCCCGCCCGGCTGCGTGGGCGCGTGCTGGCCGCCGTCGCGACGGTCCGCCCGGACGCCCCGCCTCGATCGAGCCCGCTGCCGATCCCCGCGCTGCAGCGACGGCGACGCCCCCCTCGGCCGCTGACAGGCGTGCGGCTCGGCCTCATCGCAGCCGCGGCCGCGTTCGTTCTGGGCACCGTGGCCGGCGTCGGCTTCGGCCATCTGGCGCAGCCGTTCGGGCCCTCCCGCCAGGGCCCGGTCGCCGGCCCGGTGGCGGCGCGCTACCCACTCCACGGCACGGGCGCGATGGCGGGCGTCACCGCCGACGCCGTCGTGGTTCCCCGGGACGGCCTCGCCGTGGTGGACTTCAGGGGGATGCCGCAGCCTCCTGCCGGCCAGGTCTACGAGCTCTGGCTACTCACCGGCGACAGCAGGGCCCTGCCCGCCGGCGTGTTCGTCCCGGACTCCCAGGGTTCCCGCGTCGTGGTCGTCACCCAGGACCTCCGCGGCGCCACAAGGCTGGCGGTCACCGTGGAGCACGGCCCGGACGGCGCCTCCGCGCCATCGCAGACGCCACAGCTCTCAGGCCGCATCGCGTGAGTATCCCTTGCGGTCGTGGAGCGCCTCGTCGCGCGTGACGAATACGTGCGCTGATGGAGAGGTACGACCGCCACCTGCTGCTGCTGGGCCCGAAGCGGTATGAGCTGCTGGAGCTGTGGGAGGTGGAGCGCTACGGCGCAGACAGCTTCGGCGATCCCGACTACGTCACACTCTTCGGCATGCGGCCGGCGGCGTGGCACGCCCGAGGTGTCCGCCTGCTCGGCCGCACCGCAGTCGAGTGCACGCGGGATGCCCTCGCAGACGCGATCGGCAGGGACATCGCGGCCGTCGCTGCGACCGCGCCATCGAGCGGCCGGCCGATGATCGTCGATCCTTTCGCCGGCTCAGGCAACACCCTTCACTGGATCACGCGCCACATGCCGAGCGCGCAGGCGATCGGCTTCGAGCTCGATCAGGCAGTATTCGGCGTGAGCAGGCAAAATCTCGAGCGACTGGCGCTGCCGATCGAGCTCGTGCACATCGACCACCTGTCCGGATTGACCAGACTCGTGACGAGCGCCGATCGGCTGCTCGTGGTATTCCTCGCCCCGCCGTGGGGAGAGGCGCTGAGCGAGTCCAGCGGACTCGATCTGAGGCATACCGAGCCACCGGTCGAGGAAGTCGTCGACGTCCTGGTCGATCGCGCTGCGGCGAACCAGCTCCTCTGCGCGGTCCAGTTGTTTCAGAACACCGATCAGGCGTCCATCGACGCGCTCTCAGCGCGGTTCCAGTGGTGGGCCGTGCACCTCTACGACGTCAACCCGCCCGGCCAGAATCACGGAATCCTCCTCGGCACCAGTGGCTGGGTGCCAGCATCCAGGGTGGCACTGCCGACTTCGCCGCCGCGCTCGCCCCGGTGAGGCCTGGCTCCGAGTGACGGCCTGCACGTCAGTCGGCAGATCCTTTCTGTAGAGTCCAGTCGAAGACACATGGTGGTCGGAAGGTGGCGGACGGCACCGTGAACCCGCCCTACGGCATAGAGCGACTCCGCCTGGCCGAGTTGATGGCCGCGCTGTCGCTCGCCACCGATCTCGGCATGGGCCAGCCCCTCGAGCAGGCGCTGCGGACCTGTCTCATCGCAATCGAGCTCGCCGAGCGAATGGAATTGGCCAGGGACGAGATTTCGGAGGTCTTTTACGTTGCCTTGCTGCGCTTCCTTGGCTGCACGGTCGACGCTCACGAACTCGCCGAGGTATTTGGAGGCGACGACATCGCTGCCCGGCGTGCCTCTGCGCCCGTGGTGGGTGGCTCGCCGATGGAATTTGGTCGTGAGCTGCTGAAGATCGGCGCTGGACGGGGGCCCATTCGTCGTGTCCAGCTGTTCGCCAGGCTTCCTGGGGCCCTTCAGCGGGCAGGTGATGCAAGACGTGCCCACTGCGAGATGGCTGAGGATCTTGCGCGCCGGCTCGATCTTCCGGCTGGCGTTCAGCGCTCTCTCGCGGATGAGAACGTGAGGTGGGACGGATTTGGCGCTCCAAAAGGCTTCTCGCGCAACGACATCCCGGTCTCGGGCCGGATCGTCCTGGTCGCGCGTGACGTGGAGGTCCTGCATCGCGAGGGTGGCAGAGAGCGGGTCCGCACCGCCCTGAAAGCGCGAAATGGCCGTGCATACGATCCCGCCGTGGCGGGCGCGATGCTCCAGCACCTGAACGGCGTGATGGCTGCGATCGACGTGACCTCGCCCTGGGAAGCGGTCCTCCAGCGGGAGCCGGAGCCACACCCCTGGGTGCCGGAGTCGCGGCTGGAATCAGTGCTCGAGACCTTCGCCGACTTCGTTGACATGAAGTCACCCTGGACGATCGGACATTCTCGCGGCGTGGCCGCGCTGGCCGCGCTCGCATCGCACAACGGGAAGAGCCTGCGCCGCGCCGGGCTGGTGCACGACCTGGGGCGTGTCGCGGTGCCGAACGGCATCTGGGACAAGCCGGGTCCGCTGACCGATGGAGAGTGGGAGAGAGTCCGGCTCCACCCCTACTACTCGGAGCGCATTCTCGAGCGGTCGGCGGCGCTCAAGCCGCTGGCCCGTTGCGCCGGCATGCACCACGAGCGTCTTGACGGATCCGGATATCACCGGGGCTCGCGTCGCGCTGAAATCTCTCGTGAGGCGCGTCTGCTGGCGGCAGCCGATGCCTATCAGGCGATGACCCAACCTCGGCCCTTCCGCCTGCCACTGTCTCGCTCGCGCGCCGCCGGAGAGCTCGAAGCCGAGGCGCGCGCCGGGCGGCTGGACGCAGACGCCGTGAGCCGTGTGCTGACAGCAGCCGGACATCGACCCCACCGCACCGCTGGCTGGCCCTCTGGACTGAGCGACCGTGAGGTCGAGGTCCTGCGCCTGCTCTGCCGCGGCGGAACCAAGAGGCAGGTGGCCGGGCTCCTCAAGATCTCGCCCAGCACCGTCGACCACCACGTGCGCCACATCTACGACAAGATCGGTGTGGCGACACGGGCGGGTGCGGCCCTGTTCGCAGTCGAGCACGACCTCCTGGAATAGCGCGAACGCGCGATGTGCGGGGTCGTGAGCGCGTGGGAGACTCGCCTCCATCTACCAGGAGGTTGGGAACATGTGGCAGAGCGAGGTCAGCATCGACATCGATGCCCCGGTTTCGGAGGTCTACCGCTACCTGGCGGACTTTCCACGGCACAAGGAGTGGGCCTACGCCCGCATGGCTTACCTCGAGCAGGTCACCCCCGGCCCGATTCAGGTGGGCAGCGAGTTTGCCGCTGCGGAGACCGTGCCCTTCAGGGCTGTCACGCACAGCCGTATCACCGCCCTGGAACCAGGGTCACGGGTCGCCTGGCGTGCCTGGTTTTCGAAGGGGAGCGCCTTCGACTGGGAGTTGGTGCTGTCGGAGAGCGATGGTGGCACGCATCTGGTCCAGCGCACGGTATGGCACAGTGCCCTCTTGTTCCGTGCCCTGACATGGCCCCTCGTCGTGCTCCGCCGGCGACAGATGCCAGTCGAGAATCGCCGCAGCCTCGAACGCATCAAGGCCAACCTGGAAGAAGGCGTCCTTGCATCCACGTCCGGAGGGAACTCCTGAGATGACCACGTCCGCTGTGTCTCCGCTCTTTCCTGCGCGAGTTGAGGAGTTTCTGTTCTGGCTGGCCATCGTCGTCGGGTTCGTCGTGCCATTCCTCTATTTCGCCCGCTGGAGTCGTCAGAACGCCGCTTCAATCAAGACCAGGCCTGGCACAGACGTATCGTCGCTGACTTGCTTCGCCATCGTGCCCATGGCGGTAATCGCCATCTTCATCGGCTATGCCCGTGTCGGGACGCTCCCGAACTGGCTGTTCTATCCGGGAATGGCCATGTTCCTGTTGGGCCTGGCGCTGACTGCGTGGGCTTACCGCACCCTGGGGCGGTTTTTCTCTCTCGAGGTGCAAATTCAAGGTGACCATCGAGTCGTGGACACCGGTCCCTATCGCCTCCTGCGTCACCCCGGCTACGCAGGTGTCGTAGTCGGTTTCATCGGGCTCGGCGCCGCGGTTCAATCGTGGGTATCGTTGCTGCTGCTGGTGCTGGGAATGACCGCGGTCCTCGGGTATCGCATGTGGATCGAAGAGAGGTTCTTGGTCGCCGAGCTGGGGGACGACTACGTCCGTTACATGGCCAGGTCCAAGCGCCTCGTCCCGTTCGTGTGGTGAGCTCATGAACGAGCCGGCGGCGTGGAGTCGTGAGGAGCCGGACCTGTTCACCATTTCGTGGGCAGGGCTGTCCAGGTAACGCGTCCACGTTCACCTCCAGCGGCCACGCCGACCGGGATCCGTTCAAACGCTCAATTCCAGACGCTCCATGGTGTTCGTGCGCCAGGGCCGCCAACCCTGAGAGGCCACGCGCTCCATCTCGGAGCTGGAGACGAGCGGGATGCCGAGCTGGTCGGCCATGGCTCGCAACTGGGCGTCGGGCCGGGACTCACGCAGGATCGCCACGGGGCGTGCGAACTGCGCCCGCCATCCATCTCGATTCGCGAGCACCCGCCCGGTCCCGGCGACGGCGCCCCAGACGATCCTGAGGTCGGTGTCGTCCGCCTGCGCCAGGCGGCCGTCATAGCCGCCCAGGCTCAGGCTGCGATAGGCGTACAGCCCGCACGTGCAGTCGAGCTCCGGGACCGTCGCGTCGTCGTGCGGGGTGTGAGGCGATCCGATGCCGGCCTGGGGCCTGCAGACCGCGCGGGTCCATGCACCCGAGGCGTCAGCCCACCGGGCTGGCACGAGCACGCTCCAGAACCGGTATCCGTCGCGGCCCCGCTCGACCAGCCACGCGCGGCAGCCGAGCACCGGCTCGTTCATCGCGCTGCTCGCTTCGGCGCCGGTGTCGCGAGCGGTGGGGATCGCCAGCACCTCTTCAGGTGCGCCGTGAACGTTCAATTCCAGTACCTCCTGATGGCTCTGAGGTCCTCATCGTCCGGTCCGAGC
>DASQZW010000307.1:0-4428 GCA_035638495.1 Terriglobales bacterium
AGGACGATGACCGCGATGGACGCGTTCTTTGCCGCGACCGCCGAATCGCACTCCCTGACTCTGGTCACGCGCAACGCCCGAGACTTCGAGGGCCTTGGCGTGCCCCTTTTCGATCCCTGGGAAGCGGCGTAGCCGCGTTCAGCCCGCGGCCGGCCCCCAACGCCCTCCGGCGCAGCGTCGCCGGCCGGCGGCCCAGCCGATGATCCGCCGGCCGTCACGCCTGGGTGCGGGCACGCGGTTCTGAGTTCCAATCGAGAACCGCCCATCTCGCCTCTCGAAGGCCGAATAGCGGCGATCCCTTGGGATAGGCCGCCGCCCCACCTTTTCGGCCGCGTCTGTCGGCGATCAGGGCGACGGACTCCAGGTTGTGGCCTTCGACCGCGGTCCGGGTCCACCATTGGCGGATGGACGACGACGTGCGCGAGTACATCGAATCCATCGCGCCCGAGCACCGGCCGCTCTTCGACCGCCTCCAGCGGCTCGTCCTGGAGACCCACCCCGACGCCACCGTCGTGCTCTCCTACCACATGCCGACGTTCCGGGTGGGCGGCCGCCGGCTCTTCCTCGGCGCCTGGAAGCACGGCGTGTCGATCTACGGCTGGGGGCGGGGCGGCGACGCCGGCTTCACGGACCGCCACCCCGGGCTCAAGACCGGCAGGGGCACCATCCAGCTGCGGCCCGAGGACGCGGCCGCCATCGGCGACGACGAGTTCCGCGACCTGATCCGCGCCGCACTCGGCGGCTGACCGGCGGATGCACGCTCGCGCCGAGCACGTCGGCAGCCTCCTGCGACCGCCCGCCCTGATCGCGGCCAGGCAGGAGTACGCGAGCGCGCGCATGGACGCGGCCGCGTTCAAGGCGGTCGAGGACCGCGCGGTCGACGAGGTGGTGGCGCTCCAGCGGGAGGCCGGCTGCCCCGTCGTCACCGACGGGGAGATGCGGCGGGAATCGTTCCAGAGCGAGCTGACCGCCTCCTGCTCCGGCTTCGCCGGCGTGGGCATCGACGCCTGGCTGTGGGGCGACTGGCACTCGGACGACGCGGGCATCGGGGACGTGCGCATCGAACGGCCGCCCGACCTGGCGGTGGTCGCTCCCATTCGCAGCCGGCGGGGGCTGGCCGCCGAGGAGTTCACGTACCTGCGTGCGCGGGTCGGAGCCGGCGAGGTCGCGAAGGTGACGCTGCCCAGCCCGACGCTGTTCGCGAACCTGTGGTCGCCGCAGCGGTCGGCCGGCGCCTATCCGACGTTCGACGCGTTCATGGCCGACGTAGTGGACGTCCTTCGCGAGGAGGTCCGCGAGCTGGTCCGCCTGGGCTGCACCTACATCCAGCTCGACGCGCCGCACTACCCGCTGCTCGTCGACCCGGTCTGGCGCGCCTTCTACGAGGACCGCGGCTGGAGCCTCGAGCGCTGGCTGTCGTATGGCGTCGAGCTCGACAACGCCGTCATCGACGCGGGCCGGCCGGCCACCTTCGGCTTCCACCTGTGCCGGGGCAACCAGCACAGCCGCTGGCTGGTCGCCGGCGGGTACGACGCGATCGCGGCACCCATCTTCGGGCGCATCCGGGCGGACCGCCTGCTGCTCGAGTACGACGACCACCGGTCCGGCACCTTCGAGCCGCTGCGGCTCGTGCCAGACGATCGCACGATCGTGCTCGGCCTGGTCACGACGAAGCGGTCGACGCTGGAGTCGGACGCCGAGATCGAAGCACGGCTGCGCGCGGCGGCAGCCATCTCCGGCATCGACCGGCTCGCGGTCGGCACGCAGTGCGGGTTCGCCACCTCGGTCGGGGGCAACGACATCACGCCAGAGGCGCAGCGGGCGAAGCTGGCGCTCATCGTCCGGGTCGCCGACCGGGTGCTTGCAGGCTAAGCGCCGCTCAGCTGCGCCTCGATCCCGTCGAGCAGGCAGCTCAGCCCGATGTCGAAGTTCTCGTCGGGCGTGAGGTCGCGACCGTCGAGCATCTCCCGGACCAGCCGGCCGAACGTCGGGTACCGGCCGCTCGACTCGACCTGCTGCAGGTAGGCCCGCACGGCCGCCCGGTAGGCGGGGTCGTCAGCCGCGCCCGAGGCAGGGATCTCGGATGTCTCCCGGAGCGTGGCGCCGACGACGTAGTTGTTCACCAGCCGTCCGATGGCGGCGGCATGCCGGACATCCAGTCCGAACGGCTCCAGCGCGGCGAGGCTGAACTCCAGCGTCGGGATCCAGCGCGGCGCGTAGAGCACGGGCGTGTTGCCCAGGAGCTGGGCCAGCCACGGATGGCGCCGGCACACGCCGCGGAGCTGCCGGGCGGCCAGCTCCAGGTCGGCACGCCAGCTCCCGGTCCGCTGGCCGGGCAGCTCGATCTCGGCCAGGGCCTCGTCGAGCATCGCGGCGTGGAGCGCCTCCCGGTCCGACACGTACCCGTAGAGCGTCATGGTGCCGGCGTCCAGCTCGGTCGCGATGCGGCGCATCGAGGTCGCCTCCAGCCCCTCGGCGTCGGCGAGCTTCATCGCCGCGCGGACGACCTCGTCGCGGCTCAAGGGTGACTGACCGCCGCGCCGGACCCGCCCCGACCGGCGGCTGGGGAGCAGGTCGACCAGGGAGCGCAGCTCCGGGTCGGGAGAGGATTTCGGAGTTGACATACGTACAACGTACGGGATATGCTGCCGTACAGTGTACGGTACATTCCACGGAGGAGATGGAACCTATGAGCCAGTCGACCACGCTGACCACCGAAACGACGTCGAGCGGGCCATCGGAGCGGGCGACCACGCGCCTCCTGCTCGCCGGCGGCACCGTCGCCGGCCCGCTGTTCATCGTCGCGTCGCTGGTCCAGGCGTTCACCCGCCCGGGCTTCGACATCAGGCGGATGGCGATCAGCATGCTGACCCTCGGCGACCTCGGATGGATCCAGCGCACGAACTTCGTCGTGTCCGGCCTGCTGGTCCTCGCCTGCGCGGTCGGGCTCCGGCGGGCGCTGCGGGCCGGGCGCGGCGCGACCTGGGGCCCGGTCCTGCTCGCCGGCTACGGCGTCGGCCTGGTCACGGCCGGCGTCTTCACCCCCGACCCGGCGCTGGGCTTTCCGGCCGGCGCTCCAACCGGCAACCCGACCTCGTACTCCGGACACGCCATGCTGCACACCGTCGCGTTCTTCGTCGCGTTCATCTCGCTGATCGCGGCCTGCCTGGTGCTGGCTCGCCGGTTCGCGGGCGCCGGCCGGCGCGGCTGGGCGGTCTACTGCGTGGCCTCCGCCCTGCTCCCGGTCCCCCTCATCGCGCTGAGCATGGCGCTGGGCGGCTCGGGCGTGCCCCTGATCGTGATGGGCGCGATCACCTCGGCCTGGGTGGCCGTGCTTCCGGCCAACCTCATGAGGGAGCAGCGGCACTGATCCGTCTCCCGTCCACCACCCGGCACCGCGGTGGCTTCCCGAGCCGCCGCGGTGCCATGCTAGGGTCCTTGTCGCTCTTCCAGGACACGCTCATCCGCTTCGCAGGCTTCACGGAGCAGCGCCTGTCCGAGCCGTGGCGGTGGCCCGGCCACGAGGGCGGGGGCCTCGAGGTTCGCGATGCGCTGCTCCGGTCGCTCGAGATCGAGCTCGCGGCACTGGCAGCCGCCGGGCCGGGCGCGAGCGAGGCGGCCCGGGCGACCGCACTCGCCCAGGCCGCATTCGGCGACCTGCGCGGCCTGCTGTGCGGCCGGCCCGATGGGCTGCTCGACGAGGAGCCGGGCGCCGGCGAGTGGACGATCCGCCAGGTGCTCCAGCACGTCCTCTTCGTGGAGCGCCGGTACCAGGTCCAGACGGCGTACGCCGCGCGCCGCTCGGACGACGACCCGGTCCGCGTGGAAGTGGAGGTGCCGCTGGAGGACGCCGCGACGGTCTCCGCATGGCTCGGCCGGCTCTCGGCGGCACGCGAGGAGGGGCGCCGGACGCTGGTCTTCCCGGACGAGCGGCTGGGGCGGCCCACGGTCTGGTCCGGCTACGCCGTCGACGTCCGCTTCCGGCTGCATCGTTTCTCCGGGCACCTCGCCCAGCACACCGTCCAGTGCGAGAAGGTGCTCGCACGCCTCGGCTACCCGGAGCACGAGGCGCGGCGCCTGGTGCGGCGGATCTCGGCGGCGCGCGGCGGCCACGAGTGGCTCAGCGATCCGTCGGTGCTGTCGGACCTCGACCGGGAGCACGCGACGCTGGCGGGCTCGATCGATGCATAACCCGCCGCGGTACTCCCCGCAGAGAAGACTATGCAGAGGCTCCTCCTGACGGTCGCCGCCGTGACGTTCCTCGCGATGACCGGCTGCGGCCAGTCGGCCGTCGCGGCGAAGCCCAGCGAACGGACGAGCGCGCCCGCGTCTCAGGCGCCGCCGACCTCGACCCCCACCGTCGCGCCTCCAACCGCGACGCCCGCCCCACCCACCCCGACTCCGACACCGGCACCGCCCGCGCCCATG
>DASQZW010000308.1:0-29429 GCA_035638495.1 Terriglobales bacterium
CGTTAACAAAAGGTCCTTCGGACCACAACTGAACCCGCAGCGCAGCCAGGTGCTAGCCGCACGGCAGCAGCCCGAACGCCTGCTTGGCGGTCAGGACGCGCAGGGCCGCCGCGTCGACCACGGCCCGGAACGCGGGGTCCGTAGCGGCCCGCGCCTGGACGCCGCCGGCCATCCGGACCGTGGCGTCCAGCGTCTTGGAGACCACCAGGTCGCCGCCGGCCGCGAGGAAGTCGACCGCGCGCCGCTCGGGCGTGATCGCCGCCACGGCCTCGGCGGCGCCCAGGTCGTCGGACACCACGACGCCGCCGAACCCCATGCTGCCGCGCAGGAGGCCGATGACCGTGGGCGAGAACACCGCCAGGTGGGCGGGGTCGATGCGCGTGTACGTGGCCAGCGCCACCATCACGAACGGGGCGCCGGCCACGATCCCCTGCTGGAACGACGCCAGCGAGGGGTCGTCGGGCGTCGTGGTCTGGTCCACCACGCCGGCCGCGAAGTCCGTGTTGCCCTGGACGCGACCCAGGCCGGGGAAGTGCTTGACCGTCGTCGCCACCCCGGCCTGCGTCATCCCGCGCACGAAGGCGGCACCGTGCGTGCCCACCGTCCGGGCGTCGTGGCCGTACGCGCGCTGGAGCGCGCCGATCGGCAGGTTCTGAGCGTCTGTCCCCGGCGGGACCACGTCCATTACGGGCGCGAAGTTCAAGTTCACCCCGGCGGCCTTCAGCTCCCGCCCCCACGCGGCGGCGTCGCCCTGCAGCACGGCCGGATCCAGACCGCCCTGCTCGAGCGCCGACGGGATGCTGGAGAAGCCCGGCCCGTTGAGGGCCTGGACCTGCCCGCCCTCCTGGTTGGCGGCGACGAAGAGGCGCACGCCGTCAGTCGCGGAGCCTGTGGCCTGCGCCTCCACAGCGTCTGCGACCGCCCGGATCGGCCCGACTCCCGCGTGGCTCGTCTCGACGAACCACACCGAACCGAGGTGCAGCGTCCGAATGGCGGCGCGCTCGCCTGGGCCGAGCGCGTTGCCGGGCAGACCGAGCGAGAACAGCTGGCCGATGCGCTGGTCCTCGGTCATGCGCCCCAGCACCTGGCCGGCGCACGAGATGGGGCTCGCGGCGGCCGACGGGATCGGCGACGGAGTGCCTGGCGAGCCTGCGGCGCCCGCGGCGCCGCCCGTTCCGCAGGCGGCGAGCAGGACGGCGCCTGCCATCGCCAGGACCGCCCGCCGCCTGTCCGCGATGCGTCGCATCAGCGCAGGCCGGCCAGCACCCCCACGGTACCCAGCGTGAGCAGGTCGATCCTCGGCTCGCGCCAGCCGGCGCGGGAGGCGAGCGCCACCAGCTCCTCCGGCGTCCGGTACTCGTCGACGGTCTGGCTCAGGTAGCGGTACGCTCCGCGATCGCCGGAGACCAGGGCGCCGATGCGGGGCAGCACGTGGACCAGGTAGGCCCGATACGCCGCGCCGAGCGGGCCGGGCCGGGGGCGCACGAACTCCAGTACCACCGCGCGGCCGCCGGGCCGCAGCACGCGCCGCATCTCGCTCAGCCCGCGCTCCGGGTCGGCGAAGTTGCGCAGTCCGAAGGCGACGGTCACCGCGTCGAACGCGCCGTCCGCGAACGGCAGGCACAGCCCGTCGCCGCGCACGTACCGCGGGCCTGGCGCGTTCGCGGCCGCGACCTGGAGCATCCTGGCGCTGAAGTCCATCCCGATCACCAGGCCATGCGCGGCCAGGCGCCGCAGCTCCCCGGTCAGCTTGCCCGAGCCGCAGGCGACGTCGAGCGCACGGCCGTCCACCGGGGGCCCGGCCGAGCGGGCCGCCCGCCGCCGCCAGCGGGCGTCGGAGCCGAACGACAGCACGGTGTTGAGGAGGTCGTACCGCCGGGCGATGTGGTCGAACATCGCCTGGACCGCCGTCGCATCGCGCTCACCCAAGGGTCGCGTGCCAGCGCTCGAGCAGCTCCTCCTCGCGCTCGGGCGTCAGCGCCGTCGGCCGGCGCACGCGGCCGCCCGCGTCGACCTGGCCGGCGGCGCCGTCCAGCGACTCCGCCCAGGCCCGCGTGTCGCGGATGGTCTCGTCCACGTCGCGGTGGCGCAGGCCGGCCGCGAGCGCGCGCTCGATCGGCATGTTCAGGCGCCCCACCGACGCGGGCACCCACAGCGGCATCTCTGTGTAGGGCTGGACGCCCTCGTCGAGCAGGAACTGGTCGGCAACCCACGTGACCGGCCCCGGGCAGCGGCTCAGCAGGTCTCCGAACGGGAGCGGTCGGGAGGGCCCGGCCACGTTGAACGTCCCGCCGCGACCGGCTTCGGCCATGTCCAGGATCCAGGCGGCCTGGTCGCGAGCGTCGACGAACTGGACGTGCCGCTCGGGATCGCCCGGGCCGAGCACCTCGCCGCCGCGGCCCAGGCGGACCGCCCAGTACGTGAAGCGGCCGGTCGGGTCGAACGGGCCGACGATCAGACCCGAACGGACGACCAGCGCCCGCGAACCGAAGACGCCCGTGACCACCTCCTCGCACAGGGCCTTCAGCGCGCCGTAGTGCGCCTGCACGTCCTCGTTCGCGGGGTCGTCCATCCGTTCGACCGGGCCCTCCTCGGAGCGGTCCCCGGCCTGGAGCGGGTAGACCGAGCCGGTGGAGACGAACGCGTACACGCCGGAGTCGCGGAGCAGCTCGGCAGACTGGCGGACCACGCGCGGAACGTAACCGGACGTGTCGACCACGGCGTCCCAGCGGCGGCCCCGGAGCGGCTCCAGGCCGCCGTCCCGGTCGCCGGTCAGCCGCTGAGCGTCCGGGAACAGCTCCGGGTTCGTGCGGCCGCGGTTGAACAGCGTGACCTCGTGGCCGCGGTCCAGCGCCGCCTCGACGAGGTGGCGGCCCAGGAACGCGGTGCCGCCGAGGACGAGGAGCTTCATCGAGAGTCAACTGTAGCGCCCGGACGTCGCGCCGCCGTGCGCCACCGTGCGCTTCTGTTCGCCCGCTAGAATTGGGCCATGGCCAGTCTCATCCCCGTCCGCCAGGCCGCGAGCGAGTTCCACGTCGATCGCACCACGCTGCACCGCCACATCCGGGCGGGACGACTCCACGCCTACCGCCGCCCGATGGACCGGCGCACGTACGTGGATCGCGACGAGCTGCACGAGCTGCTCACGTTCCGACCGGTGCCGCAGGGCGAGACCGTCGCGGACCGATTGGCGCGCCTCCGGGAGGCGCTCGCCGGGCTTGCGGAGATCCGGCGGCAGATGCGCACGGAGATGGACGCAGTCGCCATCGTACGTGAGGGCCGGCGCGAGCTCGAAGAGCGCGGGGCGGACGTCTGATGCGGATCATCGACGCCAGCCTCGTGGTGGCGCTGGTGACGCAGGACAGCCGCGCACCTGCGGTCCAGGCGCTTCTCGACACGTGGACGGCCGCCGCTGAGGAGCTCCACGCGCCCGAACTCCTGCCGTACGAGGTCGCCAATGGCCTGACCCGTGCCTCCTCGGCGGGCAACCTCCCGCCGAGGCTCGTACCGACTGCCTGGCGATGGGCCATGAGGATCCCTCTCGTCTACCACCCCCTCAGGGCCGGCGGCGAAACCACCTGCGCGATCGCGCGCCGGCTCGATCGCCAGAACGCCTACGACGCCGCGTATCTCGCGCTCGCGCTGGAACTGCGCGCAGAGGTGTGGACGCTCGACAAGAAACTGGCTCGCGACGCCGGCGACCTTGGCTACCCGGTCAAGCTGGTAGACGCGGCGGCCTGACGGCGTATCGCGTCTACACGAGCTGCCAGATCGAGGCGATGCCCTGGCCGACTCCGATGCACATCGTGGCCAGTCCGAACTCCGACTGGCGCCGGCCCATCTCGTGGACCAGCGTGCCCACCAGCCGGGCGCCGCTGCAGCCCAGCGGGTGGCCGAGCGCGATCGCGCCGCCGTTCACGTTGACCGCCTCCTCGTCCAGGCCCAGCAGACGCACGCACGCCACCGCCTGGGCGGCGAACGCCTCGTTCAGCTCCGCCACGCCGATGTCCGCGACCTGGAGGCCGGCGCGCTCCAGGGCCTTCAGCGTCGCCGGCACCGGACCGATGCCCATGTAGTCCGGGTGGACGCCCGCGGCGGCGCCGGCTACGAACCTGGCCAGCGGCCGCAGACCCCGCTCGCTCGCCTGCTCGGCGGTCATCAGCACCAGGGCCGCCGCGCCGTCGTTCAGCGGCGACGCGTTGCCGGCGGTCACCGTGCCGTCCTTCTGGAACGCCGCCCGCAGCTTGCCCAGGCTCTCGAGCGACGAGTCCGGCCGCGGCCCCTCGTCAGCGGTCAGCACGAGCGGGTCGCTCCGGCGCTGGGGCACCGTGACCGGCACGATCTCGGCCTCGAAGCGGCCCGATGCCTGGGCCGCCACCGCTCGCTGGTGACTGCGCAGTGCGAACTCGTCCTGCGCCTGACGGTCGACCTCGTACTTGGCCGCCACCCGCTCTGCCGTCTCGCCCATCTGCAGGGTCCCGTAGAGCTCCTGCATCCGCGGGTTGACCAGCCGCCAGCCCAGCGCCGTGTCGTACGCGGTCTGCGGGCCGCGTGGGAACGCGCCGTCCGGCTTCCCCATCACCCACGGGGCCCGTGTCATGCTCTCGACCCCGCCGGCGACCATCACCTCGGCGCCGCCCGTCTGGATCTCGTGCGCCGCCGTGATCGTCGCCTGCATGCCGGAGCCGCAGAGCCGGTTGACCGTCTGGCCCGGCACCTCGACGGGGAGGCCGGCCAGCAGCAGGCCCATACGCGCCACGTTGCGGTTGTCCTCGCCGGCCTGGTTGGCGCAGCCGAACACCACGTCGTCGACCTCGTCGGGCCGGACGCCCGCGCGCTCGACCGCCTGCCCGATCACCAGTCCGGCCAGGTCGTCCGGCCGGACGTCCTTCAGCTGGCCGCCGTACCGGCCCATCGGCGTGCGCGCCGTCGCCACGATCACCGCCTCGCGCAGCTCGGCCACGTCAACTCCCTCCTCTGCAACAAGCACCAGGGCCGCCGGAAACAAGGGCTTCGCCCGAGTGTATGAGTCCGTGATCCCATCTTCGGGGACCTGTGGTGGTCCGCGAAGCGAGGCGCCGCAGGCGCACCCGGCGTTCCGGACAAGAGGGGGGTTCTGAAAGGGGGGACGAAGTCCCCTCTTGCAGCGCGAAGCGCACCCTACCTCCCCTGGAATCTCGGCTGCCGCTTCTCGAGGAACGCGCTGACACCTTCCCTGAAGTCCTCGTTCTGCATCTGGACGCCCTGGAGGAGGAACTCGAACTCGATCGCCTCCTCCAGCGTCGAGTGCATCGCGTGGTTGACGGAGCGCTTGATCGCGCCCAGCGCCTGCGTGGGCCCCGCCGCGAGCCGTTCGGCCAGCGCCCGGACCACGGGCTCCAGCTCCTCGGGCGCCACCACGCGGTTGACCAGGCCCATCCGCGCCGCCTCCTCGGCGCCCAGCGGCTCGCCCGTGTACATCATCTCCAGCGCCCGGCCGGTGCCGATCAGGCGCGGCAGCAGCCACGTGGCGCCGCCGTCGACCGTGAGCCCGATCTTGACGAACGCCTCCACGAAGCTGGCCCCGGGCACCGAGTACCGGATGTCGCACGCCAGCGCCAGCGAGGCGCCGATGCCGGCGGCGACGCCGTTCAAGGCGGCGATCGTCGGCTTCGGCATCTCGTGCAGGCGGCCGAGCACCAGTTCGTACTCGCCGCGGATGGCGTCCACCGCTCCTTCGCGGTTTCCGAACTCGCGCACGTCCGCGCCAGCGCAGAACGCCCGGCCGCTCCCCGTGACCACGAGCACTTTCGCGGACTCGTCGCGCTCGGCGCGCTTGACCGCGTCGACCAGGCCGCGCCGGAGCTCGCCGTTCACCGCGTTCATGCGGTCCGGCCGGTTGAGACGGATCCACGCGACGCCGTTCTCGACCTCGTAGCCCACCACCGCCACGTCCGTCCTCGCCTCGGCCATCGTCACCGCCCCCTGAACTGGGCCCTGCGCTTCTCGAGGAACGCGCGCATGCCCTCCTTCTGGTCCTCCGTCGCGAACAGGAAGTAGAAGTTCTTGCGTTCGACCGACAGGCCCTCGGCCAGCGGCAGCTCCAGCGCCTGGTTGACGGACTCCTTGGCCAGCCGCAGCGCCACCGGCGCCTTGTCCGCGAGCTGCGCCGCGAGGTCCAGGGCCACCTGCAGCGTCGCCTCGGCCGGCACGAGCTTGTTGGCCAGGCCGAGCTGGTACGCCCGCCGCGCCGTGATCGGCGCGCCGCCCAGGTTCACTTCCATCGCCACGTACTTGCCGACGGTCCGGGGCCAGCGCTGGGTGCCGCCGGCGCCCGGGATGATGCCCAGGTTGATCTCCGGCTGCCCGAAGCGCGCGGTGTCGCCGGCCACGATGAGGTCGCACATCAGGGCCAGCTCGCAGCCGCCGCCCAGCGCGTAGCCGTTGACGGCCGCGATCAGGGGCTTGGTGAACGCCGCGATACGGGCCCACCGGCCGGTCTGGTCGCGCTGGAGCTGCTCCACGGGCCCGCGTTCGGACATGTCGCCGATGTCGGCGCCCGCGGCGAACACCCGCTGGCCGCCCGTGAGCACGACCGCGCGCACGTCCGGATCGGCGTCGAAGCGCTCCAGAGCGTCGCTCAGCTCGGCGATCAGCGCGGGGCTGAGCGCGTTCAGGACCCGCGGCCGGTCGAGCGTCACCAGGCCCACCGCGCCGTGCCGGTCGACCAGCACGTGCTCGTACTGCATGCTCGCTATCATCGACCATGTGACCCACCCCACAAAATCCGCACCCCACCACCGCGATTTCGCGGGGACCCCGGGAAAGACGCGCCTGTGGGACAGCTATGGTCGCGTTGCGGACGACCTCCGCATTTCGGTCACGGACCGCTGCAACTTCCGCTGCGTGTACTGCATGCCCGCCGAAGGCCTGCGCTGGCTCGCGCGCGAGGACATCCTGCGCTTCGAGGAGATCCACCGCCTGGCCCGGCTGTTCGTGCAGCGCTACGGGGTGCGCACCATCCGCCTGACCGGTGGCGAGCCGCTGGTGCGACACCGGATCGAGGAGCTGGTCGCGATGATCAACGACCTCGACCCCACGCTCGACATCACGATGACGACGAACGGCGTGCTGCTGCGCAACAAGGCCAGGCTGCTGGCCGAGGCCGGCCTGAAGCGCGTCAACATCTCGCTCGACACCCTCCACCTGGACCGGTTCAAGGAGATCGCTCGGGTCGACGCGTTCGCCCGCACGATGGACGGCATCGCGGCCGCCGAGGAGGCTGGCCTCAGCCCGATCAAGCTGAACATGGTCGTGATGAAGGGCAGCAACGACGACGAGGTCGTGGACTTCGCGCGGCTGGCCCGGGAGAAGGGCTACGAGGTCCGGTTCATCGAGTTCATGCCCCTGGACGGGGACGAGATCTGGTCCAACGACCTGGTGGTGCCGAGCCTCCGCATCCAGGAGCGGATCGAGGACCTGTTCCCGCTCACGCCCACGCCGACCGACCGACCCGGCCCGTCGACGAACTTCCGGTTCGCGGACGGCGCTCCGGGCGGCGTCGGCTTCATCTCGTCGGTCTCCCAGGCGTTCTGCACGACCTGCAACCGCGTTCGGCTGACGGCGGAGGGCGGGCTGCGGACGTGCCTGTTCTCGCTGCACGAGACGCCGCTGCGCGATCTCATGCGCGGGGGCGCCTCGGACGACCACCTGGCGCGCGTCATCGAGGGCGCGGTCTGGCGCAAGGAGGAGGGCCACCTGATCAACCAGGAGGGCTTCGTCCGACCCGCCAAGAGCATGTCCCAGATCGGCGGCTAGGCTGGGGGCCTGGCCTCCTGTGATCGAGCGCGCTCGACTCGCCACCCTCATCGGCCTGGTCGCGCTGGCGTCGTGCGGCGAGCTCCCGACGACCGCCGCTCAGCCGAGCACGGCCCCCGCGACGCCGGTCTCGGTCGGACCGTGCCGGCTGCCGGTCGCCTCCGGCGACGCGCCCGTCGACGGCCGCGAGGGAGACGGCACGCGCGGCAAGGGCGGTTTCATCCAGTTCCCGGCCGCGACGTTCACGCCGGACTCGGCGAGCATGGGCGACTACGACCTGGGGTTCACGCGCTGGGTGCCGACGTTCCGGTCGTGGGTCGAGCCAGATGGCGCCCACTACGCGTGGGGCGACAACACCGTGATCCACATCGTGGACGTCGCCAGCGGCGGCGACCACCCGGTCACGGTCCCCGCTCCGTCCGTCGTCGTCAGCTACGAGACCGAGGGCGTCTACGTGGCGGCCACCGCCGGCCAGGCCACCCAGGGCCTCGGGCTCATCGACGGCGCGGGCGGCTTCCACCAGATCACGGGCGGCGGGGTGTGGAGCGCCATCGGGGGCGGCTTCGCCTACGGCCAGGAACAGGGCCACGTCCGCAAGCTCGACCTCCACAGCGGCTCCGTGAGCGACGTGGGCGCGTACCAGGGCGCGACGCAGGTGCTGGGCGCGACCGGCACCGCGCCGCTGGTCGCGGTCACCTCCGGCGCCTCGTACACGGTCTACGCGGGCAGCACATCCATCTACGCGGGCGCGCCCGGCGACGGGAACCCGGCCGGACCGGTCGCGGTGGACGGGTCCGTCGTGTGGTTCGGCAGCCGCGCGGGCGCGGTGTGGCGCTGGGCCGGCAGCGGCAGCACGGCGCGCGTCGCCAGCGTGCCCTTCGGCGCGGTCCTGATCGCCGGCGGCTGTCACTGATGGTTCGTCCGGAGGAGGCCCGGCGGCCGCTCACCGTCAGCGAGCTGTCGTTCGAGATCCGGCGGGCGCTCCGGCCGCTCTCGACCGTCCTGGTCAGGGGCGAGGTGACCGGCCTCAAGCGCACCGGCCGCGGCAACTACTCGTTCGCGGTGCGCGACCAGCAGGCGGTCGTGCAGGCGTTCCTGTACGGCGACCAGGCGCGCAGGCTGGGCATCGTGCCGGAGGACGGGCAGGTCTTCGTCTTCCGGGGCAAGGTCGACCTCTGGCAGTCCGGGGCGCTGAACCTCATCGTCGACTTCATCCAGTTCGACGACGTGGGCCGGCTTCGGGCGCAGCTGGAGGCGGTCAAGCGCCGCCTGGAGCTGGAGGGCGCGTTCGCGCCGGAGCGCAAGCGGCGACTGCCGTTCCTGCCTCGCGTGGTGGCCCTCATCACCTCGCCGACCGGGGCGGTCATCCACGACCTGCAGGAGACGATCCGGGACCGCTACCCGAACATGGAGATCCTGGTGTATCCGGCCCAGGTGCAGGGCACCGCCTCGCCCGGCAGCGTGGTGCTGGCGTTGCGCCGCTGCAACCAGGAGGGGCGGGCGGACGTCGTGGTCATCGCCCGGGGCGGCGGCAGCTTCGAGGAGCTCTACGCGTTCAACACCGAGCCGGTCGCCCGCGCCATCCTCGCCTCGCGCATCCCGGTCGTGACCGCGCTGGGCCACACGTCGGACCGGACCGTGGCCGACATGGTCGCCGACGCCGAGTGCCGGACGCCGACCGAGGCGGGCACGCGGGTGGTGCCGCTCAAGCGCGACCTGGTTGCCGCGCTGGCCGAACGCCGCCGGCGCCTGGAGCGAGAGACCGCGCGCCAGATCGCCGGCCACACCGAGCGGCTGGCCCAGCGGCGCCAGCGTCTGAAGCTGGCGCTGCCCGCGCTCCTGCGCCGGCGATCCGAGCGGCTGGAGCGCTTCCGCTCCGATCTGGCGCGCCTCAGCCCCGCTCGCCAGCTCGAGCGCCGGCAGGAGCTGCTGGGGGAGCGCGGCGGCCGCCTGGAGGCGGCCGCCCGGCGCCTCCTCCGGCAGCGGCGCGCCGAGCTGGCCGGCCGGGACGTGCCAGCCCGCCTGGACCGGACGGTGACGGGCCGCCTCGCGGCCGCCGACACGGGGCTGGCCCACCGCCGGGGCCGGCTCCAGGCGCTGAGCCCGGAGCGCGTCCTGGCCCGCGGCTACAGCATCACGCTGGACCAGGCGGGCCACGTCCTGCGGTCCGCGGCTGACACCGCGCCTGGCCGTGCCATCACGGTGCGGCTGGGCGCCGGCTCCCTCGCCGCGCGCGTCGAGGAGACACGAGATTGAACGAGCGAAGCGAGAGAACCCGCCCCTCCCCAGTGGCCGGGGAGGGGGTCGGGGGAGCCGAAGAGCTGACCTACGAGCAGGCGCTGGACCTGCTCGACCGCAAGTTGAAGGTCCTGGAGGACGGCGACCTGTCCCTCGACGACGCGATCACCGCGGTCGACGAGGCGCGCAGGTACCTGCGACTCTGCGAACAGCGCCTGGAGGAAGCGCGCAGGCGGATCGAGGTCCGGCCCGAGGGCGTCGGGGCCGAGGAGTCGCGGTGAGGAGCCTCCGCATGAACGAGGAGGTGCTCGGCCGCGACGGACGCCGCCTGGGCACGGTCGAGCGGCTGGTGGTGGACGAGCAGGCGCATCGGGTGACCCACGTCGTGGTCCATGGCCGCCTCGTGGGCATCGGCCACCTGCGGGACGTCGACGGCGCCCGCCTGGCCGCCGACCTGGACCGGGACGAGCTGGGCCGCCAGCCCGAGGCGCGCCCCGAACTGGTGGGCGAGCCGGGCCGCAACTGGCGGGCGCCCGGCGGCTACTCGCTGGGCTACTTCCTCGCCATCGTCTCCGCGCTCGTGGGGCAGGAGCCGTACGTCCCGCCGGTGCACCTCGACCTGGACCTCTCCGCGGTGCACGAGATCGCCCCCGGGAGCCCGGTCTTCTCGGGCAGCGAGCACGTCGGCGAGGTGAGCGAGGTCCTGACGGACGAGGCCGGTCGGGTCACGACGCTGGTCCTCCGCCGGCCCGGCCTCCTCGGCCACCGGGCCAGGCTGCCGGCCGACCGCGTCGTCGAGGTCGTCGGCACCGCCGTGCACGTGGACCTGAGCGACGCGGAGATCGAGGCGCTGCCGGCCTACGCGGGCCCGGAGTAGCCGCCGCCGGCCGGGCCGCGGGCCTGGCCGCCGTGGCCGTTCCGCGAGTTCGACGACGTCGCCGCCTTGAGGGCCCAGCGGGCCCAGATGCTCGCCCACACCAGCCCGTTGGCGAAGGCCGGCAGGTCGGCCGCGTAGTGCTTGTGGTGGAAGGTCCACATCGCGCGGTGGAGCTCCAGCAGCATGCGCGACGACTCCTGCTTCGACGCCATGACCTTGGCGTGCACCGCGCGCGCGGTGGGCAGGTAGAAGACCTTCCAGCCGCCTGACTTCAAGCGGTAGCAGAGGTCCAGGTCCTCGCCGAACAGGAAGTAGTCGGGGTCGAAGAAGCCGACCCGGTCGATCGCGGCCCGGCGGACCATCATGCAGGCGGCCGTGCCCGCGTCGATCTCGTGGGTCTCGGTGGCCGGCAGGTGCCCCATCGAGTAGCGGTTCAGCCGCTCGTTGTGCGGGAAGATCTTGCCCAGCCCGGTGTAGTGGAACAGCGTCGCGCCCGGGCTCGGGAATCCGCGCCGTGCCGTCTCGTCGAGGAGCCCGTCCGGCCGCTGCAGCCTGGGCCCCACGGCGCCGGCGTCCGGGCGCACGAGCAGGAAGTCGGCGAGCCTGCCCACGCAGCCGGGCATGACCGTGACGTCGGGGTTCATGAGCAGGATGAAGCGGCCCTCCGCCACCTGCAGGCCGGCATTGTTCGCGCGGCCGAAACCCACGTTCGTCCGCTGGCGGATGACCTTGGCCTCGGGGAACTCCCGGGCGACCGCGTCGACCGACCCGTCCATGGACGCGTTGTCGACGACCACCGCCTCGGCCGGCACGTCCGAGCACGCGTAGTAGGCGCGGAGGCAGTCCAGGAGCTGGTCCCGGGTATTCCAGTTGACGACGATCGCGGAGACCAGCGGCTTCCCGGGCGTCATGTCCGCACAGGATACCGGTGGACACCGCCGTGCGCGAACCCCCAGGAACGATCCCTAAAATGGTGGGCTCGTGACCGCGACCCTAGAGTCGCCGGCAGAGCGCGAACCGCTTTCGCGCCTCCAGCGAATGCGCCAGAGCACCCTCGTCCGGCAGAACCTGGTCCTGTTCCTGGGGGGCTTCACCGCCGGCGTGGGCGGGTTCGTCTACCACTCGATCGCCGGCCGGACGCTCGGTCCGCGGCAGTACGGCGAGGTGGCCGCGCTCGTCTCGCTCTACACCGTCGGCACGATCGCCAACCTGACGCTGGTGCTGGTCCTGGCCCGCTACGCCGCGAACCTGGACGTCGCCGGACGGCCCGGGGCCATCCGCCACATCGTCCGGCGCTCCAGCCAGCTGCTGATCCTGCCGACAGTGGCCTTCTGCCTGCTGACGGCCGCCGTGGCCGTCCCGCTGGCGCGGTTCGAGAACTTCGCCTCGCCGGTCCCGGTGCTCTGGCTGGGCCTCGCCATCGCCGTCTACTGCTTCACCGCCATCCCTCGCGGCGTCCTGCAGGGCACGCAGCGGTTCACGGCGCTGTCCGCGAACCTCGGCCTGGAGCTGGTGGTCCGCGTGGCCAGCCTGGTCGTCCTGCTGGCGATCGGCCTCGCGGTCACCGGTTCGATGATCGCGATGCTGATCGGGGTCACGTTCGCGTACCTCGTCGGCACCTGGATGCTGCGCGACCTCTTCCGGATCGAGCGCGAACCGGTTCGGATGCGGGCGATGGCGGCCTTCGGCATGACGGCGGCGGCCGGCACCCTGGGCGTCCTCCTGCTGTACAACCTGGACGTGGTGCTGGCCGTGCACTACCTGGACAAGCACGACGCCGGCATCTACGGAAGCCTCAACAAGATCGAGGTGATCATCTATTACGGCACCCTGAGCGTCAGCCAGGTGCTGTTCCCGCGCGTCGTGGAGGCGATCGCCACGCGGCGTCACCCGGCCCGGCTGCTGCTGCTCTCGGCGGGCCTGATGGCCACCCTGGGGCTGGGCGCCGTGGTCGTGTTCGGGGTGACCAGAGGCCTGATCGCCGCGCTGCTGTTCGGTTCCCAGTTCAGCGCCGCCCAGCCCTACGTGCTGGCGGTCACGTTCATCGGCCTCGGCCTGAGTCTGGACAACCTGCTGGTCCAGTTCCTGATGGCGGTGCACGACCGGGTGTTCATCCCGATCCTGGGAGCCTCGTGCATCCTGCTCGTGGCGCTGATCGCGGCGTTCCACGGCGGGCTCACGCAGATCATCGGAGCGGTGATGGTGACGATCTTCTCGCTGCTGGTGGTGCTGGCGATCCGCTGCGCGCTCCTGTTCCGGCGGCTGCACCCGGAGCCGGCTGCCGCCGCGTAGCGGCGCCGACCCGCGCAAACGAAAACCCCGCTGGCCTCGCGGCCTGCGGGGTTGAAATGCTCGGCAACGACCTACTCTCCCACTGCGTTACCGCAGCAGTACCATCGGCGCTGGAGGGCTTAACTTCCGTGTTCGGAATGGGAACGGGTGTTTCCCCTCCGCCATAGCCACCGAACGGCGGCAATTATAGCGCTATCGGGTGCGGCGGCGTCGGGCGCGGAGGCTCTTGATCTTGCGCGCCTCAGCCGGAGGCACGTAGTGCGCGCGACGACGCATTTCGCGCACCAGGCCCTGCTCCTGCACTTTGCGTCGGAACTCGCGCAGTGCCTGCTCGAACTCCTCCGGATCCTTGACGACTACCTTCAAGTCTCGATCACACCCTTTTCTTCGTTGCGCTGAGGTGCCGGAGGACGCGAACGACCCTCGGCCTGGACAACCGCCGTCAAGCATAACCCATGCGGTAGGCTTGGCCGCCGATGCTGGATGCGCCCCGGATTCGGACCAAGCACACCGAGCTGACGCTGGAGGACATCGCCGCGGCGCTGCCCGGGACGGGCGAAGTCATGGCGTCGGTCAGCTGGTGTTTTGCGATGAGCTGGCACGCGGCGGCCGGCGGAAACTGGGACCTCTCCGCGTACTACCTTCGCCGCACGCGGAGCCAGCTGCGCGGCCTCGCCGTGACGCGGCCCAAGTACGCCGAGCAGATCCGCGAGTACGACACCGGCCTCCTGGAGCTGCTGTACGGGAGCGTGCTTGCGCACGACGGCACCGCGTTCGGCGCGCTGTACGGACGCGCAGTCGACCAGGCCAACGAGTACCACGTGGCGACCGGTCACCCGTACATCCGGTGGTCGCTCCCGGCGGAGCCGCCCGAGAAGGGCCTGGACCTGACCGGCGCCTAGGAGGGACGTGCAGCTCGACGTCTGGTCCCCGACCGGACGCACGGGGAATCGCTACGCGCCCTGGACTTCGCTGGCTCCGCCCGGCTGGCCACCCGCCTGCTGGGGAGCGGCCGGCGGGGCCGGAGCCGTCAGCAGGGCGAGGTGCTCCTGGCGGACGACGAGCGTCCCCGCCATGAGGTCGTGCAGGCCCTGGCGGCGCTCGGTGAAGATGACCATCAGGTAGCCCACGCCGAGCACCAGCGCCGACACGATCTTTCCGAAGAAGCGCGCGGTCGCGCGTCCGAAATGGATGCGGCGGCCGTACAGATCCGTCACCACGAGCCGCAGCAGGCGCTTGCCGATCGTGCCCTGCCACGCGGAGCTCTCGAGGCCCGCGTAGTACAGCCAGGCGAGCACGCCCATGATCAGCAGCAGCACCAGTTCCGCGCCCAACGCGTTCTCGATCGTCGGGTCCTGACCGCTCGACAACAGGCCTATGCCGATGAAGATATTGCCGACGAAGTACAGCACGAAGAAGCCGATGAGGAGCAGGACCGTGTCGATCGCCCACGCGCCCGTGCGGCGCCCGAAGCCGGCGTACGCGCGGCTCGGCGCCGGCGGCGGCGCGGTTGCGTGGGGCTGATGGACCGGGGCCGGCGCCACGTGCACCGCCGGCGGCGGCGGCGGCCCGGGGATGCTCACGCTCGCGGCGGGCGCCCAGGGGGTGACGGTGGTCGCCGCGGGCGCTGGGACCGACTGGGGCGGGGGCGGGATGCCGGCGCCTGCGGGCGGCGCCCACGGGCTGCTCGTGGCGGGCGGCGCCCAGGGGCTGGCGGCGGCGGGCGGTGTCCAGGGGCTGACGCCGGCAGCGGGAGGGTGCCCGGCCGGCGTCACGACCGCGGCGCGCCCGGCTGCCGCGGCCGCGGCCGCGTCCTGCCCGGCGTCCAGGCGGTCGAGCGCCGCCCGGGCCGCGGCGTGCTGCCGCTCGCGACCGCCGCCAACCTCTCGCCTCGCCCAGTCGTACCACTCGGCGTACGCCCGCCGGCGCGGTGAGATCCTGCCGACCAGCGCCACGCCGAAACCCGCCGTGCTGCCGCGGGCCGCGGTGCGCGCGGCCTCCTCGTCGGCACCGACCTCCTGCGCCTCTACAGCCGCCTGCGCGGCGGCCAGGCAGACTCTGTTGTCGCTGGCGACCTCGCGTTTCGCCCAGACGTACCACTCGGCGAAGCGTTCGTCCTGCTGCCGGGGATCGCCCTCCACATCTGCAAGGGTAGGGCTTTGCGAGTGCCGTCCGCCTGCGGCGGCGGCCCTACACTTGCTGCGCGAAGATCGCGAGCCGCTGCGTGGCGAGGTTGCCGGCCCACAGCGGCCAGCACGTGGTCAGCACGAGCCGCGGGTCGGGCGTCTGCACGAGCACGCTCGAGTCGTTCGGGTCCACGATCCGGGTCCCCGTGATTCGGTAGGTGAAACGGGCGGTGCGCGTCTCCAGGACGACGGTGTCGCCCGGGCCGAGCTGGCCGAAGGGAATCCAGAACGTGTTGTGCGCGGCGATCGCGACCAGTCCGTTCTGGCCTGGCATGGCCGTGGTCGGATAGTGGCCGGGCCCGGTGGCCAGGACGCTGAGGGAGACCCCCTGCCGCACGGCCGCGTAGTAGCCGATCCTGGGCACTCGGATCGCGAACGCGGCCTCCAGCGCCGCGGCCGTGCTGTGCGGCGTGGGGGTGGCGCTCGGCGTGTCCACCACCGGTGGGGGCGAACCGGCGTCTTCCACGGACGGCGGGGACGGCAGGGTGGAGGCCTCGCTGGTGCTCCACGCCAGCGTGAGCTGGTCCTCCTGCCACATGCCGTAGCCGACCATGGCGACCGGCACGAGGCAGAACAGGAGGCCGAGCCCGACCATGGTCAGCGCGGCCGCCCGCAGGCTCAGCATCGCCCGCAGACCACCGCGGTGGATGACCGGATGGGCCGGGGGAACCCACCCCGGCCCGTCCGGGCGCCTCGTCATTTCGTGTCCGCTGACCGCCTGCGGCTGGCGCTGACCACGAAGAGGGCGCCGCCGATCACGAGCAGCACCAGGCCGATCAGCGGGTACCGGAAGTCGAACCCGCCCGTCTGGGCCAGGGCCACGGTGGTGTTCGCGGTGGCGGTCGGCGTGGTGGGTGGCGGTGTCGCCGGAGTCGGGCAGGTGTTCTGGAACGGTCCCAGCTTCACCTCGCTCTGCCCGTTGACGGTGAGGTCGCTCTCGACCGCCTTGACGTCCAGCTGGAACGAGTCGAACTTGGTGGTTTCGATGCCGTCGAAGCAGAGTGTGCTCGTGGCGTCGTCCAGGTTGTTCTGGAAGGGCAGCGTCTGGGCGGTCCCGATCGCCGTGAGCTTGTCCGCTGGGGCGCCCTTCTGGTGGCCGAGCAGGGTGAAGGTGAGGTGCCGCTCGGCCTGGAAATCCACCGTCGACACCGTGAGGGTGAAGCAGACCTTGGTCGACGATGTGCAGTTGAATGCCGCCGAGACCGTTGCGTGGTTCGCGGATGCCGTCGCGGTCAGGAGCGTGAGCATGCCCAGAGCGATCGTCGGGATGCTCAGAATCCTCAGAACCTTCACGTGGACGCCTCCTCTCTCCTGCACGTTGACTGAACGGTTGCTTGACCATCCGTGAGGCGCGGCCGCCGGGCCGCAGTGTGCACAGAGGTTTACCCCTACCTCTGCACATCCCTCTCCCACGCTCAACGCACCGTCCCGTGGCACGGTTACGCCATGAAGATCGGGCTCACGCTTCCCAATCGGGCGGTGCTGTTCGGGGCCGTGACGGTCGAGCAGCTGCTCCGCCTGGCGGACCGGGCGGACGCCAGCGACCGGTTCCAGTCGGTCTGGGTCGGCGACAGCCTCCTGGGCAAGCCGCGGCTGGAGAGCATCGCCCTGCTGGCCGCCATCGCCGGGCGGACGCGGCGGGTCCGCCTCGGCACCGCCTGCATGGCCTCCTTCCCGCTCCGCGACCCGGTGCTCCTGGCGTACCAGTGGGCCAGCCTGGACGTGATCGCCGGCGGCCGCAGCGTGCTGGTCGCCTGCACGGGCATCGTGCCGCAGGAAGGAGGACGCGTGGAGGGCGAGCTCTACGGCCTGCAGGCCCGGGACCGCGTGCGCCGGATGATCGAATGGATCCGGATCCTCCGCCTGCTGTGGTCGGGGGAGCGGACCAGCTTCGAGGGCGAGCACTACCGCTTCCGCGACGTCGCGATCGAGCCGCGGCCCGTCGCCCGGCCCCACCCGCCGATCTGGATCGCGAACAACGCCGTGGGCGACCGGGCGCTGATCGAGCGCACGCACCGCCGCGTCGCCCGCCATGCCGACGGCTGGGAGACCTCGCTCTCCGATCTCGACGACCTGGAGTGGCGGCTCGCCGACGTGCGCGCCAAGCTGGCCGATCAGGGCCGGGACCCGGCGGGGTTCGAGACGCACCTGTACCACAACGTCAACATCAACGAGGACGAGGACATGGCGTACGAGGAGTCCAGGCAGTTCCTGCGGCGGTACTACAGCCAGGAGTTCCCGCCCGACCGCGTCCGCAGCTGGTGCGCGCTCGGATCGCCCGAGCGGTGTGTCGAGCACCTGCTGGCGTACCGCCGGCTGGGCTTCACGGAGGTCACGCTCCGGATCACCAGCTGGGACCAGGAGGCCCAGTTCGAGCGCCTCGCCGGCGAGGTCCTCCCCGCGCTGGAGGCTGCGGCATGAGAGCGGACCACATCGTGTACGGCGTCGGCGACCTGGAGGCGGCGATGGACGAGCTCGCCGAGCGCCTGGGCGTCCGACCGGCGCCCGGCGGCAGGCACGTCGGCCGCGGCACGCACAACGCGCTCCTGGGCCTGGGCGACGGCGCCTACCTCGAGGTGATCGCGGCGGACCCGGAGCAGGAGCCGTCGCCGGGTCCGGTGGCCTTCGCCCTCGACCGCCTGCGCCTGCCGCGCCTCGTGGGCTGGGCCTGCCGGACGTCCGATCTGGACGGGCGCGTCGCGGCCGCGCGCGGGCGCGGGTACGACCCCGGGGAGGTCCGGGCCATGAGCAGGCGGCGGCCGGACGGCTTCCTCCTGGAGTGGCGTCTGACTCGGGGCGAGCCCGACCCGGATCGCCTGGCCGTCCCCTTCCTGATCGACTGGGGCGGCTCGCCGCACCCGAGCGAGACGGCGCCGGCCGGCGTGCGGCTGGTCGAGCTGCGCGGCGAGCATCCCGACCCGGCCGCCCTCCGGGAGGCGCTCGACGCGCTGGGCGCGGCGCTGCCGGTGGACCGGGGACCGGAGCCGGCGCTGGTCGCGACCCTGGACACGCCGCGCGGCCGCGTCGTGCTGCGCTGAGGAGATCAGCCGAGCAGCAGCCGCCGGTTCGCGCTGATCCAGGCGGCCTCGGCCGCGAACGCGTCCGGGTTGCCGTCCGCGGCGAACCGCACCCACGGCTCCACGCCGCGGCGTGCCAGCTCCAGCGTCTCGACCCGCTCGGCCTCGATGATCCGCACGGCCTCCTCCACCACCTCCGCCGGCGTGGTGCGGCCGTACGCGGCGCACAGCGTGCGCAGCCGCAGCGGCCGATCGACGCCGCCCGCGAACCCGTACTCGCAGGCGCGGCGATCGCCCGCCAGCGGCACCGCGTACCACGCCAGGTACGCGAGGTCCGAGATGGCCGGGCCGGGCTGGGCGAAGTCCCAGTCGATCAGACCGACGACGCGGTCGCCCCGCCACACCGTGTTGAACGGCGAGAAGTCACCGTGTCGCACCACCTCGCCGGCGCGCGGCGCCAGCGGGTTCCGCCACCTCGCGTCGTCCGGTGGCTGGAAGCCCCGGACCGCCTCGTGGTACCGCCGCAGGAGGTCGCCGAGCTGACCGACCCCGTCGCCGGCAAGCATGACGTGCGGCCAGCCCGTCCAGTCGAGCACCGTGCCCTCGAGGAACGTCAGCACCTCGCGCCCCCGCTCGTCCACGCCCAGGACACGGGGTGACTCGGCGAACCCCGCCGCCTCCAGGTGGCGCAGCAGCGCGTGGACGGTCTGCGTCCACGGCCCGGTGGACCGGCGGACGGTCGAACCGACGCGCCAGACCTCGTTGACGAACCCGCCGGCGAGCCGCTCGTCGCTCAGCTCACCACCGAGCGCGGCCGCGAGCCGCCGCCGAGGCGATGCCCGGCGCCCGCGTCAGCAGGCCCACCACATAGGAGGCCCGCTCGCGTCGCGACGCAGCGCAGGCCAGGTTGCCGCACTGGTCCTCGACGAAGTCCAGCCGGACCTCCGGCGGCAGCAACCTCGAAGTCAGTCCCAGCAGCCGCCCGGCCCACGTCGAGGTCCACGGCTGCGCGGGCGCCGGCCGGTCGAGGTCCTCGGTCCGCTCGCCGATCCACACCAGCGTCGCCGCCAGGTCCTCGGCGGACAGCATGATGCGCGTGAGCAGCTCGGCTCTGCGCGCGGCGTCCACCCCCCGCAGCTCCTCCAGCGTGCGGCGCAGGACCAGGGCGACGTTGCGGGCGTGGCCCTGCCGGTAGCCGAGCTCGCCATCCAGGCGCCCGTCGAAGCGCAGGCCGGCCCCCAGCGCCGCATCGATGCGCCACAGGGTGACGCGCAGCTCAGCGGCGGGCGCGGGCGCTCCCTGGCTCATCAGCAGCTCGACGTCCCGGCGCAGGCCGCGGGCGAGCGTGCGCGCGCGCCGGCAGGCGGCCCGCTGCCGCGTCATCCGGGTCACGATGGCTCCCCCGCGGATGCCCATCGCGTCATGCCGGGGAACCGCTGCCGCAGCACCTGCCGAGCCGCCGCCGCGCCCTGTCCGGTGAGGTGATAGAAGCGACGCCGGGGACGGCCCTGCCGGTGCGCCTCCGTCGCGTCCTCCCAGCGGCTGCCGACCCAGCCCCAGTCCTGGAGTCGGAACAGGATCTGCGCCACGGTCCCGCTGCCCAGGCCCGTCTGCCGGCAGATCTCGAGCGCGAACCAGTCGTCGCGCCCGGACTCGGCCAGCAGCAGGTCGATCACCTGCAGCACCGGGACGGTGACCCGCACCGGCCCGGCCCGGCCGTCCGTGCCCTCGCTCACGAGCCCCACTATAGGAACCTAATTGAGATAGGGCAAATCACACCGGTCGGGACGAGCCGGCCACCAAACGGTGCTGGCGCACACGCTCGCGCTCCGGAACGCTCGACCGATCAGCGGTGCGGTGTCAGCTGATCGGTCGGCGGCGAGACCGAGGCCATGCCCTTGGGGGGTGCAGGAAACAGCTTGGCCCCGGCGCCGCCGACCGGCCAGCCACGGAGGCGCCACAGTGCCCCCACGCCGCGCCTACCGCGCCGGCCGCGCGGTCAGCCTCGCCCGGCTGGAGACCAGCGGGTGGGGCACCGCCGCCGCGTCCGCGAGCATCCGCGCGAAGTCGGCCAGGAGCACGCGCGTCCCGGCCAGCGCTTCGCGCATCTCCTCGTTCCTGGCCCACGCGCGCTCGTGCTCGGTCGGCGACAGGCCCGCCGGGCACCGGCTCTCGTGCTCGAGCAGGCGCGGGTGCCAGTCCGCCAGCAGCGGGCGCAGCACGTCGTTGAGGATCGCCATCGCCAGGACGCTGACCTCCGACGGCTCGGCACCAGCGCGGGCGACGGCCGGTCCGTGGCGGCGCAGGATCGAGCGGATGATGCCGAAGAGACTGTGCAGGGAGCCCAGCGCCTCGCGCAGCACGCCCTGGTCGGCGCCCAGCTCGACGACCGCGATGCGCGTGACCAGCTCCACGTAGATCTCCCAGGCCGCGGCCTGCTGGTCGGTGTCGACCGGGGTGCGCGCCGTGCGGTCGACGGGCTGAGCTGGCGCGGCGCCCGCGTGGCCGTCGGCCGCTTCGCGCCGGGCCGCGCCGTCCATCAGCGCCGCGCGCGCCCCGGGCGCCACGCCGAGCGCGTCGGCCAGCGCGCGCACGGTGTTGGGATACGGCCGCAGCCGCTCGCCGCGCTCCAGCGCGCCCACCGCCTTGACGCTCAGCCGCGCGCGCTGCGCCAGCTCCTCCTGGCTCAGGCCCGCGGCCTGACGCAGGCTCCGGAGCACGGACCCGAACGAGGTGGACCGGGCGATCGGACTCCCCTCCGCAAACGCTCCCACTCCGCCGGCGCGGGCGGCCGGCGCCTTCTCAGACTAACCCCTCCGTGACCGATCTACTGCACCGCGGTAGTGCGTTGGGCGATGATCCGCTGAGACTCGCCACGTGCAGGAGGAGGCCCGTCTCCTGCGTGTAGCCACTACAATGCCGCGCCGTGCGCGCGCGAGGCGGTCGCCGGCGTGTCGTGGCCGTGGTCGCCGCCGGCGGCTGCCTGCTCCTGATCCTCGGGCTCACGTTCCGGCCGGCCGTGCGCGGCGACGGCGTCGGCTACTTCAGCTACCTGCACGCGGTCCTCGTCCGCCACAGCCTGGACCTGCTGCCCGAGTACGCGGCCGCCACGGCGGCCGGCGTGAACACCGACCCCGCCCCGCTGGAGGCGCCGACCGCGGTCGCGCCCGCCGCGGACTACTTTCCGATCGGGCCCGCGCTGCTCGCCGCGCCGGCGTACCTGGTCGCGCTGGCCGCGCGCGGCGCCGGCCAGCCTCCCTATGCGGCGCCGCTGGTCGACGCGTTCGGCCTCGCCTCGCTGCTCCTCGGGCTGGTCACCCTGCTCCTCTGCTGGCGATTGACAGGATCGCCGGTCGCCGTGGCCGCGACGGCGCTGTGCACCCCATACGTCTTCTATCTCCTGTACGAGCCGAGCTACTCGCACATGTTCAGCGCCTTCGCGGTCACCGCGTTCGTGGCCGTGTGGTGGCGCGGGCGGGAGGACCGCTCCGCGCTCGGCTGGCTGGCGCTCGGGGCGCTGGCGGGCCTGATGACGATCACCCGCTGGCAGGACGCGCCGCTCGCCGCGATCGCGCTGCTGACGCCGCCGCCGCGGGGCGCGCGTGGCCGGGCCCTCCTCGCCGTGCCCGGCGCGCTGGTGGTGCTGGGGCCGCAGCTCGCAACCGACCTCGCGATCTTCGGCACCTGGTGGCCGGAGCGGCCGCCCGGCCAGGCGCTGGAACCGCTCGCCGGCCACCAGCTGGAGATCCTGCTGTCCAGCGATCACGGGCTGTTCGTCTGGAACCCGATGACCGCGGTCGCGGCGGCGGGCTCCCTGCTCATCCGCGACCGTCGGCTGCGGCTCGCCTGCCTGTACGCGCTGGTCGCGGAGACGATCGTCAACGGCGCGGCGCCGGACTGGTCGGGCGGCGCCGCCTTCGGCGCGCGGCGCTTCCTGGACCTGGCGCCCTTCTGGGCCTTCGGTCTGGCGGCCGTCGCCGAGCGAGTACCCGCCGCGACAGCGTGGGCGGCGACCGGCGTGCTGGCCGCATGGAACGCGCTCCTGATCGCGAACCTCCAGTACGTGATGAACCGCGCGGCCGACCCCGGCTACGCCGGCCTGCTGCGCGGCCAGGTGGCGGCGGTGCACTTCCTGCCGCGGCTCGCCGCACAGGGCGCGGTGGTGCGTGACCTCTTCCTCTGGCGGCTGACGGGCGGCGCTCCCGCGCAGGCGGCGGGCGTCGCCTGGCTGGCGGTGGACGCCGCCTGTGTCGCGGCGATGGCCTCGCTCCTGTGGTTCGTGCTCATCCGCGGAAGCGGCAGGCTGACGCCGGGGGCCGAAACCAGGCGCAGATAGTAGGCGCTCGCCTCGGCGCCTACAATACTGCCCCGTGCGAGGGGGCGAGGCCTGCCCGAGCGGCAAGAGCCCGTGGCGGACAACCGACCGCCGGCCCCGCGCGTTGGGTGGAATATGGGGAACAGTGGAGGGCCGGGACCGGGTGTTCACCGACGCGAGCCGCATGGCGTGAGCCGCCGGTTGGTGGCGGTGACCCTGGTGGCACTGGTGATGGCCGCGGCTTTCGGTGCGAGCGCCTGGTGGACGGTGCGCGCGGTCCGGGCCGTCGAGACGCAGCTCGTCTCCGACCTGACGCGCGGTGCGCAGGAGCTCGACGCGGGCAAGCGGCAGCTCGCCAGCGCCACGCCGTCGAACCTCGCGCCGCTGAACGCCGCGTCCGCCGACTTCGAGGCGTCGCGCCGTCACTTCGCGAGCGCCGAGTCTCACGCGCGCGCCAGCCGGGTGCTGTCGGTCCTCGGCGCGATCCCGCTGGTCGGCAGCCCCCGGCTGCAGTCGGTGCTGGGCGTCGCCGCGATGGGCACGCAGCTCGCCGAGGCCGGGGAGAGCACCGTCGCCCTGGACGCGCAGCTGCTCGCGCCGAGCCAGGCCGGGCTGAGCTCCGGACAGCGCCTGGTCGCGTTCCTCCAGTCCAGCGGACCCGGTCTGGCCGCCGTTCGCGGCCACCTCCTCGTCGCACAGGCCGCCACCAGGACGGTCGACCCGGGGGTGCTCTCCGCGAGCCAGCAGCGGTTGTTCCAGCAGGCGAGGAGCGAGATCGACGCCGCGCTGGCCGGCCTGGACGCCTTCGCGAGGCTGGCCCCGCCCATCGCTGAGATACTCGGCGCCGCCGGCAGGCGCACGTACCTGCTGGAGCAGGTCGATCCGGCCGAGCTGCGCGGCAGCGGCGGCTTCATCGGCAGCTACTCCCTGCTCGACGTCGATCGCGGCACGATGACCCTGGGTGGTGCCAGGGATGTGTTCCTGATCGACTCGCCCTACCCGATGCCGGGCCAGTCGACGTACGTCGCGGCCCCCGCGCCCATCCGGCAGGCGTTCCCGCACGGCTGGGTTTTCGGAGACTCGAACCACTCGCCGGACTTCGCGGCGGCCGCGCAGGCCGGCGAGCGACTGTTCCGCAGCGAGACGGGCCGCGCGGTCGACGGCGTCATCTCCATCGACCCCTGGGCCGTGGCAGCGCTCCTCTCGGTCACGGGACCGCTCGCCGTCCCGCAGTACGGCACGACCGTCCGCGCCCAGACGTTCCCCGAGGACGTCTTCCAGCGGGAGGAGACCATCTCGGGCAACACCACGACCAGGAAGGACTTCTTCCCCGCCGTGGCGACCCTCGTGCTGCAGAAGATCAACGGCCTGCCGAGCAGCCAGTGGTCGCAGCTCCTGACCGCTCTCAACCAGGCCGTGACGCAGCGGCACCTGCAGGTGTACGTCGACGACCCGGCCTCGGAGGCCGTCATGCGGAGCATCGGGTGGTCGGGGCCGAGCATCGGCCCGCAGTCCGGCGCCGACGAGACCCTCCTGGAGGTCGAGTCGAACTTCGGTGGGACGAAGGCCAACCACTTCCTGACACGCACGCTGACCCTCGACCTCACCGTCGACGGAGCGCGGCTCGATCAGACGCTCCGCGTCGACTGGCGGAACGACACGCCGGCGGGCTACCTCGGCGACAACCAGGACTACACCGCCTACGTGCGCATGTACCTGCCGGTGGATGCGGCGGAGGCGCAGGTCGCGGCCCTGACGCACGACACGGTCCCGCTGGACGAGCGGCCCGCGGGCGCCCAGCTCGTCGACGGCTGGGAGACGCTGCACACCGGCCACAGCGCCTCGTGGACCGTGACCTGGTCGACGCCGGCGGCCGGCCTGGAGCACCCGTACACGATCTACTGGAGGAAGCAGGCCGGCACGCTGACGGACGCCGTCCACATCGCCCTGCACCTGGGCGGCAGGACGTTTACGGCCAGCACCGACCTGGGCCAGGACCGCTCGATCGTCCTGACGCAGGGCGGCATCCAGCTGCGGTCGGGCACCGGAGGGGCGGCGACGGTCCCCTTCCTTCACCCATGAGCAGGGCAATCGTCACCGGGGGCGCGGGCTTTATCGGCTCGCACCTGGTGGAGCGTCTGGTCCGCGACGGCTGGGACGTGCGGGTCCTCGACGACCTGTCGAGCGGCCGCCGCCGCAACCTGGCGGACCTCGACGGTGCCGTCGAGGTGGTCGACGGCGACGTCCGCGACCCGGACGTCGCGGGCGCGGCGGTGGCCGGCGCCGAGGTCGTGTTCCATCTCGCCGCCCTGCCCTCCGTCCAGCGCTCCTGGGAGCGCCCGCTGGACAGCCTGGGCGTGAACGCGCTGGGGACCGCCAACGTCGTGGAGGCGGCCGTCCGTGCGGGCTGCCGGACCCTCGTGTACTCGTCCTCGTCCTCCGTCTACGGCGACCAGGCGGCGCCGGTGAAGACGGAGTCGCTTCCTCCCCGGCCGATCTCTCCGTACGGCTACGCCAAGCTGATGGGCGAGAAGGTCAGCCTCGCGCACTCCCGCGAGGACGGGACCCGCGTCATCGCGCTCCGATACTTCAACGTCTTCGGTCCCCGCCAGGACCCCGACTCGCCGTACGCCGCGGTGGTGCCGCTGTTCGTTCGCCACGCCCTCGCCGGCACGGTCGCGACCGTGCACGGCGACGGACTGCAGCGACGCGACTTCACGTACGTCGACAACGCCGTGTGCGCCAACCTCGCGGCGCTCGGCGCGCGCGAGCACGGGGTCGCGGTGAACGTCGCCTGCGCCCGCTCAGTCTCGGTGCTCGACCTGGTGGAGCGGATCGGCGACCTGACCGGCCGGCCTCTGCGCGTCGCGCACGGGCCGGCGCGCGACGGGGACATCCGCGACTCGCTCGCGGACCTGGGCAGGGCGCGGCGCGTGCTCGGCTATGAGCCGGTGGTGAGCTTCGAGGAGGGGCTGCGGATGACGTGTGAGTGGTATGCCGGCCGGAGCTGAGCCGGCGCCGCGGGCGCTCGTCACCGGCGGCGCCGGGTTCATCGGGTCGCACCTGACGGACGCCCTGATCGCCCGGGGCTGGCACGTGACCGTCCTCGACGACCTCTCGACGGGCAGCCGGCACAACGTCGCGCACCTCCTGGACCACCCGCGGTTCCGGCTGGTCACTGGCTCGGTCCTCGACCCGGCGACCGTCGGAGACGCGGTGGCGGGCACGGACCGCGTCTACCACCTGGCCGCCGCGGTCGGCGTCCGGCTGATCGTGGAGCGCCCGCTGAGCTCCCTGGTGACGAACATCAGGGGCACGGAGACCGTGCTCGAGGCCGCCGCCCGGCACGGCACGAAGCTGCTGGTGGCCTCGACCAGCGAGATCTACGGCAAGATCAGCGGGGGGCCCTCGCGCGAGGACGACGACCGGGTGCTCGGCTCGCTGCGCAAGCTCCGCTGGAGCTACTCGATCTCCAAGAGCGTGGACGAGATCCTGGCCTACGCCTACCACATGGAGATGGGCCTGCCGACCATCGTGACGCGGATCTTCAACGCGGCCGGTCCGCGTCAGACCGGACGACACGGCATGGTCGTCCCCCGCCTGGTGGGCCAGGCGCTGTGCGATGAGCCGCTCACGGTCTACGGCGACGGCTGCCAGACCCGTTCCTTCACATACGTCGGAGACGTCGTAGAGGCGATGGTGCGACTCATGGAGACGCCGGCGGCGGAGGGCGAGGTCTTCAACGTGGCCGGGCGCGAGGAGGTGACGATCGTGGAGCTCGCGCGCCGGATCATCCACCGGACGGGATCCCGCTCGACGATCGCCTTCGTCCCGTTCCGGGACGTGTTCGGCGACGGGTTCGAGGACATGGAGCGGCGGGTGGCCGACCCGAGCCGGATGGAGGCGGCGACCGGCTTCCGGTGCCGCACGTCCCTCGACGAGATCCTCGACCACGTCATCCGCGCCGAGCGCGAAGGGGCGGCGGCGCGGTGATCGCCGCCCTCAGGTTCGTCACGCCGATGCTGGTGGCGGCGGCGTGCGCGCTGCCGCTGCGGTGGCTCGCCCTGCGCCTCGGCATCCTCGACCATCCGGGTCCGAGAAAGGTCCAGGCGCGGCCGGTCCCCTACCTCGGCGGCGCGGCGGTCCTGCTGGGGACGCTGGCCGGGGCGGCGGTGGGCGGCCCCGGGCTCGGCCTGGTCGCTGTCCTGGTCGGGGCCCAGGCCGTCGGCCTGGTGGACGACGTGATCGGCATCGGGCCGAACACGAAGCTGCTGGCCCAGATCGTCCTCGGCGGCGCCGCGGTCGCGTCCGGTCTCACGCTGCGCCTCACGCACGTCGCCGTGCTCGACGGCGCGCTGACGGCCCTGTGGCTGGTCGGCATCGCGAACGCCTTCAACCTGCTCGACAACATGGACGGCCTGTGCACGACGGTCGCGGTGGTGGCGTCGCTGGGCCTGGCCCTGCTGGCGCCGGCCACCCGCCCGCTGGCGGTCCCGCTGGCCGGCGCGGCCGCGGGGTTCCTGCTCGTCAACCTGCCCCCGGCGCGCATGTATCTCGGAGACGCCGGCAGCCTGACCATCGGGTTCGGGGTCGGGGCATGCACGGTGATCGCCGCCGGCACCACGACGGGCGCCGCGGCGTTCCTGCGCCTCGCGCCACCGGTCGCGATCGCGGTGTTCGACACGTCCCTCGTCATGGCGTCACGGCTGCTGACCGGGCTCCCGGTGATGGCCGGCGGCCTCGACCACTTCTCGCACCGGCTCCGGCTGCTCGGCTGGGACCGGTGGCTGGTCCTGCTCGCCGCCGCGCTCGCCGCGGCGGCCGGGCCGCTCGCGGCGTGGGCGTCCCTGCGCTACCCGGAGCCCGTTACCTGGATCGCGGTGGCCATCGGGGCCGTGTTCGCGGCGGCCTGGCTGTTCCTGCTCCGGGTCGACCCGTACCGCGTGACGCAAGCTCACGACGCGGGGTCCGTCCATGCTTGAGTCGCTGCCCGACGTGGCGCTGAAGACACGGACGCTGGGGCGGCTCGAGAGCCGGGACGCCACCGTGGCGGTGGTGGGCCTCGGCTACGTCGGGCTCCCGCTGGCGCTGGCGCTCGCCGGCGGCGGGTACCGCGTCATCGGCATCGACCGCGACCCGGCCCGCGTCGCGGACGTCAACGCCCGCCGCAGTCCGATCGATGACGTCAGCTCCGCCGACCTCGCCGCCGCACTGGCCGGCGGGCGCCTGCAGGCGACGCAGAGCGTCGCCGAGGCCGGCGACGCGGACGCCGTGGTGATCGCGGTGCCGACGCCGATCGACGACCACCGCGTCCCGGACCTGAGCGCGGTGCGCGAGGCCGCCGCGGCCGTCTCGGAGGTCCTCTCACGGGGGTCGCTGGTCGTGCTGGAGAGCACCACGTACCCGGGGACCACGGAGGAGGTGATCGTGCCGGCGCTGCGCGCGAGGGGCCTGGCGCCCGGGCACGACGTCTTCGTCGGCTACTCGCCCGAGCGGATCGACCCGGGCAACCGCGTCTGGCGGCTGTCGAACACGCCCAAGGTGGTGGCTGGCCTGACGCATGCCTGCCTGGAGGTGACGGTGGCGCTGTACGAGGGGGTCGTCGAACAGGTCGTGCCTGTGTCCAGCCTGAAGACCGCGGAGATCACCAAGCTGTTCGAAAACATCTTCCGGGTGGTCAACATCGCGCTCGTCAACGAGTTCCAGCAGATCTGCGACGGATTCGACATCGACGTCTGGGAGGTGCTGGCCGCCTGTGCCACGAAGCCGTACGGATTCATGCCGTTCCGCCCCGGCCCGGGCCTCGGCGGCCACTGCGTGCCGGTGGACCCGTTCTACCTGGCCTGGAAGGCACGTGAGAAGGGCATCGCCACGGAGTTCATCGAGCTCGCGGGCAAGGTGAACGCCCAGCAGCCGGCATACGTGGTCGGCGCCGTGACGCGCCTCCTGAACGAGCGCCGGCTGGCGGTGAAGGGCGCGCGTGTCGCCCTGCTCGGCGTCGCGTACAAGAAGAACGTCGCAGACGTCCGTGAGTCGCCGGCGGTGCGCATCATCGAGCTGCTGCAGCGGGCCGGCGCGGAGGTCAGCTACCACGACCCGCACGTCCCGGTGTTCGAGGTCGCCGGCCGGGTCCTCCGCTCCACCCCGCTCACGGCCGAGTACGTGGCGGCCCAGGACTGCGTCCTCGTCGTGACGGACCACGACGCGATCGACTGGGCGATGGTGGCGAGACGGGCCAGCGCCGTCGTCGACACCCGGGACGCGCTGCGTCAGCCGGTCGTGCTGCCCGCGGCGGAGGCCTCCGGCCTGTGAGCGGGGCCGAGGCGGAGGCCGGCGGCCGAGCCGCGCCGCGGGACCTGGCACCGGGGCGCGCGGCCGGCGTGGTGGGCCGCGTCCGGTCCGCCGGCCGCTCGACCACCGCATGGGCGGCCGCCGGCCTGGGCGCCGCCGCCATCGTCCGGGCCTACGTGTTCCACGCGTCGCCGGCCGTCGTCTACTCGGACACCACCGCCTACCTGTTCATCGGAGCGAGCCCGCTCACGAGCTCGCAGTGGTGGGCCGGTGGCAAGCCGCCGGTCATGCCGCTCGCGTACCGGCTGGTCGGCGACACCGTCGCCGCCGGCCTCGTGCTCCAGCTCGTCATCGCGATGGTCGCGTGGTCGGTCCTCGCGGTGGTCGTGGCACGCGCGATCCGGACCCGGTGGTTG
>DASQZW010000309.1:0-5736 GCA_035638495.1 Terriglobales bacterium
CGCGAGCACCATCAGCTTCAGGCCCTCGCGCTCGGCGAGCTCGACCAGCTTGCGCGTACTTGCGCGGACGCCGGCCTCCTGGAGGTCGTACTCCGTGCTCTCGCGTGTGTCGGGGTCCAGGTGGTCGGGGCTGGGCCATTATCCTCGACGCGATGACCGCGCCAACCGGCGTCCTGCTGATGACCTTCGGCTCGGCCCAGACAGCCGACGAGGTCCCCGACTACCTGCGCAGCGTCCGCGGCGGCGGCGATCCCGACCCGGCGGTGGTGGCCGAGTTCCAGCGCCGGTACGAGATCGTCGGCTGGTCGCCACTGGTCCGAATCACCCTGCAGCAGGGCGAGGCCCTGCAGGCGGTCCTGGACGAGAGCCACGGGCCTGGCCGCTTCCGGGTGGCCGTGGGGATGCTGCACTCCGAGCCGCGCATCGGCGAGGCGCTGGGCGAGCTCGCGGGCGCCGGCCGGGTGATCGGCATCGTGCTCTCGCCGCAGTACTCGCCGATCATCATGGGCGGGTACGACCGGGCGCTGCGGGCGTCCATGACGCGCGAGCTCCCCGGCGTCGAGTTCCGCGTGGCTGGTCCGTGGCACACGACGCCGAGCTTCGTCGGTGAGCTGGCCGGCCGGGTGGAGGAGTCGCTCGCTCGCTTCCCGGAGCCGGCGCGAGTGCCCATCGTCTTCACCGCGCACAGCCTCCCGAAGCCGGTCGTGGACCGCGATCGTGGCTACATCGACCAGCTCATGGAGACGATCGACCTGGTGGCCGTGCGGGCCGGGCTGACCCGGGAGCGGTGGCAGTTCGCGTACCAGAGTGCGGGCCACACCCCCGAGGAGTGGCTCAAGCCCGACCTGAAGGACCTGCTGCCGGACCTGCGCGAAGCCGGGTACGAGGACGTCCTCGTGGTGCCCGTGCAGTTCCTGGCGGACCACCTGGAGATCCTGTACGACATCGACGTCGCGGCAAGGGAGGAGGCCGACGCGGCCGGCCTGCGCTTCCACCGCATCGACCTGCCCAACACGTCCCCGGTGTTCATCCGGGCGCTCGCCGAGGTGGTCGAGCGCGAGGAGCAGGCCGTCTCGGCCGGCGGCTAGGAGCGACCCGCGCTCCGACTGCTGCTAGGGGATCGGCGGCGGCAGGGTCGGGCTGACCGGCGGGACCGGGAACAGGGTCGGACTGATCGGGACCGCCGACGGGCCGATGCCCTCGGTGGGCGTCGGCGTCGGCTCCTGCGTCGGTGTCGGCATCGCGCCCGGTGTGCCCGCCGGCGGGGTGGGAGCGTGCGCGAATGCGGTCGGACGCGTCTGCCCGGCCGCCGCCGGCGCGCCCGGCGCGTGGATGGTCGAGACCTGCGGCTTCGGCCGCGCGGTCGAGGCGATCCCGGGCTGATCCGCTGCGCCAGGGCCGGGTGCCGCCGGCAGCGCCGGGAGGCCGGCGGGGCGCGGACCCGGCAGGTGGCTGATCGCCGCCGCGATCAGGAGCACCAGCGCGGCGGCGGCGGCGCTCACCCAGAGCAGCCAGCGTCGACGTCGTCGCTCCTGGGGCTGCTCGGGCTGCTCGGCCTGGGGCTGGTCGGCCTCGGGCTGGTCGGCCTCGGGCTGCTCGGCCCCGGGCACCGGGGCCACGGGCCCGGGGCGCTCGCCTTCTCCGACCACGGTCCACGTCCCACCGACGTCGACCGCGTCGAGGATGCCCAGCCCCATGACGTCCGCCTCCGCACGTGCGGTCGCCTCCTCGTCGAGCCGTGGACCCTCGTCCGGCATCTGAGTGCCGGACATTGTGCACGAAACGTCGGGGCTACGCTTTGCCTGTTGCGCGAGTATCGCGGACTGTTCGACCTGACCGGGCGAGTGGCGCTCGTCGTGGGCGCGGCCAGCGGCATCGGCGAGGCCAGTGCGGAGGCGCTGGCAGCGTTCGGGGCCCGCGTCGTGTGCGCCGACGTGGACGAGTCGGGCGCCGAGCGGACCGCCCGCGCGATCGGCGCCGAGGGCGGCGCGGCCGAGGCACTGTGGCTGGACGTGCGTGACGCTGCCGGCGTCGCGGCGGCCCACCGCCGGATCGGAGCACCGGACGTGCTGGTGGTCACCCCCAGCGTCAACGTGCGCAAGCCGCTGCTGCAGATCGACGACGACGAGTTCGACCGGATCGTCGACCTGAACCTGAAGGGGACGTTCCGCCTGCTCCGCGAGTTCGGCGAGAGCATGGCGGAGCGAGGCCGCGGCAGCATCGTGGTGTTCTCGAGCATCCGGGGCCAGGTGGTCGAGCCGGGTCAGTCGGTCTACGCCGCGACCAAGGCCGGGGTGGTGCAGCTGGCGCGGACGCTGGCGGCGGAACTGGGCGACCGCGGCGTGCGCGTCAACGCGGTGGCGCCCGGCGTCGTCGAGACGCCGCTGACGCGCCAGATCAAGGACGACCCCGACTGGTACCGGGCGTACGCGGACAAGGGGGCGCTGGGCAGGTGGGCGCGACCCTCGGAGATCGCGGGCGCGGTCGTGTTCCTGGCGTCGGACGCGGCCAGCTTCGTGACCGGCGCCTGCCTGGCGGTCGACGGCGGCTGGACGGCGGTGGACGGCCGCTTCACCCCGCCGCTCTAACCGCCATCGAGGAACCGGCGGGCCGCCTCCACGTAGACCTCGGCCGAGCCGACCAGGTCGTCGAGCTCGACGAACTCGTCCACCTGGTGCGCGATCCACTTGCCGCCCGGTCCGTACGTGACGATCGGCACGCGCGCGTCGCGCCAGAGGATGGTGCCGTCCGTCGCTCCCGGCACGCCGCCGAGCGCGGGCTCGACGCCGTGGACCGTTCGGTGCGCTTCGACCAACGCTCGCACTACCGGGTGGTCGGGCGGCGTCTCGGTAGCGGTGCGGTCGTCGACGACCGTCAACCGCGTGCCCTCGGTGCACAGCGCCCGCAGCCTCGAACGGAGGGAGCCGTGGTCGATCGCTGGCACGGTTCGAACGTCCACGCCGAGCCGGGCGCGTGCCGGGATCACGTTGAGCTGGTCGGCGCTGCCGGCGGACAGCACGGTCGGCGTCACGTACGGCAGGCCGAGCAGCGGGTGCTCGCCCGCCTCGGCCTGGAGCGCCGCCTGGAGCTCCCCGCAGCGCCCGACCAGCTCGGCGAGCGGGGGGATGGGGTTGACGCCCTGGTGCGGCATCGCGCCGTGGGCCATGCGGCCGCGGGCTTCGAACTGCGCGCGGATGGCCCCCTTCTGGGCCACGCACACCTCGCCGCCCTCCGGCTCGCACACGATCGCGGCTGCCAGGCCGGCAGCGTGCCCGCGGCGGACGAAGTCCTTGACGCCGAGCATCAGGCCCTCCTCGTCGGCGAGGGCCGCGACCATGAGCCGGCCGGGAAAGGGGCCGGCCGCCGCGAGCGCGGCGGCCGCGTAGAGCATCGCGGCAACGCCGGCCTTCATGTCGGCGGCGCCGCGGCCGTAGAGGCGCCCGTCGACGGTGTCGCCGCCGAACGGGTCGTGCGACCAGTCGGCGCGGTCGCCCTCCGTCACGACGTCGGTGTGTCCCTCGAACAGGAGGGTCGGGCCGGGCAGCCCGCCCTCGACGGTGGCGATGACGTTGGGCCGGCCGGGCGCGGCCTCCTCGACCAGGGGCGACCAGCCGAACGCCCGCATGCGGTCGGCCACCAGCGCGGCCGCCGCCGCCTCGGTCTGCCCGGTCTCCGGCCGGTGGACCGAGGGCACTCGCACCAGCGCGCGGGTGAAGGCGATGAGGCCGTCGGCGTCCACGGCGGGAGTCGGCATGGGGGTGCATCCTACCGGCGGTGGGAAGAACTTCGTCGTGCCATCCCGGGGAGCCGAGACAGCCGGAACGCGGACAATGCCAGGCGTGGCCATCACCGATGTTCCGGGCATCCGCGTCGGGCACTGGACCGACGCAACTGCGCGGACCGGCTGCACGGTCGTCCTGCTGCCGGACGAGGGAGCGGTCGCGGGCGTCGACGTGCGCGGCCCCGCGCCCGGCACCCGCGAGACCGACCTGCTGGAACCCGGCCGGCTGGTCGAGCGCGTCCACGCGATCTGCCTCTGTGGCGGCTCGGCCTTCGGCCTGGGGGTCGCGGACGGCGTGATGCGGTTTCTGCGCGAGCGCGAGGTGGGCCTGCCCGTCGGGCCCGTGCGTGTGCCGCTGGTCCCGGCCGCGGTCGTGTTCGACCTCGGCACCGGCGACGCCGTGTGGCCGGGGCCCGACGAAGGCTACGCGGCCTGCAACGCAGCGTCGGCCGCGCCGCCGGCCGAGGGCCGCGTCGGTGCGGGCACCGGCGCGACCGTCGGCAAGCTGCTCGGCCCAGAGCGATCGAGCCCCGGCGGCGTCGGCACCGCCTCGGTCCGGCTGCCTTCCGGCGCTGTCGTCGGCGCCGTGGCGGTCGTGAACGCGCTGGGCGACGTGTACGGACGTGACGGCCGCCTGGTCGCGGGCGCCCGCGCCGAGAGCGGCGACCTCGTCGCCTCCTGGCCCGTGCTGCTCGACGCCGGCCGAGCGCAGCCGCCCCCGGCCGGCGCCAGCACCACGATCGCGGTGGTCGCCACGGACGCACGACTGGACAAGGCAGGCTGCCGGCGCCTTGCGCAGGCGGCACACGACGGACTCGCGCTGGCCGTTCGGCCGGCGCACACGCTGTACGACGGAGACACGGTCTTCGCGGTCAGCGCCGGCGAGGCGGAGGCGGATCCCATCAGCCTGGGCGTCGCGGCCGCCGAGGCGATGTGGCGGGCCATCGAGCGGGCGGTCGCGGGTGACTGACGACGATCGGACGGCCGGCTTCCTGCGGATGCTCGACGACCTGCACGCCAGGCATCTGGTCGGCGTGGCGGACGTGCGCGAGGTGTGGCTGATCCGCCACGCGGACGCCTACGGGGACATGGAGTCGCTGGCCGCCGGGATCGTCGATCCGCCGCTCTCCGAACGGGGCCGGGAGCAGGCCGCGCGCCTGGCGGCCCGGCTGGCGGCCGTGCCACTGCACGCGGTCTGGAGCAGCAGGCTGCGCCGGGCGGCCGAGACGGCCGAGGCGGTCGCGCGCGGGCACGGCCTGACGGTGCGCACCGACGACCGGCTGCGCGAGGTCCGCACGTACTGGGACGAGGGACGCGAGGCGGAGCGCGCGGCGCCCGGCACGTACCCGTTCCCCGAGCCCGAGGAGGAGGTGGTGGCCCGGATGCGGGCGGTCTTCGCCGATGTCGTCGCGGGCCTGGCGGCGGTGGACGCGCCGGTGCCGAGGGCGGCGGTCGTCACCCACAACGGCACCATCGCGATGTACCTGTCCAGCGTGCTGGGGCTGCGCTGGGGCCAGCTGCGCGTGCTGCCGCAGTTCACGAGCGTCTCGGTGGTGGCGGTCAAAGGCGACCAGGTGGTCGTCCAATCGATCGCCGACGCCACCCACCTGAGCCCGGCACGATAGCCCATCCGGCGGCCCCGATGTTCATCGCCTCGGCCGCCTAACCGTCTAGCTGGGCTTAACGGGTTGGGTTGGCGATGGGCCGGCGCCGGCCTACGGTGGGCACATGCCCACGCGCGGAACAGAGCTCGCCCAACTCGTCGAGGCCGGCGCCCGGCAGATCGTCGGCGCCCTCGGCGCCGCCTGCGACATGGGGCTCTCCATCCCCCAGCTGACCGAGCTGTTGGGCGTCGCCCTCCGCCAGCGCAACCGGATCGACGCCGCCGTCACGCGCACCATCGGCGCGGTGGACGCGGCCGCCGAGCAGGCTCAGGAGGCGGGCGAGCTGACCAT
>DASQZW010000310.1:0-13609 GCA_035638495.1 Terriglobales bacterium
CGAGCTGTCTATCCTTAGCGACCCCTCTCCGGCCGCTGGGGCGGCCTCCTCCCCCGCATGGGGGGAGGGACTTTCTGGGTACAACCTCTTTCGTGGCGCTGTTTACCATCGGGCACTCGACGCGCAGCTTCGACGAGCTGGTCGACCTCCTGCGCGAGCACGGCGTCACGCTCCTGGCCGACGTCCGCACGGCCCCCGGCTCGCGGCGGATGCCCCAGTTCACGAAGGCGGCGCTCGCCTCGGAACTGCCCGGGAGGGGCATCGAGTACGCGCACCTGCCGGAGTTGGGCGGCCTCCGCCGGCCCCGGCCCGACTCGCCCAACGCCGGCTGGCGGAACGAGAGCTTTCGCGGCTATGCGGACCACATGGCCGACCACGACTTCGCGGCGGGTATCGAGCGTCTGCTCGAGTGGGGCCGGGATCGGAACGTCGCCGTCATGTGCGCCGAGGCCGTGCCCTGGCGGTGCCACCGAAGCCTGATTGCGGACGCGCTCCTGGTCAGGGGCGTCGACGTCACGCACATCGTCGGGGCCGGCCGCACGCAGCCGGCCATGCTGACCCCGTTCGCCCGCGTCGAGGGCGGCCGGATCACCTATCCGGGGCCGGTCCAGGGGCAGTTGGCACTCTGAGGACGCGCACGGCTTCTGCCTCGATAGACTCGCCAGTGAATGGGTAAGAAACGCGTCCAGGCGCAGTCGCGCAACACGCGACAGGTCCGGCAGGTTCGCCAGATCCGGCCGAAGAACGTGCCGGCGCCGGTCGCGGGCGGCGGCGACCAGCGCAAGCAGCGGGAGCGCTACGTGCAGTCCGGCGGCATGCTCCAGGGGTACGCCCCCGAGACCGTCCAGCGCATCGGCTACATCGCCGCGGCCGGCGCCCTGGCGTGCGTGCTGATCGCGGCGGCGCTGCTGCTGCTCCTCGAACGCCCGTACGGCTGGGCCGTCGCGGCGGTGGCGGCCGCGGTTTGGGCGGCGCCGATCGTGTTCGGGCTCAGCTTCCTCGTGCCCGGCTACCGGCTCGCCCGGCAGGACCGCAAGCTGGAGCCGAGGGTGGTGCAGGGCCAGCTGATGGGCGCGAGCGAGGTGAGCACCTCCATCGGCCTGGGCATGCTGATGATCAAGACCAGGGGCGGCGTCGAGCAGTACCTGGTCGGCCCCGAACGCATGAGCAAGGTGCCCGGCAACCAGGTCAACGTGATCCTGACCGTCACGCCCAAGCTGCGCCACGTGCGCAGCGTCGGCGTGATGGGCCAGCGCTTGGTGCCCCGGCCCGAGCAGCCGATCCCCCCGGCGCTGAAGCGCATCCGCCTGATGCCGATCCTGACGCCGGTGGCGCTGGCCGCGGCCGCGATCATCGGCGTCGACGTCGTCGCGGCGCTGCCGCTCGAGCCCGAGCTGATCCACGCGATCGCCGCGGTGGTGGCCGGAGCCGCCCTGGCGGGCATCGTCTTCGGCATTTCCCACCTGCTCCAGCGCCGCCTGTACGACGAGGTCCAGGCCCTGATGCCCGGAGGAGTTCGATGACGCAGCAGCGAGACGTCCCCATCACCGCCGAGGGCCTGGCCGACGTGCGCAGGGAGCTCGACGCCCTCGTCAACACCCGCCGGCCCGAGATCGTCGCGAAGATCAAGGCCGCCCGCGAGCACGGTGACCTCTCCGAGAACTTTGAGTACCACGCGGCCCGCAACGAGCAGTCGTTCATCGAGACGCGGATCCAGGAGCTCGAGGCGATCGTCAAGAACCACGTCATCATCGAGTCGCGGGCCAGCAACGGCCGCATCGACCTGCTCAGCACGGTGACGTTCGCCGAGGAGGGCGAGCCCGAGGAGACCTACCGGATCGTGGGCTCGACCGAGGCGGACCCCAGCGCAGGCCGGATCAGCTTCGAGTCCGCGATCGGCCGGGCGCTGCTCGGCCACCGCGCCGGGGACGACGTCGAGGTGCGCACGCCGTCGGGCAGCCGCTACACCGTCCGCGTTCTGAAGGTCGAGTAGGAGTGACCGCCCTCGACCGCCTGCGGACGTGGATGGAGGCGCGGCAGGCCGGCGCCGCGGTCCTGACCGACCCGGTCTCCATCGCGTACCTGACCGGTTTCGCGACCAACCCGCACGAGCGGCTCATGGCGCTCGTCCTGCGCGGCACGAGCGCGGTCCTGGTCGTGCCCGCCCTGGAGGAGGCGAGCGCCGCGGCCGCGGCGCGCGGCGTCACCGTCAGCGGGTGGCGCGACGGAGACGACCCGTGGGCCCCGGTCGCGGCCGTCGTCGACGGCTCCAGCGGCATGCTGGCGGTCGAGGTGGACCATCTCAGCCTGGGCCGCTGGGAGCGGCTGCGCCAGATCGTCCCCGCGGCCGAGCCGGTCGACGCCGGCGCGGAGGTGCGGCGCCTCCGAGCTCGCAAGACGGCCGAGGAGATCGAGCGGCTGGAGCGCGCCGCGCGGCTGACTGACGACATCACCGAGCGCGTCCTCGCGGAGCTGCGCCCGGGCCGCAGCGAGCTGGAGGTCGCGGCCGCCGTCGAGCACGAGATCGCGGTGGCCGGCGCGCGGCCGTCGTTCGAGACGATCGTGCAGTCGGGGCCCAACTCGGCGCAGCCGCACCTGCGCCCCGGCGCCCGGCGGCTTGCGGCCGGCGACCTCGTCCTGCTCGACTTCGGGGCCGCGTTCGCCGGCTACCGGGCCGACACCTCCCGCACCTTCGTCATGGGCGAGCCCGACGAGCGCCAGCGCGAGGTGCACGCGCTGGTGCTCGCCGCGCACGACGCCGCGGTCGCGGCCGTGCGACCCGGCGCCGCCGTCGGGGACGTGGACGAGGCCGCCCGGGCCGTGATCCGGGTGGGAGGGCTCGCCGGCGCGTTCATCCACCGCGTGGGCCACGGCCTGGGCCTCGAAGCGCACGAGGACCCGAGCCTCGACCCGGGCGGCGACACCCTCCTGGAGGAGGGCATGGTGGTCACGATCGAGCCGGGCGTGTACCTACCCGGCTGGGGCGGCGTTCGGATCGAGGACGACGTCGTCGTGGAGGGCGCCGGCGGGCGGTCGCTGACCAGCGCCGACCGCGGGCTCCGCGTCGCCGGCTGAGGCGCCCGTTCCCGGCGTAGGCTTCTGGCGATGGCAGACGGCCACGGGCAGGCGCAGGCACTCCCGCCGCGGCTCAGGCCGGGTATGCGGCAGACGCGTCAGCGGCAGCAGGTCTGGGACGCGGTGCAGCGGCTGGGCGGCCACTGCACTGCTGACGAGATCACGGCGGAGCTCCAGCGAGCGCAGCCGGGCTTCCCCCGGAGCACCGTCTACCGCGCGCTGGAGGCGCTGACGACGTCGGGCGCACTGCGGGCGGTCCGGCTGGGCGACGGCCCGATCCACTACGAGGTCTCGGGCGAGGACCACCAGCACGCGATCTGCCAGGTCTGCGGTGGTGTCCTGCACATCGAGCACACCCTGGTCGCCGAGCTGGAGCGACATTTACAGGAGCTGCACCGCTTCCGCCCGGTGCGCACGGACGTTCTCGTGGTCGGCGTCTGCAACGAGTGCGCACGCGGCCGCCGGCCCGCCCGGCGCCGCATCCTCGACCACGTGCACTACGAATGACGCATCCCAGGCTCTAAACTGCCTTCGCCTCGTTTTCGGCGGGAGCGACTCAGGAGGGCGGAGGGACGTGGAGCACCGGATCATCGGGACGACCATGCCGGTCCTGGAGCTGATGCTCCAGCCAGGCGAGCAGGTCTTCGCCGAGTCGGGGGAGCTGGCCTGGATCTCGTGGGCGATACAGCTCCAGACCGGCACCTCGGTCGGTGGCCAGCAGGGCGGGATCATGGCGACGCTGGGCAGGGCGCTGGCCGGGGCCACGATCTTCATGACCGAGTACACGGCGGTGGGCGGGGTGGGCATGGCCTCGTTCTGCGCCAGACTGCCGGGACAGATCCTGCCGCTGGAGATCGAACCCGGCCGCGGGTACCTGGTCCATCGCCACGGCTTCATGTGCGCCACACGCGGCGTGCAGCTCGGCGTCGGGGTGCAGCAGCGGCTGGGCGCCGGCATCTTCGGCGGGACCGGCTTCCGCATGCAGCGGATCACCGGCCAGGGCATCGCGTTCATCGAGATGCACGGCGAGGTCGTCCAGTACGAACTCCAGGCCGGCAATACGCTGCGCATCCATCCGGGCCACGTGGCGATGTTCGAGCAGTCGGTCGACTTCAACGTCACGACGATGCCGGGCATCAGGAACGCGCTCTTCGGCGGCGACGGCCTCTTCCTGGCCACGCTCACCGGGCCCGGCCGGATCTGGCTCCAGTCCATGAGTCTGCCGCACCTGGCCCACGCCATCGCCCACTACCTGCCGCATCCGAGCGAGGGCGGCCTGGGCGGCCTCCTCACCGGCAGCTGACCTAGGTCGCGAAGTCCGACAGGTCGACCTCGGCCCGGTACACGCGCTGGGCCGGGCCGGCCTGGACGAGCTCGCCGCCCGGCTGCTGGCGGATGGTCAGGACCCCGCCCGGCATCTGGACCCGCAGCGAGTCGTCGGTGAGCTCCATGTGGATCAGCACGGCCGCGACGGCGCACGCGCTGGTGCCCGACGCCAGGGTGTAGCCGGCCCCGCGCTCCCAGATCTCGATGCGGGCCCGGCCGCGGTCCACGACCTCCGCCAGCTGCACATTGGTGCGGTTGGGGAACAGGGGGTTCGTCTCCAGCAGCGGGCCCAGCTCCCTGCACCGCTCCCGGGTCACCGGCTCGCCGAAGACCACGCAGTGGGGGTTGCCGACGTCGACGAGCCGGCAGCGGGCGCGCCCGGCGGGCGTGTCGATGAAGACCCACCGGTCGGGCTCCAGCGTCGCCCGGCCGATGTCCAGCTCGCTGACCACCCGGGGACCGTTCACCTCCACGATCCGGACCGGGTTCGCGCGCTCGACCGTGTTGAGCTCGAACGAGGTGTCCGCGCCGTGCCGGAGCACTGCGTGGCAGGCGGCGATCCGCAGGCCGTTGCCGCTCTTCTCGGCCTCGGAGCCGTCCGGGTTGAAGATGCGGACGAACAGCTCGGCGGGATCGAAGGCCAGCAGGCCGTCCGCCCCCAGTCCGCGGTGCCGGTCGCACAGTCGGGGCAGCAGCTCCACGACCTGGTCGAGGTCGGCCGGGAGGTCCAGGACGAGGTAGTCGTTGCTCAGCGCCTGGTACTTGGTCAGCCGGAGCGTCGACACGCACACATGATCGCAGCAGGGAATAAGGCGGGGCAGCGCGGTGGATACAATGCAGGTGATGCGACCTGAGTTCGCATTCCCCGCGCAGAGACTCATCTACTCTCCCGCCTGCTTCTGTAGCTAGGCCGGCCCTTCCCCGAGGCCCACGCACGTCCCGCCGCCATGGCGGGCGCGCGCAAGCATCCACCCCCATTCGGAGGATTTCTCTATGGCTGAGTCCGACGGCTACGCAAACCGCGAGGCGCTGGTCAGCACCGAGTGGCTGGCCAACCACCTGCACGATCCCGGCCACCGGCTGATCGAAGTCGACGTCAACCCGGCGCTCTATGGCGGAGGCCACATCGAGGGTGCGGTCGGCTGGGACTGGAAGAAGGACCTGCAGGACCAGACGGTCCGCGACCTGGCGTCCCGCGCGGCGCTGGAGCAGAAGCTCGGCGAGAGCGGGGTCACCCCCGACACGACCATCCTGCTCTACGGCGACAACAACAACTGGTTCGCCGCCTACGCCTACTGGGCGCTGAAGTACTACGGACACGACAACGTCAAGCTCGTCAACGGCGGGCGAGTGAAGTGGGAGGCCGAGGGCCGGCCCTACACCACCGACGAGCCCACCGTGAACCCCACCGAGTACCACTTCCAGGGCGCACCGCACGAGGACCTGCGGGCCTACCGCGACGAGGTTCGGGACGCCATCGGCAAGGTCGGCCTCGTGGACGTCCGCTCCCCGGGCGAGTTCTCGGGCGCCCTGCTGGCCCCGGAGAATCTCCCCCAGGAGGGCGCCCAGCGGGGCGGCCACATCCCGACCGCGGTCAACGTGCCCTGGGCCACCGCGGTCAAGGAGGACGGCACGTTCAAGGACGCCGGCGCCCTCCGCGAGCTGTACGGCGGCAAGGGCATCGGCGCCGACCGCGAGGTCATCGCCTACTGCCGCATCGGGGAGCGCTCAGCGCACACGTGGTTCGTGCTCCGTGAGCTGCTCGGCTATCCGAGCGTGCGCAACTACGACGGCTCGTGGACCGAGTGGGGCAGCTCGATCCGGGTGCCCATCGAGAAGTAGTCAGACCCGGCGGAGGCCGTCAACGCCGCGAGCTGCGCGGCCGCGACGGCCTCCACCAGCGCTCGGGGCGGCCTCCGACCCGCGAGCGCCCACGCGATCGTCACCATCTGCGCCACCCCCGCGGCGCGCTGCCAGGGCCGCAGCCGAACGGCGATTCCGGCCGCCAGCGGATAGCGGAGGGAGGGCGCCAGCAGGCCGGTCCCCGGGAGACCGCCCAGCCGGAACGCGGCGACCGCGCCCCAGAGCGTGAGCCAGCTGTCGGCCTCCAGGTCCAGCGTGGGCCCGAGGGGCGTGGGGCCGAGCCGGCGGGCCAGCGGACCGTCCAGCCAGTCGCATACGGTGCAGCCGAGGAGCAGCGCGATCAGCGTGGTGCGGCGCCCGCGGCCCGAGAAGGCCGTGCCGCACGCCATCGCGGCAGCGCCGGCGCGGCTGAGCGTGAGCAGGTTCGGCGCCGTCAGGACCGGACCGCCGAGCCGTCGCGCCGTGAGCGCGGTGAACGCGGCGGTCGCGCTCAGGCTGGCGGCGGCGGCCAGCGCATAGCGCAGCCGCGGGTGCCGGGTCAGGCTTCGAGAGAGCGCTGGACCAGCGTGATGTCCATCCAGCGGCTGAACTTGTACGCGGCGTTCGAAAGCGTGCCGACCACTTCGAAACCGAGGCTCTGATGGAGGCGCAGCCCGGCCGCGTTGTCCGCGGCGACGGAGGCGACGATCGTCCGGCATCCCGTCGACCTCGCGGCCTCGATCAGCTGTCCGAGCAGCTCGCGGCCCACCCCGTGCTTCTGGTACAGGGGATCGACGTAGACGAGGTCCTCCACGACCTCGAAGCCTCGCTGCCGCCAGGGCAGGAGGCGCGCCCAGCCGATCACGTCGCCGTCGTCGTCGGCCACGAGCGTGATCGTCCGCTGCCGGGCGTGGGTGTCCCACCACTCGGCGGCCTCCTCGGCGGAGAGCGGCTCGGAGTCGATCGTCGCGAACGTCTGGTTGATCGCCCAGTTGTAGATCCCCACGACCGCCCGCATGTCCTCGCGGGTGGCGGGGCGAACGGTGAACGTCTGACCGGGCCTGCTGCTCATGCCTCCCATCTTTGCATCCCGCCGGTGATCTTCTCCGCGATCACCCGGACGGTGACGCGGCGCTGGCCAGGCCCGCGCCACGGGTAGCGGTCCTGGCCGAGGTACTTCCTGGCCAGGCGATCGATGTGCTCGTCGGCGCCCTCGTCGATGAGCTGCGCCCGGCCGCGCACCGCGAGCCTGCGCACGTGGGGATCGGCCGGGTCGAAGACCAGCACCGACATGCGGGGGTCGCGTTCCAGGTTGCGTGCCTTCAGGTGGCCACGCACGGTGTTGAACACGACGTGGTGATCGTCGTGATCGATCCAGACCACGGTCGAGTGGGGCGAGCCGTCGCGCATGAGGTCCGTCACGACCGCGTAGAGCCGTTCGTCCAGCAGCGCCTTCTGGTCGTCGGTGAGCTCGATGGTGGTGGTGGCCATGGCCACTTGCTAGCACAACGGGCGGGCGGGAGCGCCGCCGGGCGAGGCCCGGCGGCGCTCTTCGGTCCAGCGCCTAGGAGACCTTGGCCGCTTCGTGGGCCTCCGCGGTCTCGAAGCGCGAGCCGACGGCGCTGGCGATGTGGGGTGTGCGCGACCTCACGATGAAGTACCAGACGAGCCCGATGGCCGCCCACACGAAGAACAGGTACGGGAGCCAGGCGTAGACGCCTGTCAGCGGCGGGAACTGGATGCCCGGGATGGTCGTCGGGAGCCAGCTGGCGTAGAAGACCAGGATCATCGCGACCAGCCCGATCATGCCCACGATCCACACCGGGACACTGGGCTGGCCGATCCGCCGCAGGAAGATCGGTGCACCGAGCGAGACGAGGGCGTAGGCCAGCATGAAGCCGAAGGTGGCCGCGGTGCCGGCCCATCCGGTCGCGTCGACCGGGCTCTGCTTCGCGATGATGGCGATCGCGGGAATCAGCAGCATGGGGACGGCGACGACCCAGATCGCCACGTTCGGCGTCTTCCGGGTCGAGTGCGTCCTGGTCAGGGCCGGTATCCCCATGCCGTCGTGGGCCATGGTGAGCGCGATCCGTGCTGAGGCGTTGATACAGGCCAGGGTGCAGGCGAACACGCTGATCGTGATGCCGATGTCGATGATGTACGAGAGCCAGCCCAGGCCGATCAGGTTGGCCAGGTCGGGCATCGGCGCCGTGCTCTTCGCGAAGCCGCCGTTCGTCGGCTGGAAGCCGAGCGTCTGCGAGTACGACACGATGACGTAGAACGCGCCCACGAAGATGGCGCTGACCACGATGGCACGGCCGACGTTCCGGTACGGGTTCTTGGCCTCCATACCCAGGGAGCCTGCGCTCTCGAACCCGACGAACGCGAATATGGCGAGCACGATGCCGATGACCACCCCGCCCGGCACGACGCCCTTGAAGCTGAACTGCGCGGTGTCCACAGGCCCGCGAACCACCCAGATCGAGATGCAGAGGGTGATGATCGCGAGGACCGAGATGGACTCCAGGGTCAGGGCTGTCCGCGCGGACAGGTTGATGTCGTAGATGGCCACCAACACCGCCAGCCCGAAGTCGACCGCGAAGAGGACGATCAGCAGCACCGGATTCAGCGGATCGATTGCGGGGATGATCCGGTGCAGGAGATCGCCGGCGAAGATGCCGAAGCCGAAGACCGTGGCGACGCCGGTCGCGATGTAGCCGAGCTGCAGCCCCCAGCCCGCCGAATGGCCGGCGCCCGGACCCAGCGCCTGGGTGACCCACACGTAGAAGGAACCGGCCGAGTTCATCCGCTTGGCGAACTGCGCGGCGCAGTAGCCGATGCAGACCATCAGCACGACCGAGATGACGAATGTGAACCACGTGCCGTTGCCCGCGTTCAGGAACACGAGCAGCGGGAGGAGCGCCATGGCCGCGCTCGGCGCGGCGTTGGCGACGGACTGCGCGAGCACCTCCGGCAGCGTGAGCGTGTTGCGTTTGAGCGTTTTCTCGCCCGCGATCCCGGTGCCCGGCGCCTGCGATGCGCCTGCGGCCGGCTCGAGCGATTCGCCCGGTTTCGTTGTTTCTGCCACGTGTCTCCCTACTCCTCCTTTCTCTCCTGGGGTGCTAATGCCCGCCGTCGGCGGCGCCGTTCGGATGGCAGTGCTCGGCCATCGGTACGTCCAGGGCCGGGTTGCCGTCGAAGAACCCGACCGGCTTCAGGTGGAAGCCGATGTGATGGGCCGGCATGACGGGCCAGTCCTCAGGCCGCACGATGTGGTGGGCGCCGAACACGTACCAGACGACCAGGTCCGTGTTCTCCAGCGGCCGATCGGCCGCCGTGTACGCGGGCAGCCCGTCGCCGCCCGGGTGCTGGTTGGGGTAGTCGCCGGCGGGGAAGTTCTGCCCGCGGTCGTAGGGCGTGACCCACAGGTGCCGCGTGGTGAACATCGCCCGCTTGATCGCGTACGCGTCCGGCTGGTAGAGGGGCAGGACGTTGTCGCCCGGCACGAGCTTGTAGGCCACCGGGTCGCCCACGCCGTTGGGCTTCGTGTCGTTGGCGATCTTCCAGAACCGTCCCTGCAGCGGGTCGATGACGCGCTGCGCCTCGGACTCGCGGCCCAGCAGCGTCGACCTGACCACCCACGCGTTGCCGTGAGGGTTGTCGGGACCGGGGGGCAGCGCCTCCGAGTTGCACTCGTAGACGGAGTTGTTCAGGCCGTCGACCATCGTGTCCAGGCGGACGCAGAAGAAGTGCTGGTGGTGCGGACCGTAGAGCCCCGGCGCGAGCAGCGTCCCGTGCTTCGGCTTCTCGTCCGGCGCGACCGCGCCCACGGACGCGACGCCGCTCATCTTGACCTCGTACTGGATCGTGCCGTCCTGCTGGAAGTACCAGAAGTAGCCGTACTCGTAGTTGCCGACCGTGGCGATGGTCGACACGACCAGCCGGCGGGACCGCCGCACCTCGGCCTTCATCGTCCGGAAGTCGGTGTGCTTCCAGAGGAACCCGTTGTCCTCCTCGTGCATGCAGATTGCGTTCTTGATCTCGACCGGGTTGCCGTCTCCGTCGTTGACGTGGGCGTCGAAGTAGCGGATCTCGCCCAGGCAGTCGCAGCCGAGCTCGAGGCTGTTCGACAGCACGCCGACGCCGTACTCGCCCATGTCGAAAACGTTCTTCCGGTGGTGGGTGGGCTTGGGGTCGCCGTACGGGATGAACATCTCGGTGAGCGAGGCGCGGTAGATGATCGGCCGCAGCGTGTCGCCGTCCTGGTACGCGAGCGTGTGAAGGACCAGGCCCTCGCGCGGCGTGAAGCCGATGCGGAAGCGCCACTTCTGCCACCGGACCTCCTGGCCGTGCACCTCGAAGCTGGTGCCCTCCGGCTGGGTGATCTCGACGGGCTTGAGGTCCGCCCGCGTTCCCTTCGGGAAGTGCGGGTAGTTGTTGGGATCGGTAATGCCCTCTACCGTGTAGTTTCCTTTGCGCGGAGGCAGGGGCACCACGCCGTGGTCCTCGACGTCGACCACCTCCATGGTGTCGAGGTTGAATCGGACGACCAGGCCCTCGACGGGGGCCGCGTACCCGTTGTCGTCGGGGTCGCCGCGGCGGACGAAGGTGATCGGCCTGACCAGGCGTCCCTTCTCTGGCGCGTCGTCGGGGCCGTTGTAGCCGAGCGACCAGGGATCGATCATCACGTTCTGGAAGTCCGTGACGCCGCGCTTCCGCATGGCCTCCTGCCAGCGCGCGTCGCCGCGAACGACCTCCTCCGACGCCAGGAACTCCTCGAACATGATCGGCGGCTGGATCCCTGGGCGCTCTTCCCAGGACACCACCGCGCGACCGGTGATCGACACGACCGCCTCGTACGTCTTCCGCTCGGCGCGCTCGCGGATGATCGCGAACGCGCGACGCTCGATCTCGCCGCCCGGCTCGAAGCCGAGCACCGTGGCCTTGTCCGGCTCGTCGAGCGTGATGAACACGAACCGCGCGCTCTCCGCCAGGCCCTTCTGGGCCTTGAGGATCTCGCTCGCGGCCTGGATCTCATCCGGCGAGAGCGGGTCGAGCGGATGGCGCGCGGTCGCGACGGAAGGCTCCACCGTCTGCATGGGCACTCTCCTTTCACATCGCGTCCCCTCGCCCGGACCCGGGCCAACCCGAACCTCCCGGCCGGCGAGGCGACCCCTGTCCGCCATGATGTGCATGGTTCGCGAACCTGTCAATGGCGCACGACACCCGAAGGCAGGCGTCAGCTGATGGTGGAGTCGTACCAGTAGTCGCTCGGCGGGGTCCCAGTGGGGGGCCGGCGCCGGCGGCGGATCGCGAGGACGATCATGACCGCCCCGATCAGGAGCAGCAGCGCGCCGATGCCGACCAGGCCCCTGGCGACGGCGCCGGCCGGTGACGAGGGCGGCTGCGGCGCGGTGGCCTGCGCGGAAGCGGTGGGCGTCGGCGACGGCGAGGGCGAGGGGACGATCGCGGCGGCCGAGGGCGTCGGGGTGGCCGCGGGCGGGTCGATCACGGTGACCAGGGTCGGCGCTTTGCCCTGCGTGTTGTCCGACGCGACCTGCACGCACTGGGCCGGCGAGTACGTCGGCGCGACCTGGTAGCCGTCGGGGGCGGAGATCTCCTCGACGCAGTACATCGCCGGGTTCAGGGCGCCGGCGAGCGCCGTGCCGCTGCCATCGGTCGCGATGGTGGCGATGACCTGTCCGGTAGCTGAGCCCACGTGGATGTTGAACGTGAACCCGGGCGTGGTGATGGTCTTGTTGCCGGGGTCGGTCTTGGTGATCTGGAGCTCGCCCGGAGCGGGGGTGGGTGTGGGGGTGGGCGACGGGGTCGGAGTGGGCGTGGCCGTGGGCGTCGGGGTGGGAGCAGGCGGATCGGTGACCGCGACGGTGGTGGTCCCGTCTGCGGCGATCGTGACGCACTGGTTGGGTGCAAACTGCGGTGCGAGCTGATAGCCACTCGGCACCCTGATCTCACGGACGCAGTACACCACTCCAGCCGTGAGCGGGGGCGTCTGCGCAATCCCCTTGTCGTTGGTCTGGATGAACTGGGTGTCGGGGCACGTCATGTCGATCTGGCACACCACGAACCGGGCGCCAGGCAGGAACGCCTTCGTGTTGGCGTCCTGCTTGGTCACCGTCAGGATCGGCGGCGTCGGCGTGGCCGCGCCGAGCAGCGCCATCGCCGATGGGGCCATCGCCAGGGCGAGCAGCCTCCGCCGCCATGGCCCAGCCGCTCGTCTTCCCTCGCGAGAATCAGGCATGCGATTCTCCCCCGCCGGGCGGAGATGCCCGGCTGTCGGGACAGTGTAGCCGTGCTCGCTCAATCGGCGCGTTCGACCACCACCGGCGTCCTCGGCTCCATCCGCACCTCCAGCCGGAAGACGTCGGGCCGCCCGTAGTGTCCCGCGACGTCCAGCGTGCGCCGTCCGGCGGCGGCCGCGGCCGGGTCGCAGTCCGCGTAGAGGACGCCGTGCTCGTCCCGGAGCGGGCCGGCCATCACCCGGCCGTCCGGCCCGACCACGACGGAGTCGCCCGGGTTGAACCAGTCGTCCTGGTCGGGGAACAGCCGCTCCCGACCGGGGAAGTCGGCGGGGACGTCGCGACCGCGCATCGCGGTGCCGTTGCCGAGCACCCAGCAGCGCCCCTCCAGCGCGATGTGCCGCATGGTCGACACCCACCCGCTGCCGGCGTCCCACGTCGGCGCGATGTAGAAGTCCAGGCCCTGGGAGTACAGCGCGAAACGGGCCAGCGGCATGTAGTTCTCCCAGCAGATCAGCCCGCCCACCCGGCCGGCCGGGGTCTCCACGACGCGGAGCCCGCTGCCGTCCCCCTGGCCCCAGACCATGCGCTCCGCGTTCGTGGGCACCAGCTTGCGGTGCCGGTTGAGAATCGCTCCATCGGGACCGACCAGGACCGCGGTGTTGTACAGGGTGCCGCGGCTGAACCGTCCGTCCCGCTCGTGGACGCCCACCAGCACCGTGACACCGTGCTCGCGGGCGGCGTCCTGGAGCGGCTCCAGGTGCCCGGCGTCGAGGTCGACCGCATTCCGGAGGAGCCGCGCGTGGATCTCGTCCGTCAGCGCCCGGTCCTGGCCAGGACGGAGGCGCCAGAGCCACTCCGGATAGCCGGGCACCCACGTCTCCGGGAAGCTGATCAGCCTTGCGCCGGCGCGCGCCGCCTCGTCCAGCAGCTCGACGCCCCTCGCGAGCGTGGCCTCCCGGTCGAGCAGCACCGGCGGATGCTGGACGACGGCGACACGGACCGTGGCCATCGTCAGAGCGGCCGGTACACGAGCCGCTCGCGGATCTCGAGCAGGGGCACGGCCTCGCCGAGGACGTGCCGCTTGAAGTGCTCGCTGTCCATGT
>DASQZW010000311.1:0-55546 GCA_035638495.1 Terriglobales bacterium
CCGGCGCGGCGGCCGCGGCCGGTGCGGTGACCTGGCCGCCGCCGTCGTTCGGCCGCGGGGTCGGAGCGCTGGTCGGCGGCGCGGGCGCGCCCGCACCCGGCGAGGAGGGCGTCACGGTCTGCACCGCGATCCCGTGGGGGATGACAGGCGGCGTCGAGACCCAGTCCTTCGCCGTGACGGCGGCGGCGGTGGCCAGGACCAGCAGCGCGGCCGCCGCCACCATCCACGTGAACCGAACCGTCGTTGTCATCGCCTCACCGCCCGCGTGTGAGGCGGCCGGCTGCCGTCAGCGGCTGGCGACGAGGTCGTTGGCCTCCGACCGCGCGATCGTCGCGTCGACCACCGCGTACTCCGCCACGTCGACGCAGTAGGCGGCCAGCGAGATCATGTCGGACGCGTAGGCCTCGGCATCGGCGGCGTTGCGCTGCGCCCTGTCCACCTTGCGCTCGGCCCGCCGCTCGTCGATCTTGGCTCGGAGTTCGGCGCGCTGCTGCTCCATCTTGGCCGTCGTTTCCGCCCACCACGCCTGCATGCCCGCCTGGTTCGCCTTGGCGGACGACTTCAGGTCCTGGGCATCCTTTTGCACCGTGGTGTTCAGCTTCTCGCGGTCGGATTCGAGCTTGGTGCGATCCTGCTTCTTGGTCGCCGCAGCGGTGTCCTCGAGGTGCTTGGTCTTGGCGGCGAGATCAGTCAATTGATCAGAGAGGGCCATGGTCGTCTCCTCTGCGGTCCGGACGATGACTGCGAATCAATGTCGCATCCACGGTCGACGGAACCCGACCCCGGTCCGACGCCGGTTGGGCAAATCCCTGGAGCGGCGGGCGAGCGCGTCGCGGCGCTCGCCCTCCCCGGGGAGAGTGACGAAGGCTCAGGTGCCCGCGACGAGGACACGGATCCCCGGGCTTCGCGGACTACCCTGTGAGGATGTCCGCGGGACTGGACCGGGAGCGGACACTCCTCGTGCGCGAGGCGTACTCGGCAGCGGCGCGTGACCCGGATGGACAGCACCCGTTCGCGGTCGGCAGGGAGCTTGCCCTCGGCGTCGGCTACCCGGCCGGGCTGCTGGACCGGCTGCCCGAGCCCGCGGTGGCGGCGTTCGCGGGCGTGAGCGCGGTGTCCGTCACGGCGACTCTGCACCCGGGCGACCGCGTGCTCGATCTCGGCTGCGGCGCGGGACTTGACAGCCTCGTCGCGGCCGAGCGCGTGCGGCCCGGCGGCGCCGTGATCGGCGTCGACTTCAGCGCCGACATGCTGGCCCGCGCGGCGTCCGCCGGCGGAGGAGAGGTCGGCTGGTGCCGGGCGTCGGCCGACAGGCTTCCGCTGGCCGCTGCGTCGGTGGACGTCGCGCTCGTGAACGGGATCTTCAACCTCAACCCGGCCCGCTCGTGGATCTTCGCGGAGCTGGCCCGGGTGGTCCGCCCTGGCGGCCGCGTGCATGCGGCCGAACTGGTGCTCGGCGGGACGCTGCCGGAGGCCGAGCGCACCGAGGCGAACTGGTTCGCTTGAGTGAGCGGCGCCAGGGAGGCGGTCGCCTTCCAGGCGGAGTTCAGCCAGGTGGGCTTCGACCGGGTCGAGCTGGTCCGGGCGGTGCGCAACGGGCGAACGAAGAATCCCCACGTGCTCGCGGCCGAGGTGACGGCTATCCGGTAGCAGGTCCGGTGGGGCAGCATCGGCACAGTTGCCACCCAGAGGCGAGCCGATGACCGCGCGCCGGGCCCTCTTCGCCCGCCTCGCCCTCCGAAGCATCGCCGCGACGCCGGACCTCGCGTGCCGGCGCCTCAGCGCTGCGCCGCCTCCGTGATCGCTCCGAGCACCTGCAGGATCCGTTCAGCTGCGCGCTCCCGGTCGGGCTGGCCGGCGTCCAGCCAGGCGATGACTGCGTCCACCGCCACGGTCGGCGCGAGCAGCGTGGCCCACGTCGCCCAGGCTCGATCCGGAATGAATTCCGAGAAGTAGCGGCCAGCGATCTCCACGGAGCCGGCCCGCAGGCGGTCCACCTCGGCACGGAACTCCGGCTCGCGGGCGGCGTGGTGGAACAGCAGGCGGAAGCCGTCCGGGTCCGCCGCCGCGGCGCCGAGCAGCGCGTCGACGCTGGCCGGGGTGAAATCGTCCTCGCCGACCGTCGCGACCAGGCGCGTCAGGGCGTGGTCCAGCACCGCGCGGTAGAGGTCCGTCTTGGACTCGAAGTGCCGGTAGAGGATCACCCGGCTGATGCCGGCCTCGGCCGCGACGTCGTCCAGACCCGTCGCGGCGAACCCGGTGCGGGCGAAGGCCCGAGTGGCGGCGGCCAGGATCTGGTCGCGCCGCTCGGCGCGGCGCATGCGCCTGGCGGGCTGTTCGGTGAGGGTCTCCATGACTGCACTCGGATTGTATACTTGATTTTGTTTACTTCGATATGTACTTTCTGGAGTAGATGAAAGAGATGGATTCGGAAGCGACCGCCCAACTGCCCGCCATGCCGTTCCCGCAGCCGGACCTGCTGACGATGTCCCCGCGGGTGCGTGACCTGCAGGCCGTGTGCCCGGTCTCACGGGTGCGCACCCTGACCGGCGATGAGGCGTGGATGGTGACGCGTCATGCCGAGCTGAAGCGGCTCTTCGGCGAGCGCCACCTGGGGCGCTCACATCGGGATCCGGAGCATGCCGCCCGGATCAGCGACTCGATTCTCTTCGGCGGCCCGGCGAACAACTTCGAGACCGAGGAGGCCGACGACGCGCGGATGCGCGCCCTGCTCACGCCGTTCTTCTCCGCTCGACGGATGGAGGCTCTCCGCCCTCGCGTCGAGGCGCTCGCCGACCAACTCATCGACGCCCTGGCCAACAGCCCGCGTCCGGCCGACCTGCACGCTGCCCTGTCCGTCCCCCTCCCGGTGCTGGTGATCTGCGAGCTCCTCGGCGTACCGTACGAGGACCGCGACCAGTTCCGAGCCTGGACCCAGGGCATGGCGGACATGCAGGACCGGCAGAAGGCCGGCGAGGCGATGGGCCGCCTGTTCGGCTACATGCAGGAGCTGGTGCGGCGAAAGCGCGCCGCGCCGGCCGATGACGTGATCTCCGGCCTGTGCGCCGTCGAGGGCGGTGCGCTCGCGGACGACCACGTCGCGTTCCTGGCAGCGGTGCTGCTGTTCGCAGGACACGAGACCACCGTGGTCCGCATCGACGTCGGTACGCTGCTCCTGCTCCGCAACCCGGACCAGCGTGATGCGCTGCTGAACGACGCGTCGCTGCTCTCCACCGCCGTCGAGGAGATCCTGCGACTCTCGGACACCGGGGGCAGCGGCGTGCCGCGCTACGCGCGCGAGGACGTCGAAGTCGCGGGCGTCCGCATTCGCGCCGGGGATGCCGTGATCTTCAACCTGGGCGCGGCCAACCACGACGAGCGCGTCTTCGCGGATCCCGGCCGATTCGACGTCACTCGCCATCCCAACCCGCACCTGACCTTCGGCTACGGACCTCGGTTCTGCATCGGCGCGCCGCTCGCGCGCGTGGAGCTGCAGACGGTGGTCGCCCGACTGGTCGGCCGCCTGCCCACCCTGCGTCTGGCGGTGCCCATGGAGCGGCTGGCCGTCCGCGCCGACCTGCTGACCGGGGGGCTCACCCAGCTTCCGGTCACGTGGTGACCGCTCTGCTCGGCCGCAACCGTCCGCGCGTCAGGTCGCGGTGTCCGGGCCCGCCCCGGCCTCGGACGCCGCCGGCAGCGCGGCGGCCTGGCCCGGCGACGCGTCTACCGCAGCCGACCGGCCCGCGCGCGTCGTCTGCCACTCCCTGATGACGATGCGGATGATGTTGGCCGCCGGTATGGCGATCAGCGCCCCGAGGATGCCCCACAGCAGGCTGCCGGCGAGGAAGGCCAGGAAGACCGTGAGCGCGGGCAGCTGGTCGCTGCGGCCGTAGATCAGCGGGTTCAGCACGTTGCTCTCGATCTGCTGGTACACGATGATGTACGCCAGGATGATCACCGCCTTGATGGGCGACACCGTCAGGGCGGCCAGGACGACTGGAATCGCCCCCAGCGTGGCGCCCACCATCGGGACGAGGTCGAGCACCGCGAGCAGGACGGCGAGGGGCAGGGCGTAGGGGATCCCGAGGACCAGCATCCCGGCCAGCGCGCTGATGCCGGCGATGGCGCTGATCGCCAGGTTGCCGCGAATGTAGCCGAAGATCGCGTCCGCCGACTGGTCGATCATTCGCCTGGCCCGCGGCTGGTGGGCGTCGGGGAGCATGCCCACCGCTCGGTCGACGAGACCGGCGCCGTCGTGCAGGAAGAAGAACCCGAGCACGGCGATGCTCGCCCCGGCCGTGATCGTATTCACCGTGCTCGCGGTCACCGTCGTGAACGAGCCGACCGACCCGGCGACCTGTCCAGGCAGTGCGTCGAGCTGCGGGCGGATGCTCCGCACGAAGCCTTCGAGCCCGAGCGGGCCCGCGATCCGATTCACCTCCGCGCTCAGCCCGCCGGGCTGCTGCAGCGCGTGGAGCAGCGCGCCGGCCTGCACGACCAGCGAGGGCACGACCAGGTAGCCGACCGCCGCCACCACGATGATCAGCCCGAGGTACGACAGCAGGATCGCCGAGGAGCGGTGCAGGCGGCGGCGGCTCAGCCAGTCGACCGCCGGGTTGAGGGCGACCGCGAGGAAGAGCGCCAGAATGCTCCACACGACGATCGTCCGCAGCTGGTACACCAGCCAGAGGGCGACGAAGAACGCCAGCGTGGTCAGCAGCACGACCAGCACGAGCCGTGCTGCGGTGCGGGTGCTCACGGCGCCCGACACGGGGAGACCACCCTGCCGGCCCGGCGCACCCTACGCGGCGACCGGTCCCGACCCCAGGGCGTGCGCCGCCGAGCGGATCCGCAGGGCACGGACGATCGCCATCACGCCGAACACGATCAGCCACACGCCAAGCAGGAGGGTGAGCGCGAACAGCGAGATGCCGGGCGCGACCACCACGATCACCCCGACCACGGCGCTCAGGATGCCGCTCGCGATCATCCACGCCCGGCCGGGGAGCTCGGCGTGCCCGATCGCGACGAACAGCTCGGTGACGCCATGGAAGATCCAGTACAGGCCGAGCAGCAGCGCGAGCACCAGCAGGCTGAGCGACACGTGTCCGAGCAGGTAGACGCCCACCACGAAGGAAAGGATTGCGAGGAGCGCCTGGAGTGCCCGCAGCCAGCCGCTCTCGCCGGGGACGGCGAAGGCGGCGGCGAAACGGAACGCTCCCGCCACGATCAACTGCACCGCGAACACCACCGCGACGACGATCAGCGTCGCGCTGGGCCAGAAGATCGCGACCAGGCCGACCAGGACGGATAGGACACCGAAGGCGAGGATCCAGCCCCAGGCCCGGCCGATCCTCGTCAGCATGCTCTCGAGCTCGCTGCCCATATACGTCTCCCCGTGGTGAACGTGAGGCTGGTCTCGCAGCCTCCGGCGTGGCCCTTCTGCACAGAACGTACAACGAATCTCGCGTGTGAGCGAGGCGCAGCAATCTGCACAGCGGGCGCGCCGCACGCGCAGGCGGCCGCTACGCCGCGGCCGAGAATCGAGGAGCCGTCGATCGGGCGGCTCTGTTGTCGATGGGCGTGCCGCCCTCGGACCGGAGGAGGAGACAGATGGGCTTGCGGACCGGCGATCACGCGCGCTCGCTCGCGCCTCGAGCGGCGGCATTGGCGGCCGCGCTGTGCGTGTTGGGCCTGGCCGCGTGCGGCGGCGGCTCGGCTCCCGGCGCCGGCGTCAGCCCGCGCCCGTCGCTGTCGCTGCCCGCTCCGTCGGGCACCCCGGGTGCCGGCCGGCCGCAGCCGACGGCGCCGGCCGAGACGGCGCCGGCCGAGCCGACTGCCGCGCCGACGCGTCCGGCGACGGCTCCGCCCGCGACCGAGCCGCCGGCGACCGCCCCACCGGCGACGGCCCCACCGGCGACGGCTCCGCCCGCGACCGCGCCCCCGGCGACCGTACCGCCCGCGACCGCGCCGCCGGCGACGGCGCCGGTCGCGACCGCGCCACCGGCGACCGCGGCGCCGTCCAGCACCTCCGGGTCGATCAGCCCCTGGTGGTGGCTGCTGGTTGCCGCGATCGTGGTCGGGCTGGCGGTGGGAGGGGTGCTGCTCTGGCGGCGGCGGAGCGCGCGCAGGAGCTGGAGCGAACAGCTCGGCCAGGTGACCACGGAGCTGCGATGGGCCAACGACCAGCTGATCCCGGGCATGCTGGCCGCGCACACGGCCGGTGAGTTCCGGCAGTCCTGGAGCGACGGCCGGCCGCGGCTGGTGGCCGCCGACCAGCAGCTGTACGCGCTGGCCCGGTCGGCCCCTGAGGAGACGCGGGCGGCCTCGATCGGGGAGCTGCGGACGGCGATGGCCGGGCTGATGAACGCGGTGGACGGGGAGGCGGGGCTGACCTCGACGGACCCGGACGCGCTGCGTGCCGCGCGGGCGGACGTGGAGCGCGCCCGGTCGGGGTTCTCGGCGGCCCTCGACGCCGCCGAGGGGAAGCCGCAGCCGGCCACCCCTGAACCCTCGCTGCGCACCTGATCGAGATGAAGACGGTGCTGCGCGGGTACCTCGGTCCGATCATCGGCTGACAGGGAGCTTTTGACACTGCGCCGATGGCGGCGGGAAGATGAGCCGAGCTCGGGTTCGTTCACCAAGGAGGTTGCGATGGCCGAGTCCAGCCATTCCGCGGCCGGCGCTTCGCCAACGGCGCTGCCGGTCACGGTCCATCGCGAGCGCGTGCTGGCCGTGCTCGGCACCTGCTACGACGCGTGCTGCCATGAGCGCGAGATCAGCGTTGTGGACATGGGGCTGATCGAGGACGTGCGCGTGGACGGGGGGCGGGTGGAGGTCGACATGGTCCTCACGACCGGCTGGTGCCCGTTCTCGGTCCACATGATCGGCGACATGGACCGCCGGCTCCGTGCGCTCGAGGGCGTGGACGACGTCGCCGTCAACGTGATCTGGAACCCGGTGTGGACGCCAGAGCGGCTGTCGCGATCGGCGCGCGAGAAGCTCACGATGCCCATCCCGCCGGAGCTCAGGAGAGGACGCGATGCTGGATGACTGCTTCGTACTGGACTGCGTGGTCCATCCCTTCAACTTCGACCGGAGCAACTTTCTGAGCCCGAGCGCAGAGATGTTCGCGAACCACCTCTACGCGTTCCACCAGGTGCTCACGCCGGCCGGTCAGCGGCACCTCGAGCCCGCGGAGTTCCTCCGCGACTGGGCGCCGGCCGAGGTCGCGGAGATGGCGCTCGTCGAGAGCCAGACCGACATGGTGTCCTCGATGCCGCTGCCCCTGACGGACTTCTTCGGAGACGGCGGGTCCGGCTGGGAGAAGTGCTCGGAGCTGCACCGCGAGTTCCCTGACCGCTCGGTGCTCTGGGCCACGGTCAACCCGCTGGAGGGGCGGAAGGCGCTGGAGCTGCTGGACGTCCAGGTGAAGGAGCACGGCGCGCGCGCTCTGAAGCTCTACAACGTCCGCTACGACTACGGCTCCCCGTTCCCCTGGCGGATGGACGATCCCAAGGTGGCGTTCCCGGTGTTCGAGCGGTGCCTGGAGCTGGGCATCACCACGATCGGGGTCCACAAGGGGGTGCCGCTGGGCCCGCAGCCGATCGAGCACACGCAGGCCTGGGACATGGACGGGGCCGCCGCCAACTTCCCCGAACTGAACTTCGTCATCTTCCACGTCGGCCTGCCCTTCATCGACGAGATCTGCTGGCAGCTGGTTCGGTACCCGAACCTGTACGCGTCGATCGCGGCCACCGTGAACTTCGTGGTGCGCGCGCCGCGGGCATTCGCGGAGATGCTGGGCAAGCTCCTCTTCTGGTGCGGCGAGGACAAGATCCTCTACGGGAGCGAGGCGCCGATCTTCCATCCGCGCTGGGCGCTGGAGGCCTTCTGGGCGTTCGACATCCCCGAGGACCTGCAGCAGGGCTACGGCTACCCGGCGCTCACCCGGCAGGCGAAGCGGAAGATCCTGGGCGAGAACCTGGCCCGCCTGCTGGACATCGACCTCGAGGCCCAGCGGGAGCGGATCGCGGCCGACCGGTTCTCGGAGGCGCAGCGCGCCCTCGCGGGCGCGGCGCCATGACGGACTACGGCGACTGGGGCTGACGCAGCGCGGTCAGCAGCGCCTCCAGCATCCCCCGCTCGAGCGCCGGCGCGGTGCGGCCGCCGTGCATCCGCCGGAACTGCCGCGCGTGCGCCTGGGACAGGACCAGCCAGGCGACCGCCTCGGCGTCGACGTCCGCGCGAACCGATCCCTCGGCCTGGCCGCGACGCAGGACGTCGGCCATCGCGCGGGTCACCCGCTCGTTGGCGCGCATGCCCGCCTCGCGGATTCCGGCGTCGGTGCTGCCCGCCGCGTCCACGAACAGCATCCCGATGCCACCGGGGCTGTGGAGGCGGTCGTGCAGCTCGGGCGTGAGCAGGATGGAGAGCAGCTCGACCACGTCCAGGTCCTGCGCGCCGAGCAGCGTGAGGTACCGGGCCGCCTCCTCCGAAACCCGGTCGAGGACCGCCGCGAACAGCCCGGCCTTGGTGCCGAAGTTCTGGAACACTACAGGCTCGGTCACGCCCACCCGGGCGGCGATATCGGACACGCGGGTCTGGTCGTAGCCGGCCGCGGTGAACTCGGGTATGGCCGCCGCGATGATGGTCTCCCTGCGCGCGGCCGCGTCGAGCCGCCTCCGCCGGCCCTCTGAGCCGGCTGCAGTCGCCATGGCACTCAACTCTAGATGGCGGTGGCCGAACATCGAACTTAGTGTAGACTAAGATTAGTTTTGACTAAGTTAGTTGATGGAGGCAGCCGTGAACCTGACCAGCCTGTTCCGTCCCTCGTCCCGGCCCGCGGGCCACGGGATCACGATCGGCACGCCGCGCTTCTACGACCTGGCCGCAGCGGTGCTCTTCCGCGGGCGGCGCCGCTCGTACCGGGCGCTCCTCGCCGCTGCCGGCGTGCGGCCCGGGGACCGGCTGCTCGACGTGGGCTGCGGCCCCGGCTACTTCGCGCGGATGCTGGCGGAGGCCACCGGACCGGACGGCTCGGTTGCCGGCGTCGACGCGGCGCCCGAGATGGTCGAGTACGCGACCCGGAAGGCGCGGCACCTCGCGAACTGCTCCTTCCAGCCCGGCGCCGCCCAATCGCTCCCCTTCGCGGACGGCTCGTTCGACGTCGTCACCTCGAGCCTGGTGATGCACCACGTGCCCCAGGAGGAGCGTGGGAGGGCGGTCCGGGAGATGCTGCGGGTGCTGCGTCCGGGTGGGACGCTGGTGCTGGCCGACTACCAGCCGGGCGAGGGCGCGCTGGCGCGCGTGCACGCGTCGCTGAGCACCGTCCGGGCGATGCAGCGCCGCGTGTCTCCGCTGGAGCCGCTGGTCGTGGATGCCGGCTTCAGCCAGGTGGTCTCGGGCGACGCCCCGCCCTGGCTGCACTACGTGCGAGCGGTCAGGCCCTGATCGCCGCCCGGCGCGGCCGCTGTGGCGGCGCCGCCGGGGCGCATCTATAGTTCCCCGCGTGAAGTGGCGGGGGTGGCTCCTGGTGCTGGTCCTCGGACCTGGCGTCTCCGTGGTCCTCGGCGTCGCGTTCTTCGTGATCGCCGCGCACGAATCGGCGGCTGCAGACGCCTATCGCGCCGCGCAGCCCTGCCAGCAGGCGAGCGCCGATCCCGCCAACTGCTTCGAGCTGAGCGACGCGGTGATCAGGTCGGTGCACGTCAGCCAGACCCGCACCGGCGAGCAGGACGACGTCGTCCTCGCGACGCCGACAGGAAGTCTGACGGCGACCCTCGCGCCGTCCAGCGCCGACTCCCAGCACGTGCGGAGCGGCGCCGCGGCGATCGCGAAGATCTACCGCGGGAAGGTCACCGCCGTCGCGGTCGACGACCGGACGGTGCCGTCCGCGGAGAACCCCGCCGCCGATCAGTCGCAGTGGCGGTTCTACGGCCTGTGGTTCGTGGGGGTCGGGCTCGCGTCCTCCCTGGTGATCCCCGTCTGGCGGCGGGTCGGCCGTTCAGCGCGAGCCCGTGATGGGAGTCCGCCGCCGCCTCCGCAGCTCCAGCTGGAGGTCGTGCCGGGCGGCGGCATCGGCACGGTGCTGGCGCCGCGAGTGACTCGCTCGGTGTGGTTGCAGCTGGGGTTCGCGGCCGGACTGCTGCTGCTGACAACGGCCCGGTGGCTTCTCGTACCGGCCCTGACTTCGCGTGTGCTGGTCGTCGACGGCGTCATCCTGTTCCTGGGTGCGCTCGCGCTCTGGCTGTACCTCCATAACTCCCGCCTGTTCGTCGACGGCAACGGGCTCGGTCGGGTGGACTGGTTGGGTCGGCTGACGCGCTACCCGAGCGGCAGCATCGTTCGCGCGAACCGGTACAGCGTGGCGAACCGCTACCGGCGAAACGCCTATCTGGCGTTCGTCGGGCCCGACGGGCGAGAGGTCTTCAAGGTCGTCGCCTCGGCGTACTGGGACCGCGCACAGCTCGAGGCTCTCTGCGAGCGGGCCCGGCTGCCTGTGGAGGGTACCTATCGAGACGTGGTCACCGTCTCCGCGATGAACCGCCGGGTCCCTGGTTCGCTGAATTGGGCCCGGTCGATCGCGATCACGGCTGTGGTCGTACTGGTCATCATCGGCCTGGTGCTTCTGTTCGACGGCCCGACCACACGCTGAACGAGGCCTTCGGTCGGCCCGCCGATCAACCGGCGCCCAGGTGGGTCGCGAACCACGCCTGCAGCGCGTTCCCGTCGCGCCACGCCCGCGCCACCCGCTCGCGCGCCTCCGGCGTGGCGATCCAGGGGCCGATCTCCCAGCGTCGCCAGTAGATCAGGCGCTTGAGCCGGAGCAGGTCGCCCCGCGGATGGTCCTGCGGGTGGGGCGGCGGCACCCGCTTCAGGTCCGCACCGCTCAGTTCGTAGTCGTGCTGGCGCAGCGCCGCCACGATGCGGGTGAGCTCCTTCCCGGATCGGTCGGCGGCGACCGCGGACCGGAACCGCCCCAACTGTTCCGCGTCCATCACGTAGCGCCCGCCGGCCGCGACCAGGCCGGTGGCGTCCAGCGCCACGTACCCGCCGCCGCGAGCGTCCGCGTAGATGTTCGTCTTGTACGGGGACTTGTCGGCCGAAAACCGGATGTCGCGGTTCGGCCGGGACAGCCGCGCCGGGCCGAACTCGGGTTCCAGGTCGGCGAGGAGCGCGACCATCGGCGCCTTCACCGCCTCCTCGTACTCGCGCCGGTGGGCCTCGAAGTAGGCCTTCGTGTTGTCGGCCTGGAGGCCAGTGAAGAAGCCGGCGAAGTCGTCCTTCCAGCCGGCGAACCTGCCGTTCACTCGGGGAGACTAACGCCCCGGACCCCTCGGGTCTACGCCTGCCGGTCGCGCGCCTCCTCCCAGCGCTCCCGCAGCCGCTCGACCTCGACGTCCGGCGGCTCCGTCCCGCCGTATCGCGCCCGCACGTATCCGGAGGTGAGGTCGCCTGCCAGTTCCGCGGAGATGACCGAGGCCAGGTCGGGCTCGAACTCGTGCGGGGTCTGGTTGGGTGCCCGGCCCTGGCCCCGGTCAGCGCTCCAGCGCAGCACGGCGCGGTACAGGCTGCGCAGCGACGTCGGCGCGGGCTGGCCCGGGAGCGCCGCCGCCGACCGGCTCGCCTGCCGGCGAGCTCCGCGCCGCCGGCGCAGCCCGGCCACCACCTGTCCGGGGAGGCGGCGCAGGCCGTCCCAGAGCAGTCGCCACGACCAGACTGAGGTCCGCTCCTCGTCCTCCGCCTGCCCCGCGTCCCAGCGCCGGTAGCGCAGCAGCACCCAGCCCCCGAGCGCGACCAGGAGCAGGAGCAGCACGAACCCGACCGGCACGTCGAACGGGGGCAGGGCGGGGAAGTGCCAGGCCGGGAGGTGGAGGGGGGCCGGCGGGGGCGTCGCCGGCGCGACCGGGCGCCCGCCCCGCGGCGGCCGCGAGGACGGCAGCGCGCCGAGCAGGGACTGGACCAGACCGGTCAGCCAGGCCCACGCGGCCGCCAGAGCTCGCCACGTCGCCTCGCCGGCCGCGATCGCCAGCGCTTCCACGCCGCCCAGGATCCCGTTCAGCGCGGCCACCGACGCGCCGGCGGCCAGCATCGCGCCGCTGATGGCGGAGAACACGACCAGCCAGGACAGGCTCAGCCGGTCGGAGCGGCGGCGGAACGCCCGCTCCTCCAGGTGCTGCTGGCGGACGAGCCCGACCCACCCCAGGCCGAGCAGGAAGTAGGCGCCCAGCAGAGGCCCGAGCCAGGCCCGATCCTGGCGAAAGGACGCCGGCGTCATGCCGGGCCCGGCGATCAGCAACAGCAGCACGACGAACGCGACCAGGCCGCCGAGGAACCAGCGGTCCGCGGACTCCGGCCGGACCCGACCCAGCGCCAGCCAGCAGCCGCGGACCAGCAGCACGCACGCCACGAGCCACCCGAACGCGACGAGGCCCAGGCGGCTCGCGGCTTCCCCCGACGTCCACGGGAGGAACGCGTCGCGGAGCAAGCGCCAGCCCAGCAGCGGCTCGCCGGCCAGCGTCTGCGTCTTGACGAACGCGAGGAAGAGGCCGACGCACAGCGCAACCAGGAGGACGCGGCGGACCAGGAGCGGCAGCCTGACGCGGCTCTCCAGCCACCGGCCGGCCAGCGCGGGAACGGCGATCAGCGCCAGCAGGAACGGCAGGGGGAAGCGGTGGCTCGCGGTGCCGGCGTTCGAGGCCAGGATCAGGTTGGCCCAGGCGAAGACCCAGAGCGTCTCCAGGAGCGCGTTCTGGCCCGGGACCAGGCCGTCACGCAGCCAGCGGTAGCCGTTCGAGCTCGTGCCAGCCTGGCTCATAGGGCACCGGGACGACGTCGAGGCCGGCCACGCGCACTTCTGGGGACCCCGGAGGCCGCACGTGGAGCACGGTCACCGGGCGCCTGCGGGCGACGTCCGCCGCCGCCGCCAGGACGTCCTCGTCGAGCTTCGCGGTGACGACGGCCACGCTGGTCTCGTAGGGCATCCCGGGCGCGTCGGACGCCAGCAGACGCGAGATCGGCGTCCGTTGCCACGCGAAGGGCGTGGCCAGGGCCAGCGCCTCCAGGATGCGGCGAAGCTGCTCCGGGCCGTCGCCGACCGGGACGCGGACGCCGTCCGCGCCCTGGCCGGTGCCGTTCCCGACCAGTCCGACGCGGTACCGCCGGTCGAGCGCCCAGCGGGCCAGCGAGGCGGTCACGCTGATGGCGAACTCCAGCTGATCGGGGTAGAGGTTGCCCGTGCCGAACCCGGGCACCAGGAAGTCGATGAACAGGGCCAGCGCCAGGTCGGTGGTGGGCTCGAAGACGCGGACCAGCAGTTCCCGGCTGCGGGCGCTCGCCCGCCACTCGACATGCCGGAGGGGATCCCCTGCCTGGTAGCGGCGGACGCCGACGGTGCGGCTGGGGTCCGTCACGATGAGCCGGTCCGCCGCCAGGCGGCCCACCATCCGCCTCGAACGCGGCGGCGCCACGACCAGGTCCAGCACCTTCGGATAGACGATGAGGCGGTCCAGCTTCTCGTCGGCCCGCGACCGGCTGGTCCTGGCCAGGAGGTCGCCGGACACAACCCGGCTCGGGCCGAACTCGAAGAGTCCGCGCTGCCGGCACCGGACGCGGTAGCGGCGCACCACCTGCTCGTACGGCAGCATCGAGAAGAGTCCGCTGAGGTACGCGAGCGACTCCCGCCGGCCCTGGGTGATCGCGGCGCGCTCGATGGTGAGCCGGGTCGGTACCTGGTCCTCCACTTGCAGCCACGTCAGCGGCAGCAGCTTCCGGTTGGTGACGCGGACTGTGAGCCAGACGTCGTCCCCCCACGCGGCGCGAGTGGCGTCCAGGTGACGCTCGTACTCGACGCCGGTGAGGCAGTGCCTGGTCCACAGGAGCTCGGCGCCGCCGACCAGCAGGCCGAGCACGCCGGCCAGCGTCAGCAGCGGCTCGGCGAGCCAGGCGCCGGCCAGTGCCGCCGCGGCCAGCAGGAGCGCCCACCAGCGGTTGATCACGGCGCCTCCACGGGGACCTCGCCTCCGTCCAGCACCGATTGCAGCACCGCGTCCGCGGACGCGCCCCGCAGCCGGCCGCCTGCGGAGAGCACGAGCCGGTGGGCCAGCGCCGGGGCGAGGAGCAGCTTCACGTCGTCCGGGATCACGAAGTCCCGGCCCTCGAGCAGCGCCCAGGCCTGGCAGGCCCGATAGACCCCGAGCGCGGCGCGCGGGCTAGCGCCGAGGGCGACGTCGGCGTGCTCGCGCGTGGCCCTGACCAGGCCGAGCAGGTAGTCGCGGACGTCGGGCGCGACGCGGACGGAGGCGCGGCGCCGCTGCCAGGCCAGGAGGCTGGACACGTCCACGGCGGGGCCGACCTCGCTGACCGGGTCGTCCCGCGCGAATCGCTCCAGGATCTCCGCCTCCTCGCCGGCTGAGGGGTAGCCGATCCGGAGCCGCAGCAGGAAGCGGTCGAGCTGGGCCTCGGGAAGCGGGAACGTCCCCTCGAGCTCGACCGGGTTCTGGGTGGCCGCGACCAGGAACGGGCGCGGCAGCGCCAGGCTCACGCCGTCCACGCTGACCTGGCGCTCCTCCATCGCCTCCAGCAGGGCCGACTGCGTCCGGGGGGTGGCCCGGTTGATCTCGTCGGCGAGCACCACGTTGGCGAACACCGGGCCGGCCCGGAACTCGAACTGCGCGCTCTGCTGGTTGAACACGTTGCTGCCGGTGATGTCCGACGGCAGCATGTCGGGCGTGAACTGGAGGCGCCGGAACGTGCAGTCGAGGGCGGCGGCGAGCGTCTTGGCCAGAAGCGTCTTGCCGATCCCGGGCACGTCCTCGATCAGGACGTGGCCCTCGCAGAGCAGCGCCACCATGAGCAGCCGCACCACGTGACGCTTGCCCACGATCACGCGCTCGATCGTGGTCAGCAGATCGTCGAGCCCGGCCGGCGGTGGGGATTCAGGCTGGACCATCAGCTTGCAAACGATAGTCGGTCACCGATCGTGGTTTGACCACGCCGGTACCCAGGTGGCAGCGTGAGTGAACCATTGGCTGCATCTACACGAGGAGGTTTCGATGCCGCTCTACATGTACCAGGGGGCCTACACCGCTGAGTCGGTGGCGGCCCAGATCAAGAATCCACAGGATCGCATCGAGGCGGTCAGGCCGGCGTTCGATGCCATGGGGGCGAAGATCCTGGCCGGCGGGTTCTCCTTCGGCGAATACGACGTGATGGTCGTCATGGAGGCGCCCGACGACACGACGGCCGCTGGCGTGGCACTCGCTGTCGCCGCGGGCGGTGCGGTCAGGGCGGCCAGGACCACGCGCCTGCTGAGCGGTGCCGAATGGGTCGAGGCCCTGCGCAAGGCGGGCGCCTCGCAGTACCGGCCGGCGGGGTAGGGGCGGTCGAGCTCTCGGTGCCGGGAACCTCGCATTCTTACGATTGCGTAGTGCTGAGGAGCCCAAAGGGCTCAGGAACTCCGCATTTGTACAAGTGCGCGGTTCCGTACCCTGGATGTTGACGATCGCGATGGACGCCGTCGTCACGGCCGAGCCGGGCGCGGTCTGGCGAGCCTGGCGTCCGGACTTCCCGATGCGGCCTCCCCAGGAGGAGGCGCGCAACCTGCACCTGTACGAGCTGGCCCACGGCCTGCGGGTCCCGGTCACCCTGGTCGCCGTGAACGACATGCGGAACTGGACAGTCCAGCACGCACTGCCCGGCGGCAAGCTCGTCGTGGATCACTGGATGGAACCGCTCGCCGACGATCAGGTGCGGGTGGGCAAGAGGTACGAGGTCCACGGCCCGATGTCGGTCGTGTACCGGGTGTTCTTCGCGCGCGCGATCCGCAGGTCGCTGCCCGGAGCGTTCGCCGAACTGGAGCGCGAGGCGAACAGCCTGGCGTAGGTCGAGTTCCGGCGGCCCGCAACCATTTGTTCAACTCCCCCGGGCGGCCGGCGTCGAGCCGCTCGGGGCGGGCTCTACCGTGGGGCTTTGACTGGAACGTCGGAGCCGCGCCCGCGTCGCTCCGCTCACGCCGCATCCAGTGGAGAACAGCGATGATCGATGAACTCGTCGAGACGATCCTTCCCGGCGGGGTCTGGCTGACCGCCGGCGTCGTCGTCGGCGCTGCCTTCGGCACCGCGCTGCGGCCCGCCGCCGTCCGCGTGATGGCGGTCGGCATGGCCGCCGCCGACCGGCTCCAGGAGGTCGGCGCCGAAACGTACGAGAAGGTCCAGGACCTGGTAGCTGAGGCGCGCCACGAGCGCCAGCAGCAGCGCGCGGCCGAGGCCCCGCCGCCGGCGGCGCCGCGCCGCCGAGCCGTGCGGGTGGAATCCGAGTAGACGCCGATGGCCGAGCGGAACTCACGGTCGGCCCCACCGGCGCCGGCCAGCCTGGAGCACCGGTCCGCCGGGCGGATGCGCGTACGCGTCGGGCGGGAGCACCGATCACCGGAGCACATGGAGCGCGTGCGCGCGCACCTCGCGGCCCATCCGGCCGTGGGCTCGGTCGAGGTCAACCCGCGGACGGGGTCCGTCCTGGTGCGCGGCGAGGACGCCAGCGGCCTGCGAGCGGCCGTCGCGGAGGTCCTCGACCTGATCGACGAGGCCGGGCCCGAGAACGTCGAGGAGGCCGGCGTCGAGTCCGTCGTGATCCTGCTCAGGGGAGTCGACCAGCGCATCATTCAGGCGACCGGCAGCCGGTTCAGCCTCCGCTGGCTGGTTCCGGCCAGCTTCGTCGCGATCGCGCTGCGGCAGCTCCTCCGGAACGGCCTGACGGTGGGCGAGCTCCCGTGGTTCGTCCTCCTCTACTACGGTGTCGATTCCTTCCTCAAGCTCTATCCGCACCACGCACCAGCGGCGCCGGCCCCCTCCGGGGGCCCCTCCGCCTGACCCGCGCCGGCGTCCCGGCCGGCCGTGGATCTCATACGACGTGGTCCACCGGCTCCCCGGGCGCGTGCGGATCCGGCTGGAGGCCTGCTCGGCGGTGCCCGGCCACGAGGTCGCGGCCGCGCTGCGCGCGCACCCGCTAGTGCGGTCCGTGCGCTGGACGGCGCCGGCCCGCTCGCTCACCGTGGAGTTCGCCCCGGCGTGCCGGTTCGAGTCGATCGTGGGCGGCCTGCGGCCGGTCGCGGAGGCGACGCCCGCCGCGCCGGATCCGCCGGCACGGCCGCTCTGGCGCGAGTTCCTGCCGCCGGCAGCGGCGGTCGCGGCCGCCGTCGCCGGGGCCGGGGTCGTCTCGGCGGCGATCATCGCCGCCGTCGCGCTGCCGATCTTCCGCCGGGCGTGGCGGAGCCTGCACCGGCGGCAGCTGACGATCGACGTGCTCGACGCCACCGCGGTCGCCATGCTCCTGGCGACGGGCGGGCTCCTGACCGCCGGGATCTCCGTGGCCCTGATCGAGACGGGCGAGCGCCTGCGCGAGCGTGCCGCCGGCCGGGCCCGCCACGCGATTCGGAGCCTGATGGGCATGACGCCGAACGGCATCCGCGTTCGCAGGAACGGCAGCGAGCCGCGCGTGCCGGCCGAGTCGGTGGTCGTCGGCGACCAGGTGGTCGTATACCCGGGAGAGAACGTCCCGGTCGACGGCGTGGTCGTGACGGGCTCCGGCTGGCTCGACACGAGCAGCTGGACCGGCGAGCCGCTGCCGCGCGCGGTGAACGGCGGCACCCCGGTGCTCACCGGCAGCTCGCTCGTCGACGGCAGGATCGTCGTGGACGTGACCGCGACCGGCGACGACACGCGGGCCGCGATGCTCGCCGCGGCGATGGAGGCCGCGCTGGCAGCCGAGACGCGCGCGTCGGATCTCGCCCTGCGGATCGCCGACCGGTTCGTGGTGCCGGTGATCGCCGCGTCGGGCCTCGCGTTCCTCGCGACACGCCAGCTCCAGCGGGTGATCGCCATGTTGATCTTCGACTTCGGCACCGGCATCCGGGTCTCGATCCCGACCACCATGCTGACGACGATGGTGGTGGGCGCTCGCCGGGGCGTGCTGTTCAAGAGCGGCCGGGCGATCGAGGAGCTCGCGCGCGCCGATGTGGTGGTGTTCGACAAGACGGGCACCCTGACCAGCGCCGACGTCTCGGTGCAGGGGATCGTGCCTGTGGACTCGCTGCGTCCGGACGCCGTGCTCCGGCTCGCGGCCGCGGCGGAGGGGCACCTGCCCCACCCGATCGCGCGGGCGATCCGCCGTCTGTCGCGGCGAAGGGGCCTGGAGGTACCGGAGCCGGAGCACATCCACTACCACCGCGGGGGCGGGGTGGAAGCCGTCGTCGATCGCAGGCGGGTGCTCATCGGTGACCTCGCCCTGCTGGTCGACCGGGGCGTCACGGGCGCGCCGCCGCGAGCTCCGGACCACCTCGCGGTGCACGTGGCGCTGGACGGCAGGTACTCGGCGTCGATCCGGCTCGAGGACACGGTCAGGGACGGGGCCGCTCGTGCGATCCGCCAGCTTCGCGCGGCGGGCGTGCATCGGATCTGGCTGGCGTCCGGAGATCGCCCCGCGCCCGCGGCAGCGGTCAGCCGCCGGCTCGGGCTCGACGGCTATCGGGCGCAGCTCATGCCGGAGGACAAGGTGGACCTGGTGCGTCGCCTCCGCGACGAGGGCCACCGGGTGGCGGTCGTCGGGGACGGGATCAACGACGCGCCGGCGATGGCGGAGGCGAACGTCAGCGTGGTCCTGCCGAGGGGCGCCGCGCTGACGCGAGAGGCCGCCGACATCGTCCTGCTGACGGAGGATCTCAACAGCCTCGTTACCGCGCTCCGGCTGTCCCGCGCGGCGATGAGCCTGGTCCGGCAGAACGTGGCCCTGGTGGCGGTCCCGAACTCGGCGGGGCTTGCGCTGGCCACGGTCGGCGTGCTCGGGCCGCTGGCGGCGACCGTGCTCAACAACGGCTCGGCGCTCTTCGCCGGACTCAACGGGCTGCGTCCGCTGTACCGGTGAGCGCCGTGCGCGTGGCTACGGCGGTGCGAGCGGGCCGGGGAGCGCGCGCTCGGCCTCCTCCTCGAGCCGCCGCTCGTTGCGGGCGAGGAAGACCAGGAAGGCCACGACGACGACGCCGGCGGCGATTCCCACCGCCAGGTCGGCCCGCACGGTCAGGCGGCTCAGCTCCTGGCCCAGCAGGTACGCCCCGATCCCGTAGAGCAGCGCCCACAGGATGCCTCCCGTCGCGTTGAACGCGAAGAACCGCCACCACGGCATGCGCAGGGTGCCGGCCAGGAAGGCGGCGTAGGTACGGAGGACGGAGACGAAGCGGCCGAAGAAGACCACCTTGCCGCCGTGCCGGAGGAAGATGTACCGGCCGAGTTTGACCCGGGCCTCGTTCAGGCGCACGTACCGGCCGTACCGGAGCAGGATCCGGTAGCCGCCCCAGTGGCCGATCGCGTACCCGATGTTGTCGCCCAGGATCGCGCCGGCGGTCGCGGCCAGGATCACCAGCGCGATGGAGAGCCGGTGGGTGGCGCCGGCATAGACCGAGGCGGCGATCAGGATGGTCTCGCCGGGCAGCGGGATGCCGAGGCTCTCCAGGCCGACGATCACCAGCACCGCCCAGTAGCCATAGGTCGCCAGGAGGCCGGTCAGGTCGAGACCCGCCAGCTGGATCACGACCGACCGAGCACCGGGTCACACCCCTGAATCGTGCTGCAGCCGGGCGCGTCGTCGCTATTCCACGAGCGCGTCGGATACCGACATGGTCGCCACGTCGGGGCCGGGCTCGAGGATCTTGGCCGCGACGGGTGCGCCGTCGCCGAGCCGCACCGCGAGGACCAGCCAGCCGGGGACCGCCGGCTGCCGCCGCGTGTCGTCGAGCTCGAACTGCACGAACCCGAGCCCGTCCGCGACCCAGACGTCCAGCGGGCACGCGCTCGCCAGCTGCGGCCGCGCCCGGCGGTAGACGGCCGACCGCTTGGCCCGGGCGACCACGACCGTCACGACGTCAGGGGGCAGGTCCCAGGCCGCCACACGGACGGCCGGGTCCTGGCCTCAACGACGCCGGACGCTTCGCCCGGCCGGCATCAGGCGAAGACCGTGCTGACGTCGACCTCGTTCGTGCCCGGGCGCCACGCGCCCACGACCTGGACGTGCTGGCCGGTCGTGACCCCGGACAGGTCGCGGCTCGGCGCCCGCATGCTGTATCGCGCCACCGTGTCGGGCTGGAGGTGGCCCGTCCAGGCCTCGCCGTGGTGGTTGAAGCGGAGCGTCGAGGCGTCGACGCCGACGACCTCGGCGTGCAGGTTGACGATGTTGATCCAGATGCTGTCGGCGGCGAACGTGCCGTCCTGCATCGGCAGGCCGCGCGCGTAGAGGTGATCGTCCGCCCGGACCGCCTCCAGCGTGGTGTCGCGGACCTTCCAGACCTGCGTGCCGTTGGTGACCAGCGTCCGGCGCATGACCAGGTCGGGCGTGAGGACGATCAGGGAGGAGGCGTCCACCGAGACCACCCTGCCCTCCAGGAAGTTCGGATCGAGCTGACCGGCGAGGTCCAGGTCCGCGGCCTCGGCGTCGGTCGCCGTCGAGAGCATCCCGAGCCCGGCCGCGCTCACGACGCCCGCGCCGCCCAGCGCGGTCGCGGCGAGGAACCGGCGCCTGTTCATCGTGTCCATCGCTGCGTCCTCCTCAGTTGGCGACGCGGCAGGGCAGGATGCCCGCCGACAGGCTGCCGATCGAGCTGAACGCCGAGGGCGTGAGGTCCATGACGCGGTTGGTGCCGCAGGTCGACCCGCAGCAGACCCGCTCGCCGCAGAACTGGTCGGTGGCCGGTCCGCAGTCCGCGATGGTGACCGCGACGCACCTGGTGTTGCACAGGTTCTCGATGAAGAACCGGTGGCCGCAGCCGAATCGCCCGAGGTTCAGACCGCAGCGGCCCGGGTTCGTGACGCCCAGGCAGGCGCTCGAGATGTTCGGCCACGCGCACTGGTGGCTGCCGGAGTTGCAGGTGCCGCACGCGCCGTGCCCGGCCGCGCCGCACGGGCCGAACGCGTTTCCACAGCAGAACCAGGTGGTCAGCCCACGGGCGACCTGGGTCGTTCCACACGCCATCGTGCTCCCTCCCGTTCATGACCGGCTGCTTCGAGCCCGGCCATCGTAGGAGAGGTCCGCGCGAGCCGCGATGGCATCCACTGGGCAAGCGCGAGTCAGTTCCGGGGCAGCCCTGATGGCAGGTCGTCATACCGCCTGCAAGAATCGAGTCGCACGTCCAGGGTTCGCGGAGGAGCGATGGGCACGAGCAGAGGACACGACCCCAGGCCGTCCGATTCGCTGCGTCGTGAACGGGAGCTTCGGGGGTGGTCGCAGGCGTACCTGGCGCAGGAGGTCGGCGCCGCGGGACCGTACTGCGTCAGCCGCTGGGAACGCGGAGTGGTCAGCCCCAGCCCCTACTACCGGGAGCGGCTCTGCCGGCTCTTCGGCAGGAACGCCGAGGAGCTCGGACTGATCGAGCCGCCGCTGAGCGGCGCGGCGGCGCGGGCGTCGGGCGACGCTCCGGGGTCCCTGCCCATCCCGCTCACCCCGCTGATCGGCCGAGCGGGCGAAGTCTCCCGCGCTCGCTCGCTCCTTCGCCGGGAGGACGTGCGCCTGCTGACCGTGACGGGAGCGCCGGGCGCCGGGAAGACGAGGCTGGGACTCGCGGTCGCCTGGGAGCTGCGTCGCGACTTCCCGGACGGCGTCTGGTTCGCCGACCTGGCCCCGCTCGGTGCTCGCGGCCAGGTCGGGCCCACCGTCCAGCGAGCGCTCGGCCACTGCGAACCGGGAGGCGACGGCACGATCGACGCGATCGCCAGCCGGCTGAAGGAGCGGCGCGCGCTGCTGGTGCTGGACAGCTTCGAGCACCTGCTGCCGGCCGCGCCGCTGCTGCCGCACCTGCTGAGCCGCTGCCCGAAGCTCCGGCTGCTCGTGACCAGTCGGGCGGCGCTGCGGAGCCGCGGCGAGCACGAGCTGCTGGTCCGGCCGCTGCCGTTCCCCGATGCCGCGGATCCATCCGACCCGGTGCTCCTGGCCCAGGTGCCGTCCGTGGCGCTGTTCATGGCCCGGGCGCAGGCCCGGTCCACCGAGTTTCGGCTCACGCCGCGCAACGCCTGCGCCGTGGCGGCGATCTGCCGCCGGCTGGACGGGCTGCCCCTCGCCATCGAGCTTGCGGCCGTCTGGACCACCCTGCTCGACCCGCCCGCGCTGCTCGCGCGACTGGAGCGGAGACTGCCCATGCTCGAGGGCGGCGCGGAGGACCTGCCTGACCGGCAGCGCACCATGCGGCGCGCGCTGGAGTGGAGCTACGTGCTCCTGTCGCCCGGCGAGCAGCGGCTGTTTCGCAGGCTGTCCGTCTTCACGGGCAGCGCGCCGCTGTCCGCCGTCGAGGTCGTGTGCGCCGCTGGCGGCCGTCTGGAGCGCGGCGTCCTCCACCTGCTGGGACGGCTGCGCGACCAGAACCTGGTGCGGTGCGAGACCGACGGCGCGGACCCCCGGGTCTCCATGCTGGAGCTCGTGCGCGAGTACGCGCACGAGCTCCTGCGATCCGCCGGCGAGGCCAGGGCGACCGAACGAGCGCTCGCGCGCTACCGCCCGTCCTCCGTCGGCGGACGCTGACCGGGAATCCACGAGGCGGACCAGGCCTCGTGGGCGCGTCGGAGGTCGGCCTCCTGGACCGCTTCCTCCTGCCGCAGGCGGGCCGTCAGCGCGAGATCGCGGGCGGCGACCGCCGCCTCACGGCGAGCGCGCAGGTCCCGGATCGTGCTCTCGATCCTGCCGACCGCGTCCGGTGGCCGCAGCGCCTCCGGGAGCGCGTCCAGGTCCAGGCCCAGGCTGACCAGCAGGTGGGCGGTCGGGCGGCCGGATTCCGCCATCGCCCGCAGGAGGTGATCGGGACGGAGCTCGAGCGCGAATTCGCGGTTGGCCTGGCGGTTCGCCGCCACCAGCAGGACGGCGAGCTCCGGCGACGGTGGGGCGCCGCCGCGGAAGCGCGCCGAGCGCGGCCGCACCGCCGGACCGGCGGCGGCCGCCCGCGCGGCGACCAGCTGGCGCTCGACCTCCGCTCGGACCAGGTCCGAGGTCATTCCGAGCTCCCGCAGCACCTGTGCACCGATGCCCTCGCCCTCGTCGAGCAGCGCGAGCAGGAGATGCTCCGTTCCCACGTGGGCGCTGCCCGAGCGGTCGGCCTCCGCGATGGCCAGCTCGATCACGGCCTTCGTGCGTCCGGTGGGCACCACGCGGCCGTGACTGTCCGCCTGGAACTGATCGAGCCGGCGGTCCACCGTGTCGCGGACCCGGTCCGGGCCGGCTCCCAGGCTCGCCAGCACCTGCGCGGCCAGGCCGCCGACGCGCAGCAGCGCGACCAGCAGGTGCTCGGTGCCGATGTAGCCGGCGCCCGAGTCCTCGGCCTCGTCCTGCGCCGTCGCGAGCACGGCCTTCCCTCGTTCCGTGAAGCGCTCGAACGGATACATTTCGTGTCCTCCCGGGGCGGAGGCGGGTTGCCTCACCGGCCGGAGACCCAGCAGACGCGCTCGGGCGCTGGCATAGGACTCTCCGGTCCTGCGCATGCGCCGGCGGACGAGTCTCTTGAAGTCCCTGTCGCGGGGCACTGCCGACACCTCCTCGACCGCGACGACGGTCCCCCAGCGACGGGCCGCGGCCGGTGAGGATGCGACCAGGGGTCCGGGAGTTCTCCACCCTTTGCCTCTTCGCGGGCCCGGCTGGGGCGAGCCTGGGGAGGTTGGGCGCGGACCGCCGCCCTGCGACCGAGTCTACACGGGCCGTGAACGAACTTTGCCTGGCCGACCGGGCCGGTGCCATGATCGGGCTCTGCCCGGCATCCTGTCAGGCCACGAGGCGTGCGAGAGGAGGTTGCGACATTGGCAGAGGCGACCAGAGCGGCGCCCACCGTCCCCGAGCGGAAGGCGCCCGTAGGGACCATCCACGTGGTCGATCCCCATCCACTGAACTGGCTCTACATCACGTGGAACACGATGGAGGAGCCGGTTCGCACGGACCCCGCCGGCCACCTGGTCGGCGCGTGCATGGAGCAGTCGCGCTGGATCGACGAGCGGACCCTCGAGGTTCGCATGCGCCGCGGCGTGCGTTTCCAGGACGGGGAGCAGTGCACGGCCCACTCGTTCAAGCGGGCCTTCGACGAGGTCCAGCGGTGGCCGGCACCGCATCCTCCGGGGACCTCCCTCAACTTCCATCCGGACACGACTCTGGAGTTGATCGACGACTACACGCTGCGCATGCACTTCCCGGAGCCGGACGGCCTGATCCTGGGCAAGTTCCGGGGCTTCCACATCCCCAGCACGCGCTTCTGGGACGAGGTCGGGTTCGGGTACAAGCAGAAGGGGACCGGCGACGGTCACTGGTGAATCATCGACGAACCGGGCCCGTGGGGCACCGGACCGTTCACCCTGGTCGAGGGTCGCTCGGCGATCGAGAACGAGATCGCGCTGATGAGCGCAGACCCGTTCGTGGCCATCTGGCTGGACACGCGCCAGGACCGCACACCGCGAGTCGTGCTGGAGGCGAACACGGACCACTGGAACCGTGAGCGGGGTCCGCGACTCGAGAAGGTCGTCTTCCGCAACGACCTGACCCCACAGGAAGCGCTGCGGCTGGTCTGCGACACCGAGGGCGAGGTCGACATCGTCACCGAGGTGTCGCCGGCCGACGCGGAGCGCGTGCAGAGCTCACCGTACGCGAGGCTGGTGACGACCGACGCCATGCGCGTGCTCGTCGGCATCATCAACCGCGACGCCGCGCCGTTCGGCGACGTGCGCGCCCGCAGGGCGCTGAACCTGGCCGTGGATCGGGACCGGCTGATCCGCGACGGCCTGAAGGGGTACGCGTATCCGACCGCCGGGCTCAACCCCCCGTACAGCGCGGGCTACAACCCCGATCTCGAGCCGTACTCGCGGTCGCCGGAGGAGGCGAGGCGGCTGCTGCGGGAGGCCGGCTACCCGGCGGAGCGACCGCTCGTCCTCGCGGCCCTGCCCGGACTGGGCGGACTCGCCGCCTTGATCGCGGACGACTTCCGATCCGCGCTCGACATCCAGGTGGTCGTGGTCGAGATCCCGGAGAGCGACCTGCTGGCGGCGCAGCACGCGTTCGTCCAGAAGGTCCTGCCGGCGCCGTTCGACGTGCTCCTCTTCGCCTGGTTCGATCTCTCAGCGGACGCTCCGGCCGCCTTCGTGCACAGCTGGCTGTACCACTCGCTGGGCCCGTTCCGCGCCGGACCGCCCATCGGGGAGTTCGAGCGCCTGATGGAGCGGTACGTCCGGCAGACGGACGGCGCGGAGCTCAACCGGCTGGATCGCGAGATGGAAGGGCTCGCCTGCGAGCAGGCGCTGTCCCTGTTCCTGTGCGCGCCGAAGGCCCTCTATGCCGTGAACCGCCACGTGCGCTTCGTCGGCCACGCGACCACGTTCGAGGTCGCGGAGACCGAGGTCGACGAGGGCCACTGGTCCCGGGTCGGCACGTAACGGATCAGCGTTCCCGGGGTGCGGCCGGCGGCGGCCGCACCCCGGACCGAACAGGTCCTCGATCGGAACTGTCGCCGCCGTCCGGGCCGGTGACATGATCGTTCGTCATGGACTTCGGGCTCGACGGGCGGGTCGTCCTGGTGACCGGGGCCGGCTCCGGCATCGGGCAGGCGACCGCCGAACTCGTGGCGGGGATGGGCGGGCGCGTGGTCGCCTCGGACGTCGACGAGGACCGCGGCGGGGCGACGGTCGCCAGGCTGAACGACGAGGGCCGTGACGCGGTCTTCGCGGCGGCCGACGTCACCGACGGAGCGGCCGTCGAGGCGTTGGTGGGGACCGCCGTCGCCGCGTACGGTCGCCTGGACTGTGCGGCGAACTGCGCGGGCGTCGGCGCCGGTCACGCCCCGACCCACGAGTACCCCGAGGCGCAGTGGGACCGCATCGTCACGATCAACCTCAAGGGAACGTGGCTCTGCATGCGCGCCGAGATCGGGAGGATGCTCGCCCAGGGATCGGGCGGGGTGATCGTCAACGTCTCCTCGACGCTCGGGCTGCGCGGCTCGCCGTTCGCATCGCCCTACAGCGCGAGCAAGCACGGCGTCCTGGGCCTGACGCGCACCGCGGCGCTGGAGTACGCGAAGTGGGGCATCCGCGTCAACGCCGTCTGTCCGGGAGCGATCGACACGCCGATGATGGACGCGACCTTCGATCGCTTCCCCGGCTATCGAGACAGCCTGCTGCAGGTCGTGCCGATGTCGCGGATGGGCCGGCCCGCCGAGGCGGCCGCGGTGATCGCCTGGTTGTGCTCGGACGCGGCCTCCTTCGTCACGGGCGAGGGACTCACGGTCGACGGCGGCCTGCTGGCCCAGTAGCGCTCTCCGAGCCCGGCGATCGCCGTCAATCGAGCAGGTCACCGACGAGTGACTCCGCTGTGCGGCGCGAGCGCACGGCCCCGTCGAGCGCGGGGTCCCAGCAGGTGACCGACAGCGCGGCGACGCGCCCGGTCGCGAACAGGTGGTCCAGCGCGGCACGCACCGCCCCCGCGCTCGGTCCGCCCGCGGCCGGGTAGTTGACCGCGGGCATCTCGTCCACGGCGACGACGTCGAGATCGAGGTGGACGTACAGCGGTCCGTCGGGCGGCGCCAGCGCCGGCACGTCCGCGACGGCCGCCTGCGGGACGCCCTGCCCGACCAGGTTGTCGCGCTCCCCGGGGTCCAGGTCACGGGCGCCCACCAGCAGGATGCGGTCTGTGGCCAGGGTCCGCAGGCCGAGGGCGTCCACGATCGTCTGCTCGCCGAGTCCGGCCAGCATCGCCAGCGGCATCCCGCCCAGGAAGCCCGACGGCGTGGTCTCCCAGGTGTTGAAGTCGCCGTGCGCGTCCAGCCAGACCAGGTGGAAGTCGACGCCGCGGCGCTGGAGCCCCGCGGCCACGCCGAGGGTCGCGACGCAGTCGCCGGCCTGCACACGGGGCCGCGCGCTGGCCGCGATCCTCGCGGCCAGCGCTTCGTAGAGGACGGCCAGCCGCTCCTGCGCGCCGGCCGCCGGCAGGTCCGGCGCGACGACCTCACCGCCGGCCAGCCGGGCGCCGTCGCGCGAGCGCTCACCGATGAAGTGGGGGACGAAGATCATGTCCGCGACAATAGGAACCGGCGGCGCGATCGTGCCCCGGCCATACCATGCTGAATGAGGCAGCGTATGGCGGGAGAGCTCGACGAGGGCCAGGATCTCGGCGCCGATCGCGCGCGCTGGATTCGGGCCGTCGGCGACGCTCGCGCCGCGGGCGGCCGGAGACCGCGTCAGCGCGACGTCGCGAAGCTGATCGAGGACTGGGAGCTGCGGCGCTCCGCCTCGATGGAGGACGTGCGGGAGCTCGCGCGGACCCGTGTCGACGGACCGGTCGTCAGCCTCTACCTGGACCTGGGGGCAGCGCGGGTGGTTCGCGATCCCCCGGTCTACCTGACGGTGTTCCATTCGCTCCGCCGGCAGGAGCTCGAGGCGCGGCACGACCTGGTCGCCGGCCTGCCCCACGACCGGAGGCTCCGCGTGGGCGCCGACCTCGACGAGATCGAGGAGCTGCTGCGGGCGCTGGACCCGGCGGGCCGCCGGAGCGTGGTCCTGTTCAAGGCCGGGCGGGAGCTGAACCGGGCGCTGGCCCTACCCGTGCGCACGGCGGACTCGCTGACCATCGACGCCGACCCGAACGTGGAGCCGCTGGAGGCGGCCCTGGAGTCGCAGGCGAGCGTGCTGGTCGTCGAGGTGCGCACCGAGGAATCCCGGTTCTCGCGGTACCACCTGGGCACGCTCGAGCAGGTCGACCGGCTGGAGTCGTTCGTCCCCGGCGGCACGGTCGTCACGTCACGGCCCGAGAAGGCGCAGCGCCACCGCCTCACGCACCTGCAGTGGCATCTCAGGCTCACGGCGCAGCGCGCGGCGGCGCTGCTGTCCGAGCCGGGCTACGACGTGGTCGTCCTGGCGGGCGGTGAGCGCGTGGTGGCGGACCTCGAGCGGTTCCTGCACGGTGACGTCAGGGCGCACGTGGTCGCCACGCTGCACCCGGCGCCGGACTGGGACCGCGGGGAGTGGCAGCGGCGACTCGACCAGGTGATCGCCGAGCACCGTCGCTCGGTTGAGGAGGCGGCGCTCTCCCGGCTGGACGAGTACGCGGGCCACGGGCTCCTCGTCCGCGGGCTGGAGGCGGTCGTCGACGCGATGAACCTGTTCCTGGTCCGGATGCTGTTCGTCAGCCACGGCCTGACGCGGCAGGGCGCGGTCTGCCGGGAGCACCACTACCTGTCGCTGTCGAGCGGGCGCTGCCCGTACGACGCCACGGAGCTCGAGCCCGTCGACAACGTGGTCGACGAACTGGTGGAGGTGGCCAGGCTGCACGGCGTGGAGCTGATGGTGGTCGTCGAGCGAACCGACCTGCTGGAGCCGGACGGGGTCGCGGCCGTGCGCTACGACCTGGGCTCCGAGGAGCGACTCGAGTAGCGGCCGTCGTCCCGGGGGACGATGCCGGTCGCGCCTCCTCCCGCAGGAGGACGGGCAAGATCGACCCGCGCGACGACGACACCCAGAACCACCGTCCCTAGCGTGGGACGCATGGAAGAGCTCGTGATCGAGACCAGGGGTCTCACGAAGCGATACGGCAGCGGCGTCGTGGCCGTCGACGCGGTGGACATGACGGTTTCGCGCGGCGAGGTCTACGGGCTCCTCGGGCCCAACGGCGCCGGCAAGACCACGACCCTCCGCATGCTGGTCGGCCTGGTGCGGCCCGACTCCGGTGCGGCCCGGGTGGCGGGCCACGAGCCGGGGAAGCCGGCCGGCCTGGCCCGGATCGGCAGCCTGATCGAGTACGCCGCGTTCTATCCGTACCTCTCCGGCAGGGACAACCTGAGGGTGGTTGCGGACTACGTGCGGGTCTCCCACGGCCGCATCGAGGAAGCGCTCGACGAGGTCGACCTGCTCGGCAGCGCAAACCGGCGGTTCGGCGCCTACTCGACCGGGATGAAGCAGCGCCTCGGCGTGGCCGCGGCGCTGCTGAAGCGACCGGAGCTCGTCATCCTCGACGAGCCGACGAACGGCCTCGATCCGCAGGGGATGGCCGAGATGCGCACGCTGATCCGCCGTATCGGCGAGGGCGGGCGCACCGTGCTGCTTTCCAGCCACCTGCTGGGCGAGGTCGAGCAGGTCTGCGATCGCGTCGGCGTCATCAGCCACGGCCGGCTCGTTCGGGAGAGCACGGTCCGGGACCTGCGTGGCACCGCCGGCGTGCTCGTGCGCGCCCGACCCGCGGATGCCGCCCGCAGGATGCTGACCGAGATGTTCGGGCCGGAAGCGGTGGGCCAGGTCGACGGCGCGCTGCGCGTGAGCACCGACCCCGAGAGGAGCGCGGAGCTGAACAGCATGCTCGCGACGGCCGGCGTGGCGGTCAGCGAGCTGCGGCCGGTCCAGAAGTCGCTGGAAGAGGTCTTCTTCCAGCTCACCGGAGAGGAGCAGGGATCGTGATCGGGACCATCCGGGCAGAGTGGCGGAAGCTGGCCGGGCGGCCGGCCAACCTGATCGCGGCCGGCGGCGTCGTCGCGGTGGTCGCGCTCGTCTACGTCGTCGGCTACATCGAGTACACGTGGCCGGCGGCAAGCCAGGCGGCGAGCGCCGCCCTTCTCAAGCAGGGCCTGTATCCCGCCGGCCTGATCCAGAACCTGATGAACTTCGTGATGCCGCTGGGCGCGGCGATCGCCCTCGTGCTGGGCGCTCTCGCGACCGGCAGCGAGTACGGTTGGGGAACCATGAAGACGGTCCTCACCCTGGGCCCGGGCCGCATTCAGACGCTCGTCGCGAAGCTCGTCGCGGCCGGGTTGGGCGTGGTCGTCCTGACCGTCATCCTCTATACCTCCGGCGCAGTCGCCAGCCTCATCGTGGCGGTCGTAGACGGGCACGCCATCGCGTGGCCGGCCGCGATCGACATCGCGAAGGCGCTGGGGGCGACGTCGCTCATCCTGTACTCCTTCGGTCTGCTCGGGATGGCGCTGGGCTTCGTCTTCAGGCAGTCCGCGGCGGCGGTCGGCATCGGGCTCGTGTACCTGGTCGTCGTCGAGACCATCCTCGGCCGGTTCATCACCGGGTTCCACGGCGGCGACTACCGGTGGATCGCAAAGGGCCTGTCGGGAGCAAACGCGACGGCGCTGGTGCAGTCGTTCGGTCAGATCGTGGCCGACCCGAAGGCGCCGGCGCCGCTGGTTGGCGCCGCGCAGGCGGTCGTGACGCTGGCCGTCTACGCAGTGGCGTTCGTCGTGATCTCCGCGACCCTGCTGCGCCGGAGGGACGTGCAATAGGAACCAATCCGTCACGTCCCTGGTCGTGGGTGGTCGGGCGGCCCAGGCTGCTCGACCGCCTGCTCGTCGTGTTCCTGTTCCTGCTCGGGCTCGAACCGATTCTCGTGTACTGGTTTGCGGGCCTGCCTCCCAACGCCGCCGCGGCGTTCGTCCTCCTCCTGCTGCGGACGGTGCCCCTGCTCTGGCGGCGAACCCGGCCGGTCGAGGTCTTCCTGGTCGTTGCGGCCGCCTCGGCGGCCCGCCTGGTCATCGGCCGCGCCGAGTCCGACGTCGTCCTGGCCATCGCGGTGGCCGTCTACAGCGTCTCCGTCTACGGGCAGGAGCGCGATCGGCTCGTGGTCGCCGGCCTGGCCGTGGCCACCGTGGTCGTCGGTGCCGGCGGTCTGCTGGTCAACGCGGGGGAGCACGGCCCATGGCTGGCGCTGCTGGCGCCGGGCGCGCTCGGCCTCGCCGGGTGGGTGGTGGGGGACTATCTGCGCGGCCGCCGCCGCTACTTCGCCGAGCTCGAGGCGCGGGCGGAGCGCCTCCAGCGTGAGGCCGCGCAGGCGCGGGAGCGAGCCGCCGAGGAGGAGCGCCTTCGCATCGCCCGCGAACTGCACGACGTGGTGGCCCACCAGGTCAGCCTGATGGCCATCCAGGCGGGAGCGGCGCGCGTGGCCGCGGGGAGTGACGAACGGGCGGCGCTGGCGTCGATCGAGGTGGGGGCGAGGGAGACGCTGGCCGAGCTGAACCGGCTGCTCGGCGTCCTGCGCCGGGACGGCGCCCCGGCCGCGCGCGCGCCGCAGCCGGGTCTGGCCGACGTAGAAGCGCTGCTGCAGGGCGCACGTGACGCGGGGCCGCAGGTGCAGCTGGAGGTGACGGGCACGGTCCATCAGCTGCCCGCCGCGCTCGACCTCTGCGCATACCGGATCCTGCAGGAGGCGATCACGAACGTCCTCAAGCACTCGGGCGCGTCACGGGTCGACGTCAGGATCCACCACGGCCCGTCCGACCTGGAGCTCACCGTGTTCGACGACGGCGTCGGACGCGTCGACGGCAGCGCCGGCTCCGGGCACGGCCTGATCGGCATGCGCGAGCGGGTCGAGCTGTTCGGCGGCAGCCTGGAGGCCGGCGGCTCGGAGCTCGGCGGGTTCCGGGTTCGCGCCCGCCTGCCGGTGGACTGAGCGGGATGCCGATCACTGTGCTGCTCGCCGACGACCAGGCGCTGGTGCGCGCGGGGCTGCGCACCATTCTCGCGAGCCAGGGCGACATCGCGGTGGCCGGCGAGGCCGCGGACGGCGAGCAGGCCATCGCGATGGCCGGCCGGCTCCGGCCGGACGTGGTGCTGATGGACGTCCGGATGCCGAGGCTGGACGGCATCGAGGCCGCCCGCCGGATCACCCGTGCGGGGCTGCCCAGCAGAGTCGTCATCCTGACGACCTACGAGCTCGACGAGTACGTGTTCGACGCGCTCGGCGCGGGCGCATCGGGCTTCCTCCTGAAGCACGCGCCCCCCGAGGAGCTGATCCAGGGAGTCCGGGTGGTGGCCGCCGGGGACTCGCTGCTGGCCCCGTCGGTGACCAGGCGCCTGATCGAGGAGTTCGGGAGGCGGCCGGCGCCGGCGACCCGTCCGCCCGAGGCGCTGGCGACGCTGACCGAGCGCGAGACCGAGGTGCTGCGGCTCATCGCCCGCGGCCTGAACAACGCCGAGATCGCCGCTCGCCTCCACGTGAGCGAGACGACCGTGAAGACCCACGTCGGCCACGTGCTCGACAAGCTCGACCTGCGCGACCGCGTCCAGGCCGTGATCCTCGCGTACGAGGCTGCTCTCGTCCGGCCGGGCGTCTGAGGGTGACGATGCTGACGTCGCGACCACTCGGCGGCACCGGCCTCGCGGTGTCGCCCATCGGACTCGGCCTGGCCGCGGTTGGCCGACCGGCGTACATCGACGTCGGCCGCGAGGCCGATCTCGGCGCCGACCGTTCGGTGGACACCATGGAGCGCCGTGCGCACGAACTGCTCGACGCTGCCCACACGGCGGGGATCCGATACGTGGACGCGGCGCGCTCCTACGGCCTGGCGGAGCGCTTCCTCGGTTCGTGGCTGGCGGGCCGCGGCTCGGCGCCCGGGAGCCCGACCGTGGGGTCCAAGTGGGGCTACCGGTACGTCGGCGGATGGCGCCTCGATGCCCCCGTGCACGAGGTGAAGGACCACTCGCTCGCCGCGCTCCAGCGCCAGTACGCCGAGAGCCGCGCCGAACTGGGCGACTGGCTGCTCCTGTACCAGGTCCACTCGGCCACGCTGGAGAGCGGGATCCTCGAGGACGCGGCCGTGCTGGGACTGCTCGACCGGATGCGGCGCCAGGGCCTGGCGATCGGGCTGACGGTCAGCGGCCCGCGTCAGGCCGAGGTGATCCGCCGCGCGATCGACGTGCGGGTCGACGGTGAGTGCCCGTTCGGGAGCGTGCAGGCGACCTGGAACCTGCTGGAGCGCTCGGCCGGGCCGGCCCTCGCGGAGGCGCGCCGGGCGGGCTGCGGGGTCATCCTGAAGGAGGTCCTCGCCAACGGGCGGCTGAGCGGACGGGACACGTTCGCGGGCGGCGCGCTCGCGGCGATCGCCGCGCGCGAGGGCGTGGGCATGGACGCGATCGCGATCGCGGCGGCGCTCGCCAATCCCTGGGTCGACGTCGTGCTGTCGGGCGCCGTCACGGTCTCGCAGCTGCAGAGCAACCTCGAGGCGCCGTCCGTCCGCCTGACGGCCGCCGAGCTTGACGCGCTCGCCGCGCTCGCGGAGCCGGCCGAGCGGTACTGGTCGGAGCGACAGGCGCTGCCCTGGTCCTGAGGGCTGTCCAAGGATCTGTTCCAGACCTCGCACAACTCGCGCTGCGCCTCGCCGGGCGCCTCCGAGAATCGAGGGGCCATCAGAGAAGCGGGTTCACGTGCACGTGTGCCTCGAGCAGCGACGCTGTGGACGCTGTTGGCCGCACTGTGTGTGCTGAGCCTGGCCGGGTGCAGCGCGGGCTCAGGTCCGGCCGCGGGCGTCAGTCCGCGCCCGTCCCTTTCCCTGCCGGTGCCGTCGGGCAGCCCGGGCGCGGGTCTTCCCCGACCGACGGTCTCAGCCGAGGCCAGCCCGACCGCGACCGCGACGCCGACCGCGACCGCGACGCCGACCTCCACGGCCACGCCGACCTCCACGGCCACGCCGACCGCGACCGCGACTGCGACCGCGACACCGACTGCGACCGCGACACCGACTGCGACTCCGACTCCGACTCCGACCCAGACACAGACCGCGACACCGACCGCGACGGCCCCGACCGCGACCGCCACGCCGGCCCCCAGCGCCACGTCGGCCGCTCCCGGGTGGTGGATCGTGCTGACCGGAATCGTCGCCGGACTCGCGCACCAGTCCACGCCGACCCCGGCGCCGTCCGCCGGCGGCGCCTCGACCAGTTCCGAGTCGATCAGCCCCTGGTGGTGGCTGCTGGTGGCCGCGATCGTGGTCGGGCTGGCGGTGGGAGGGGTGCTGCTCTGGCGGCGGCGGAGCGCGCGCAGGAGCTGGAGCGAACAGCTGGGCGAGGTGACCACGGAGCTGCGATGGGCCAACGACCAGCTGATCCCGGGCATGCTGGCCGCGCACACAGCCGGTGAGTTCCGGCAGTCCTGGAGCGACGGCCGGACCCGGCTGGTGGCCGCCGACCAGCAGCTGTACGCGCTGGCCCGGTCGGCCCCTGAGGAGACGCGGGCGGCCTCGATCGGGGAGCTGCGGACGGCGATGGCCGGGCTGATGAGCGCGGTGGACGGGGAGGCGGGGCTGACCTCGACGGACCCGGACGCGCTGCGTGCCGCGCGGGCGGACGTGGAGCGCGCCCGGTCCGGGTTCACGGCGGCCCTCGACGCCGCCGAAGGGAAGCCGCAGCCGGCCACCCCGGAACCGGTCGGACGTACCTGAGGTCGGTCGGGGCGGGTCCTCGGGTCGAAGACCGGTGCGGTCGCCGGTACGATTCCGGTCGTGGGTCGAACGGCGAGCCGCAGCTTCACGGCGACCGTGGAGGTCGATTCGCGGGGTCGCGTCGTCATCGCCCTTCCCTTCGACCCGGCCGAGCACTGGGGGCCGAGGGCGCGGTACCACGTCACCGGGACGGTCGGCCAGCGCCGGGTGCGCGGCCCCCTGACGCCAGCAGGCGCCGGCGCGAGCCTCGTCCTCGGTCCGGCGTGGTGCCGTGACGCCGGGCTCGAGGTCGGCGCGCGCGTCCCCGTCGTGCTGTCGCCGGAAGGTCCGCAGGCCGACGCACTCGCGCCGGACATCGTCGAGGCGCTCGACGCCAGCCCATCGGCCCGCCAGTTCTTCGACGCCCTGGCCACCTTCTACCGGAAGGGCTACCTGACCTGGGTCGACGCCACGAAGGGGCGGCCGGAGGTCCGCGCGGCACGGATCGCCGAGATGGTGGAACTGCTCGCGTCGGGCCGCAAGCAGCGCCCCCGGACCCGATGAACGGATGTCGATGACACCCAGGGAGCCCTGACGGCGGTCATGTGCTGATCACGCGCGCGTCCCGGCAGTCGGAACGGGGCCGTCCGATTCCCTGACCGTCGTCGTCTCCGGCGGCCCGTTCCCGAGGATCCTTCCGCGCTCCCAGAGCAGCGCGTTGAGCACCGCCGCGGAGACGACGAGGCGACAGCTCAGGAAGAGCCAGCCCATGACCGTGGCCGCCACGCCGAGCGCGCCGTACAGCTGCGAGCTGCTGCTCAGCTTGTGGGGGATGTAGTAGCTGCTGACCAGGTGCATCGCCCCGACGCCGATGGCGACGACCGCGGTTCCCGGGATCAGCGCGCGCCATGGGGCGCCCCCGTGCGGCAGCGTCAGCGACACCAGGAGCCAGGTGCCCCCGAGCGCCAGGATGAGCAGCAGCGTGGTCAGCGGCCAGGAGTTCGGGAATCGCAGAGCCAGCACCGATTCGAGGGCGAGCCACAGCAGCATCGCGATCAGCAGCAGGCCGGCCACCGCGACCGTGAGCGCACCGGCGCGCTCCGGCCGGTCCTGCCACGCCACGACGTGCACCAGCCGCAGCGCGCGGTAGGCGCTGTTCGTCGTGTACGCGAGGAGCACCAGGCCCGTCAGCAGCAGGAGCCACCGGCCCTCCTGCGCGTCCCCGGCGCCTTCGTTCATGGCCTTGAGGACCGCGCCGGTGATGCCCAGGGTCGAGCCCACCGCCGACACGGTCGAGCTGCGTCCGCCGGCCAGGAAGCCGATCGCCGCCGAGCCCAGCAGCAGGAGCGGCAGCATCATCAGGAACAGCCGGAAGGCGAGCCCAGCCGCCAGCACGCTGCCCGCGTGGCGCCGGTCGCGGAGCAGCATCCCGCGCGCGGTGCCTGCCCAGGGCATCCGCGCCTCGAAGGCGTCCAGCCGCTGCTGGATCGTGCCCGGTCGGGCGGGCCGGGAGGAGCTCATGCCCGGCACGGGTGGCCGGGCTCGGCGCGACGGACCATCGCGCGCTTCACGATGAGCCGCGCCTCCTGCGCCCCATTGGCCGCCGTCGCGGCCCCATAGACAAATCGAGCGTGGTCAGTCCGCGCGGGTCAGCGTGCCCTGCGACGTCGCGATCGCGGTCGCCCTGCCCGAGGCGTCCAGCAAGAACTCCAAGTTCAGCCCTGGCGCCATCGGCACCTTGAACGTCAGGCCGCCGGACGGCACCAGCTCGATCCGCGCCCCGTTCTGGTAGCCGACCAGCTTCGGTCCGGCCTCGACCGCGACCTCCACCGTCACGGGCCCCAGCGTGTACCGGCCGGCCAGGCCCTGGAGGAACGTCTCGTCGGACAGCCGCTCGTCGGCGCGCCGCTTGAAGCGCACGGTCTCGGTCGACGGCTCGAACGAGCACCTGACCTCCGACACCGAGCCGGATTCGTCGGTCACGAAGGTCGCGGTGTAGCTGAGGTCGCCCAGGTCCCTCCACTTCAGGTCGTAGGTCTCGTAGTGCCGGTGCGACACGTGGAACCGGAGCGTTCCCAGGCTGATCGCGAGCCCGCCGGGTTCCGCTTCGACCTGAAGGGTTCCATAGCCCGGGTGCTCGTAGCGATTCGCGTAGTCGCCGAGGGGATGGGCTGGCGACGTGCCGGGCACCACCTTCCTCCCCTTCTCGGACTGCTCCTTCATCGCGGCCATCATCTGCTCGTGCTGCTCCCGCATCTCCGAGGCCCAATCTCTGGCCTCCTCGCCGAGCAGCTGGTCCAGGATGCTGCGGCAGAGGGCCGCCGGGAACGCCGTGTTGCGGTTGCCGGACACGGCCACGCCGATCTTCTCCGCCGGCAGGAGCTGGAATTCGGTCGTGAAGCCGTCGATGCCGCCCGCATGGGAGAGGTGGTGGCGCCCGCGGTACGTGGCGACGATCCAGCCCATGGCGTAGCCGTGAACGCGGAAGGCGCGGTCCTCGGGGATCGGGAGACCGGACAGCGGGAACTGGACCGAGTGGGTGGTGGCCAGCGACCCGGCCGAGATCAGCCGCCGGCCGTCGAGCTCACCGCCCCCCAACTGGCACAGCAGCCAGCGCGCGGTGTCGTCGGCGCACGAGTTGATCCCGCCGGCCGGTGCGACGTTCGACGCCTCCCGGTACGTGATCGGGACGATGCGCCCGTCGCGCTCGGCGTACGGCTGCGCGTGGTCCGCGAGCCGGGTCACCTCGGCCGTCGACAGGTACGTCGTGCTCATCCCGAGCGGTTCGAAGATCCGCTCGCGAAGCTGCTGCTCGTACGACGAGCCGGTCACGTGCCCGCACACGAAGCCGGCCGCCACGTAGCCGAAGTTGCAGTACTGGAACAGCGTCCGGAGGTCCCTGCTCAGGTCGAGGAACCGCATCCGGCGCACCAGTTCGCCCCGGTCGAGTCCCGGATTCGCCAGCCAGGCGAGGTCGTGGCGCGGGACGCCCGATCGGTGGCAGAGCAGGTCGCGCAGCGTGATGCGCTCCGACGCGACGGCCTCGGCCAGCCGGAAGTCCGGCAGGTACTCCCGGATCGGCCGGTCCCAGTCCAGGAGGCCCTCGTCCACGAGCTGGCCGACCACGAACGAGGTGAACCCCTTGCCGGTCGAGCCGTGCGCGAAGACGGTCCGGGGGGTCACCGGGAGATCGCGCTCCAGGTCGCGTCTGCCGAACCCGCCGGCGAACAGGACCTGGCCGTCCCGAACCACGACCACCTCGACCCCCGGCAGCTCGAACCGCTCGAGCTCCTGGGCGACGTGGGCGGACAGCGCTTCGACGTCCAGCTCGGTGTCAGCGGGGGTTGACCTCATCGCTCTCGGATTCTCTCGCATCTCGTGGAGCTCGGCCGGCCACGATGGCTGGCCGGATTTGTACAACTAGTGCGAGCGGCGCGACCCGGCTCCCGACGGATCCGGGAGATCATCGACGCCGAGTCCCACGGAAGCGACTGACAGCGGAGAAAGGAGCCCGGCGGTGTACGAGTTCGAAGTCAGCGTGTCCAGCGCGGTGAGCACGACGAATGGGAGGGAGGCGGCGGCTGTCGGGCCGCTGACGCCGGCACTGCTCGACCAGATGCAGCGGTACTGGAGCGCCGCCAACTTCCTCACGGTCGCACAGATCTACCTGATGGAGAACCCGCTGCTGCGGGAGCCGCTGCGCCCCGAGCACATCAAGCCGCGGCTGCTCGGCCACTGGGGCACCTCCCCCGGCCTGAACCTGATCTACGTTCACCTCAACCGGCTCGTCAAGGACCGAGACGTGAACGCGATCTACCTGGCCGGACCCGGCCACGGGGGACCGGCGCTGGTGGCTCAGGCCTACCTCGAGGGCACCTACTCCGAGGTCTATCCGGACGTGACCCAGGACCTCCGGGGCGCGCGGCTCCTGTGCCGCCGCTTTTCGACGCCGGGCGGCGTCCCCAGCCATGTCAGCGTGCAGACGCCGGGCTCGATCCACGAGGGCGGCGAGCTCGGATACGTCCTCGCCCACGCCTTCGGCGCGGCCTTCGACAATCCGGACCTGGTCGTCGCCGCGGTGGTCGGCGACGGCGAGGCGGAGACCGGGCCGCTCGCGGGTGCCTGGAGGGGCACCGCGTTCCTGAACCCGACCCGCGACGGCGCGGTGCTGCCGATCCTGCATCTGAACGGATACAAGATCAGCGGCCCCACCGTGATGGGCCGCGACAGCGACGACCACATCCACGCCTTCCTGCGCGGCAACGGCTACGAGGCCCACTTCGTCGAGGGAGACGATCCGATGCGGGTGCACCAGCTGTTCGCCGCGGCGGTCGACTCGTGCTACGCGCGCATTCGCGCCATCCAGCAGCAGGCCCGCGAGAACGGCCTGTTCGAGCGGCCGGTCTGGCCGGCCATCGTCCTGCGCACACCGAAGGGGTGGACGGGCCCGAAGGAGGTGGACGGCCACCCCGTCGAGGGCACCTTCCGCGCGCACCAGGTGCCGCTCTCCGACACGCGTGACAACCCGGAGCGGCTGGCGCAGCTCGAGGCCTGGATGCGCTCCTACCGGCCCGATGCGCTGTTCGACGCCGGTGGCCGGCTGATTCCCGAGCTCGCCGCGCTCGCACCGCGCGGTGATCGCCGCATGAGCGCGAATCCACACGCGAACGGCGGCAAGGTGCTGGTCGACCTGGACCTGCCCGACTTTCGCGACTACGCCGTCGCGGTCGAGCGGCCGGCGGTCGTCCGCCGGGAGTCCACGCGCGAGTTCGGCAAGCTGCTGCGCGACCTCTACACCCGGAACGCGCCGTCGGCGAACTTTCGGCTCTTCTGTCCGGACGAGACGAATTCCAACCGGCTCGGCAACGTGTTCGAGGTCGAGAACCGCTGCTTCGTAGGCCGCACCCTCGACATCGACGATCACGTGACGCACGACGGCCGGGTGATGGAGGTGCTCAGCGAGCACCTCTGCGAGGGCTGGCTGGAGGGCTATACGCTGACCGGCCGCCACGGCCTCTTCGCGACCTACGAGGCGTTCGCGATGGTCTCCGCTTCGATGACCGTCCAGCACACGAAGTGGCTGCAGGAAGCGATCAATCTCCCGTGGCGGGTGCCGATCGCCTCGCTCAACATCCTGCTGACGTCGACCGCCTGGCGCAACGACCACAACGGCTTCAGCCACCAGGGTCCGGGGCTCATCGACGTGATGCTCTCGAAGCGGGGCACGGTCGCGCGCATCTACCTGCCGCCGGACGCCAACTGCCTGCTCTCGGTCGCCGACCACTGCCTCCGCAGCCGCGACTACGTGAACCTGATCGTGATCGACAAGCAGCCGGAGCTCCAGTACCTGGACATGGAGCGGGCCATCGAGCACTGTACGAAGGGGGCTTCGATCTGGCACCGGGCCAGCAGCGACGGCGGCGGGGAGCCGGACGTGGTGCTGGGCTGCGCCGGCGACATTCCGACGCTGGAGACGATGGCGGCGGCGTGGTACCTGCGCCAGGTGGCGCCGGACCTTCGGGTGCGGGTCGTGAACGTCGTGGACCTGATGCGGCTGTTCCCGGTCGCCTACCATCCGCACGGCACGACTGAGGCCGAGTTCGTCGAGCTGTTCACCGCCGACAGGCCGGTCGTCTTCGCGTTCCACGGGTACCGGCGGGCGATCCACGAGATCGTGCACGGTCACCCGGACGTCGATCGCATCCACGTGCGCGGGTTCAGCGAGCAGGGCACGACCACCACGCCGTTCCAGATGGTCGTCCTGAACGAGATGAGCCGGTACCACCTCGCGGCGGAAGCGATTCGCCGGACCCCCCGCCTGCGCGATCGCGCTCAGCTTCTCGTCGCGGAGTGCGAGGCGCGGATCGCCGAGGCCACCGTCTACGCGCTCGAGCACTTCGAGGACCAGCCCGCGATCCGCAACTGGGTCTGGACCGACTGAGCCCTGGAGGTGAGAGATGCCAAACGGCACCGGCGAGTCGACCCGGCCGATCGCGGCGGTCCTGGCAGACGTGGACGGCACGCTGCTGACGAGGGACAAGGTGCTGACCCCCCGCGCGATCCACGCCGTGAGGGAGCTGCACGACCTGGGGGTACTGTTCGCGGTCACGAGCGGACGTCCTCCGCGCGGCCTGACGATGCTGATCGCGCCGCTCGAGATGAGGGCGCCGCTGGCGGCCTTCAACGGCGGCGTCGTCTTCCTCCCCGACATGACGATCATCGACGAACGTGCGGTTCCCGCGGACCTCGCCCCGGCGGTGATCGAGACGATCCGGGCGCACGGTCTGTACGCCTGGATCTACCGCTCCACCGAGTGGTACGTCACCGACCTCCATGCCCCGCACGCGGAGCGGGAGGCGAGGACCGTCCAGTTCCAGCCCACCCTCGTGCCCACGTACGACGGCCTCCTCGACGGTGTCGTCAAGATCGTCGGCGTCAGCGATGACCACGACCTGGTCGCCCGGTGCGAGGCCGCGGTCCAGCGGGAGTTCTCCTCGCGGGTATCGGCCTCGCGGTCGCAGCCGTACTACCTCGACGTGACGCACCCGACCGCGAACAAGGGCTTCGTCGTCGAGCGGCTGTCCAATCGCTTCCAGATCCCCCTCGAACAGATCGCCACGCTCGGCGACCAGCTCAACGACGTGCTGATGTTCGAGCCGAGCGGCATGAGCATCGCCATGGGCAACGCCAGCGATGAGGTGCAGCGGCAGGCCACGTACGTGACCGCGTCGAACGAGGACGACGGCTTCGCGCGCGCGATCGAGGAGTTCGTGCTGCCGCGGGCGGCGGCCCGCCCGCTGAGCTAGGGGCGGACGGCGCGACCGAACCCGGGCCCGGCCCGATCTCAGCTCATCGCGCCGTCAGCGCGCGCCAGCGGCTCGGCGTGAGGCCGTACGTACGCTTGAACTGGCGCGTCATGTGGCTCTGGTCCGCGAACCCGCAGTCGACTGCGGCGCGGGCGAGCGGGTGGCCGCCCTCGATCATGGCCCGCGCCGACTCGAGGCGCCGCAGCGTCCGGTAGCGGTCGGGGCTCGTGCCGAACGCTCGCCGGAAGTGCCGCGTGATGGTGAACCGATCCGTCCCGGCGATCGACTCGAGGACGCGGGCGGACGTCTGCTCGTGAGCGTGCGCTTCCAGGTAGTCGCGCACCCGCTGCACCGCCGGCACGTCGAGGGTCGATCGACCGGGACCTGCCCGGCAGCTCATCGCCAGGAGACCGTCGGCGACCGCCGTGGCGAACTCAGCGCGGCGCAGTTCGTCCATCGGCTCGTCCACGTCTGCGGCCAGGTCGGCGACGGGCCGGGCCGCGGGCGTCACCTCCTGGACCGGATCGGCGACGAACGGGAGTGCGCGGCCGCCGACCGCCTCGTGGACGAGCGCCGGCGCGATGTAGATGATCCGGTAGCCGAAGCCGTCGCGGGTCGCCGGCGCGCCGTCGTGCGGTTCGTCGGGGTGCAGCACGTGCAGCTGACCCGGAAGGCAGACGTGGCGCGAACCGCGGTACCGGAACGTCTGCACGCCGGCCGTCGTGACGCCGATCGCGTAGGTGTCGTGCCGGTGCAGCTCGTAGTGCGAGGTGAGGTAGACGTCGGCGCGCCCGATGCCCGGCGCGCCCGGCCCGAACCGGATCGTCTCCGTCCTGAAGTTCAAGACAGGTGCAAGACTACCCGCCGCGGCAGCGCTCGCGATCGGGCGGGTTGTCGGACGAACCTCCCGATCAGGCCGGCCCCCGGGGTCAGACCAGCGCCGCGGCCGCCGGCTGGCGCGGTCTGAGCACCACCTCCAGCACCTGGTCGACGCGGTCGACGAGCCGCCACTCGAGCCGCTCCCGCGCGTCCGCCGGCACGTCCGTCAGGTCCCGCTCGTTCCGGTGCGGCAGGATCACGCCCTTCAGCCCCAGGCGGTCCGCAGCCAGCACCTTCTCCTTGATGCCGCCGACCGGGAGCACGAGCCCGCGCAGCGTCACCTCCCCGGTCATGGCCCACCGGCGGTCGACCGGCCGCCTCGTCGCGGCCGAGATGAGGGCCGTGGCGAGCGTGACGCCGGCGGAGGGCCCGTCCTTGGGCACCGCCCCGGCCGGCACGTGGATGTGCAGGTCGTGCTTGCTGAAGAAGTCCGGCGTCAGGCCCAGGTCCTCGGCGCGCCCGCGCGCGTACGTGATCGCCGCGCGCGCGGATTCCTGCATCACGCTGCCGAGCTGACCGGTCAGCGTCAGCTGCCCGCTGCCCGGCACGACGCTGGCCTCTACCGTCAGCACGTCGCCTCCCACCGGCGTCCAGGCCAGGCCCGTGGCAGCGCCGACCGTCTCCTCCTCCAGCAGCGCGTCGTCGTCGAGCCGCGGCGGGCCCAGCCACTCGGTCAGCGCGTCCGCGGTCACCCGCACGGGCGACTCGTCGCCGGACGCGCGCCGCCTGGCGACCTTGCGGCAGACGGCGGCGAGCTGGCGCTCGAGCTGCCGCACGCCGGCCTCACGCGTCCAGCCCCGGATCAGGCGCGTCATCACATCGTCGTCCAGCAGCACGGTCCCGTCCGGCAGCCCGTGCTCCTCCATTTCCCTGGGCAGCAGGTGCCGCCGCGCGATCTCGCGCTTCTCGCCGTCGGTGTAGCCCGGGAGCTGGATGACCTCCATCCGGTCGACCAGGGGCGCCGGGATCGTGTCAAGGACGTTGGCCGTGCAGATGAAGAAGACGCGGCTCAGGTCGTACGGCACGTCGAGGTAGCTGTCCACGAAGGCGTGGTTCTGCGCCGGGTCGAGGACCTCGAGGAGCGCGGCCGAGGGGTCGCCCTGGAAGCTGACACCCAGCTTGTCGACCTCGTCCAGCATGAACACCGGGTTCCGGCTTTCCGCCCGGCGCATGCCCTGGATGATCCGGCCGGGAAGCGCGCCCACGTACGTCCGCCGGTGGCCGCGGATGTCGGCCTCGTCGCGCACCCCGCCGAGGGAGGCGCGCACGAACGGGCGCCCCAGCGCCCGGGCGATCGACTGTCCGAGGGACGTCTTGCCGACCCCGGGCGGTCCCACGAGGCAGAGGATGGGACCGCGGATCCCGCCCCGGAGCTTCGTGACGGCCAGGTAGTCGGTGATCCGGTCCTTGATCCGGTCGAGGCCGTAGTGGTCCTCGTCCAGCACCGCGCGGGCCTGGGCCAGGTCGATGCTGTCGGGCGGCGGGTCCGCCCACGGCAGGTTCTGGATCCAGTCGAGACGGGTCCGGACGATCGCGTACTCGGGCGAGGCCGGGTTGATCGCCGCGAGCCGGGAGAGCTCGCGGTTGACCTCGGTGCGGACCTCCTCGGGCAGGTCCTTCGCCTCCAGGTCGCGGCGGAGCGCGTCGACCTCGGCCTGCTGCGGGTCGAGCTCGCCCAGCTCGCGCTGGATCGCGCTCAGCTGCTCGCGCAGTAGGGCCTCGCGCTGCTGGCGGCCGGCCCGGGCGCCCACCTGCTCCCGGATCTGCTGCGAGACCTCCAGGTACCGCCGGCGCTCCTCGCTCAGCTCCAGCACCAGCTCGAGGCGGGGGATGGGATCGATCGTCTCCAGCACCCGCTGTCGCTGATCGGGCGGCAGCTCGATCGTCATCGCCACGACGTCCGCCAGCTCGCCGGCGTCGCTCGCGTTGGCCGCGAGCATGACGACCTCGTCCGCGACGGTCGGGGAGGCGGCGGCGACCGCGCGCAGGCTGTTGATCACCGCCTCGCGGAGCGGGTTCCCGAGCACCGGCACCTGGGGCGGGCGAATGGTCTCGACCGCCACCTCGGCGAACGGCTCGCGCCCCGCCACCGACAGCCGTCGCACGCGAGCGACGCCCTGGACCAGCAGCTGGATCGGCCCGGCCGGCAGGCGCACGAGGCGTGCGATCCGGGCGCTGACGCCGATCTCCGCGGCCGCCTCGACGTCCGTCCCCTGCTCGAGCGCGAACAGCGCCAGGGGCACGTTCCGGCCGGCCGCGGCCTCGACCGCTGACGTCGGCCCCGGGTCCTGCACGAGCAGCCCCGCCACCAGGCCCGGGAACACGATCACCGTGGGCAGGACGAGCGCCGGCTGCGTGCCCCCGTTCGCCACGGGCGGAGGCGGAGCGCCGGTCAAGCCGTCGTCACCCGGACGCGGATGGGCCCCGTCCGGCGCTTCGGGATCGTGACGACGAGCTGGCCGTTGGTGAGCTCGGTGCGCAGCCCGGTCAGATCGGCGGTGCCCGGGAGGCGGATCCGCCGTTCGAAGTAGCCTCGCGCCGATTCGATCAGGTGCGCTCGGACGCCAGCCGGCAGGGGGACGTGCCGGGACCCGGTGACGACGAAGGACCGGTCGACCACCATCGCCTCGACGTCCTGGGCGCGCACACCGGGAAGGGCGAAGACGAGGAGGAAGCTGTCCGCCGCCTCGTAGACGTCGAGCGCGGGCTGCCATTCGACGTTGGGCCCGACGGGTTCGTCGGCGAAGCTGCCGGCCTGGACCGGCTGCCGCACCCAGATCAGCGTGACGTGCTCACCTCCTCGATGCGTCGCTCGACTGATCGTAAGCCGTCGGTGAGAACGGGCGTCTTCTCACCGATGCGTTCGGACGCCTCCTCGGGGCGGTCGCCCACCGGGAGTCGCCGGGCGCCCGGTGCATAATCGGGCGCCAGATGCCACTCTCCGCGCGATGTGCCGCGACCTTGCTGCTCGCGGCCTGGTGCGTGGCCGCGGCGGGAATCGCGGCGGCGGTCACTGCCGCGGCCGCTGGCTCCGACAACACGTGGACGCCCGCCGGCGCCTTCGTGGAAAAGCTGAACAGCCCGGTCTTCGCCCTGACCGTCGACCCGGCGGACGGCAGGCGGCTCCTGGCCGGCACGGCCAGCGGCACGATCTACCTCAGCTCGGACGGCGGCGCGTCCTGGAAGCCGGTCCGGAGCGGTGCCGGGCACGCGGTCCTGGCCCTGGCCTTCGACCCGGCCAGGCCGGGCGCGCTGCTCGCGGGGACGCGAGGCGGCGGCATCCTGCGCAGCGCCGATGGCGGCACCAGCTGGCAGGACCAGCCGGGCGGCGAGGCCAGGACCGTGCGGGCGTTTGCGTTCGTGAGCGGTGCCGCGCTCGCCGCCAGCGACGAGGGCGTCCTGCGCAGCCGGGACGGCGGACCCTGGTCGAGCGCCGGCCTGCCCCAGGTTCGCGTGAGCGCCCTCGCCGTCCTGCCCGCAGGCGGTCCGGTGGTCGCCGGCGGCGACGCGACGCGCGGCACGGAGCCGCTGCCCCTGTTCAGCAGCAAGGACGGCGGCCAGAACTGGGCACCGATGCCGGTGACGGGGCCGGGAGGCGTCGTCGGCGGCAGCAGCATGGTGGCCGCGCTGGCCGGCGGGCCCCCGGCTGGCCCGGCCGCGCGGGGACTGCTGATGGGCACGAACACCGGTCTCTTCACGAGCCGGGACGGCGGCGCGAGCTGGCAGCAGCTGACCGGCGGCGGCGCGGTGCCCGCGACCGACGTCTCCTCGGTGGTCGTGGCGCCGCGGCGGGCCGACCGCCTGTACGTGGCGAGCGACGGCGGCGGGTCCGCGAACGGCGGTCTCTGGGTGTCGAGGGATGCGGGCGCCCACTTCGCCTCACTGGCGCCTCCGCTGCCCGAGGTGACGGCCGTCGCCGTGTCCACCGACGACCCGCCGGTGCTGGCCGTCGCCACGTTCCGGCCCGCGGACCACACGGTCGCCCTGTGGACCTATCACGACGCCGGCGGCCAGCCGCACGGGCCCGCGGCACCGCCGCAGTCGTCGGAGAGGGCTGCGGGTGGCACGAGCGCCTCGCCGGCGGACGCCGGCGCCCTCGGCTGGCTGGCGGCGCTCACGCGGCCAGAGGCGCCGTTCCTCGCGCTGGGCGCAGCGGCGCTGGCGCTGGTCCTCCTGGCCGCGGTCGCCTACATGCGCCGCGGGCGACAACTGTAGCGCGTCCGTGCCATCGGCGACCGGCCGCGGGTTGACATGCCCGACGGGGTCTGGATAGACTCGCCGGCGGGGGTAGTGTGGGGCGCCACAGCGTGTTGCTGTTGCGTCTCGTAACAACAGATTTGTGATCGCACCAAAGTGCAATGAACGGCCGGTTATCAGCTTCCAGCAGGTCTGGAAGACGTACCCGAACGGGACGGACGCGCTCAGGAACATCTGCCTGACGGTCCCCGACGGCGACTTCTTGTTCCTCGTCGGGGCATCGGGAGCGGGGAAGTCCAGCCTCGTCCGCCTCCTCATCCGCGAGGAGAAGCCGACCCATGGCCGCCTGCTCGTCCATGGTCACGATCTCGGCGGTCTCCGCCGCCGCCACCTCCCGCACTTCCGCCGGCAGGTCGGCCTGGTGTTTCAGGATTTCAAGCTTCTGCCGCGAATGACGGTCCACGAGAACGTGGCGTTCGCGCTGGAGACACTGGGTGAGTCGCGGCGGGTGATCGAGCTCGAGGTCGACGCCGCGCTGGACATCGTCGGGCTGGCCGGGATGGCACGGAACTACCCGACCGAACTGTCCGGCGGCGAGCAGCAGCGGGTCGCGATCGCGCGCGCTCTGGTTCACAGACCGAGCCTCGTCATCGCGGACGAACCGACTGGCAACCTGGACCCCGAAACCGCGTGGGAGATCACGCAGATCCTGTCGCGCATCAACGCCGAGGGCGTCACCGTACTGATGGCGACGCACAACCGCGAGATCGTGGACGCGATGCGCCGGCGTGTCGTCGCGCTCGAGCGCGGCGAGATCATCCGAGACCACCGTTATGGGACATACGATGAAGCTCCTGCGGCGAGCGCGCTACGCGTTTACTAGCGCCTGGCAGAACTTCTGGCGCAACCTGGGCGTCAGCGTCGCGGCCGTCGTGTCGATCGCGCTCATCCTGGTGCTGGCCGGCATCAGCCTGCTCCTCGGGCACGCGCTGGGCCAGGTGCTGGACACGTACCAGCAGCGGGTGAGCGTGCTGACTATCAGCGTGGCCGACGACACCCCGCTCAGCGCGGTGTACGACTTCGAGTACCAGCTGCGGCAGCGCCCCGACGTGGTCAGCGTGCGCTTCATCAGCAAGGACGAGGAGCTGAAGAACTTCTCGTCCGATCCTCGCAACCAGCAGCTGATCCAGCAGATGGAGGGAAACCCGCTCCCCGCCAAGATCGAGGTCCGCGCCGCCCACCTGGACGACGTCAAGCGGATCGACGCGGTGGCGAGGCAGTGGCGCGGCGCGGACCGCAACGACCCGACGGACTACCAGGGGGACTTCATCACGAACATGCTCCGGCTCTCGACCTGGCTCACGGTCGCGGGGCTGACCCTGCTGGCGATCCTCACGGTCATCTCGGTCGTCATCGTGATGAACACGATCCGGACGGCCGTCTACCATCGCCGGCAGGAGATCGAGCTCATGAAGCTGGTCGGCGCCACGGAGTGGTTCGTGCGCGGACCGTTCGTGGTGGAGGGGGTGATGACCGGGGTCATCGCGGCGTCGCTGGCGGTCGGGCTGCTGCTGGCTGCGTACCGACCGTTCGTCGAGCGCTTCCAGTCGGAGCTGTTCTTCCTGCCGCTGTCCTACGACCCGCGCTTCGTGCCCGTGCTGGCTCAGGACCTGCTCGTCGCCGGCGCCGTCCTCGGTGCGGTGGGTGGCTACGTCAGCGTCCGCCGGTTCGTGAGGCTGTGATGCGGCTCCGGTTCGCGCTGCTCGCCGTAGCGATGACCGCCATGGCGATCGCGCCTGCTCGCGTGGCCGACGCCGCCTGCGCGCCGACTGACACGGTCTGTCTTCAGCTGCAGGATGCGAAGCAGAGCCAGGCGACCGCCGTCACGCGGCTGCAGGGCATCCAGCAGAGCCTGGCCGACGCCCAGACGAAGGGTATCCAGACGATGGCGGTCGTCGACCAGCTCAAGTCGCAGATCGCCTCGCAGCAGGCCAAGATCGCCCAGACCCAGACCAGGTTGGCGACGACGACGCGCCAGATCCAGGTCACCGAGGCAGAGATCACCAGCCAGGAGGCGAATCTCCAGGTCCGGGAGGCACTGCTCGCCCGGCGCATCCGCGTGATCGACCAGCACAGCTCCACGGACTACATGGAGCTGTTCGTCACCTCGCGCAGCTTCACTGAACTGGTCGATCGGATCGTGCTGGCGCAGACCATCGTTCAGAGCGACCAGCGGCTGGTCGAGTCCCTGCGCCAGCAGCGTGACCAGATCAAGCGGCTCCGGCAGCAGCTGCAGGACGAGCACGACCAGGAGGCGGCCATGCTCGCGCAGCAGGTGGCCCAGCAGACGCAGCTCGAACAGACCCGGGCGACGCAGCAGCAGGCCCTGGACTACTACAACCAGCTCGGGGCGCAGCTGGAGGCGCAGCGCAAGCAGGCGGAGGCCCAGAAGGCCCAGATCGACGCCCAGGTCGCCCAGCTCCAGGCGCAGTACGACGCCGAGGCGCGGTCCCTCGGGGGCGGCACCGGCCGGTTCGCGTGGCCCGAGCGCGGTCCGATCACGCAGCAGTTCGGCTGCACCGACTTCCTGCTCGAGCCCTACGACCCCAACTGCCCGACGCTCCACTTCCACTCCGGGATCGACATCGGGGCCCCGTTCGGCACCGTTGTCGGGGCCGCCGACAACGGCGTCGTGTCCCTAGTGAACTTCGACTGCTGCGTCGGCTACGGCAACTACGTTGTCATCACGCACGGCAACGGGTACTCGACTCTGTATGGGCACCTGTCGGCAATCAACGTGTCGGTCAACCAGCCGGTCCAGCGCGGCCAGCAGATCGGGGCAGAGGGCTCGACCGGATTCTCGACCGGCCCGCACCTGCACTTCGAGATCCGGCTGAACGGCGCGTATCAGAACCCGCTGAGCTATCTCCCGTAGGCGCCTGGTTGGAGGTCCGATGGTGGTCGATGGAGAGAGTTAGCACCTGGCTTGCCGACGACCGGCGGACCCAGCGCGTGTTCTGGGTGGTCGCCGCTCTCAGCATCATCGGTGGGGTCGTCAGCGTCGCGTACTCCCAGCAACATCGTCCGCTCACTGACGCGGTGCTTCTTCTCAACGTCGGCCTGGTAGTGGCCGTGATGATCCTTCGGGCGCTCGCCGTGCGGCTGCGCTGGGTCGGGGCCCTCGGTGTCGTCCTGCAGGTCGGCGCCCTGGTCCTGCACTGGCGCCCGGCCGGTGCGGCCGGCCTGATCGCCGCGGTGGCGGGGTGGGTGATCCTCGTCGTTCTGGTCTTCGCCACGCGCGAATCGAGAGCGCCGGAGGAGCAGGACGATGGCGTGGAGACCGCGATCGCCGGCGGCCGCTCCGGCGAGCAGCCCTGAAAGCCGCACATTCGTCCGGATGTGCAGGTGCCGGGGGCTGGGAGTCGAACATCCGTCCGGATGTGCAGTTCCCGATGGTGTAGCTCATCGAGCGGCGCGCTCCTTCGCGATCTCCGCGAGCCGGTCCCAGGCAGGCGACGACGCGCCGGCCGACGTCGCGACCAGCCGCGCGACCGTCGGATCCAGGACGGGCCGCCCGCGGCTCTCGACGCGAGGCGGCCGTCCGGCGAGCCACCGCAGGGTGCGGTCGGCCAGCGCGGAGAGGCGCGGGTCGTCGGGCGACCAGTCGAACGCCGCGTCGTGCTCGAGGTAGATGGCCCGGAACTCCGGGTCGCAGATCATGTCGCGCTTTTCGGCGACCACCATCGCCGCTTCCTTCGGCGAGACCGACTGCATGAGGATCCAGCCGTCGCGCTCCGTGCGCACCGTGCGCTCGCTCACCCCGAGCTCGCGCAGTTGGTCGAGGTAGTCGGCGACCTCCGCAGAGACGAACAACCGGTCGCCGGTGCCGAGCCGGGCAATGCGGTCGCGGGTGCGGCGGAGCTCCTCCGCCCGTTCCCCCAGGCCGCGGTCGATCTCGGCGATCGCCGCGGCGAACCGTTCAGGGTCGGCGGCCAGCAGCTCCTTGACGCGGGCGAGCGGGACGCCCGCGGCGGCGAGCGTCCTGATCCTGACGAGGTCGATGGCGTGCCGGGCCTCGTACCGCCGGTAGCCCGACGCGTCGCGCGGCGGCTCCTCGAGCAGGCCGCGCCGGTGGTAGTGCCGGATGGCCTTGATCGTCACCCCCGCGTAGTCGGCCAGCTGGCCGATCGTGATCATGCCTTCCTTCGGGTCATGCGGCCGCCGGCGCACCGATAGTGCCACCGGCCGCCGGCGGCGCCGTGATATGAGACGAGCAGGATGCGAGAGTATCCGTTGAACGCGCGGAGCGGCATCCCGACGGGTGCGAACAGATCCTCGCGGATAGGCACGAAGCGCCGGGGCGGGAACGGGAACGTGGCGCCCGAGAACCTGGTGAAGATCCGCATCTGCTGGTCGTCGAGCGGCTCGTAGGTCATCGTCTCCTCGAGCTGGCCGTCCACGACCCTGACATCCACGCGGAGCTGATTCGAGCGGTACGTGCCGGCGTAGGGAGTGAGATCGCTGACCGGAGTCGTGCCCGTCACCAGGTCGCGCACGTCGACGCCGAGGTGGTCGCGGAGCAGCCAGAGCAGGAGCCGGTCGTGGAGCGGCATCGCCCGCGGGTCGTTGCCGAAGGCCGCGAAGACGAGATCGTGTTCGGGCACGACGACCAGGACCGCGACGCCGCCCGGGGAGGCGCCCGACATGCTGAGCACGGTCGTGCTCCCGAACGGCACGAGCAGCCATCCCAGCCCGATCGGCGGGGCGTTCGGGGTCCCCATGTCGTGCGACACGGTCCGCATGCGCACCACCGACTCGCGCGAGAGCACGCGCTTCCCCGATGGCGACACGCCATCGGCGAGATAGGTGCGGCCGAACGAGAGGAGATCGCCGATGGTCCCGATCGGCGTGCTCCCGGCGGGCGCCCACGTCTCCGGCAGCATGAACATGTCGGTGCGCCTGGCGGCTCCGGTGGCCGAGTCCGGGAAGTGACCGACGGCGGTGCTGCGGAGGATGGCCTCCTCGGCGGACGTACCGGAGTCGTCCATGCCCACGGTCTCGTAGACCTCACGCTTCAGGAGGTCGTGATAGGGCGTGCCGGTCACGACCTCGAGCAGCCTCCCGGCAACGATCATGCCGCCGTTCGAGTAGCTGACGTACTCGTCCGGACCGAAGAGCACTCCGCAGTGCCGGCCGAGTTCCTCGAGATAGAACTGCAGCGCACCGCGACCCCTGGCGTCGGGCAGGAAGAAGTCCGCGTCGATCCCGTTGGTGTGCGACAGCAGGTTTCGGACCCGAATCCGCTCCGCCGCGCCGGGTGTCGTCAGTTTGAAATCCGGCAGGTAGTCGACGACGGGTGCGTCGAGATCGACGGTTCCGCGCTCGACCTGCTGCAGGACGAGGGTCGTGGTCAGGACCTTCGTCACCGATCCGAAGAGGAAGCCGGTGTCATCGCGCATCGGCGCCCCGGTGACCAGGTTCGCCGCGCCGTGGGCCACGACGGTCTGGTCCCCGTCGTGGGAGACGCCGGCCAGATAGCCTGGAACCCCGGTCGCCTCGCAGTGCGCGGCGGCCTGCTCCCGAATATGGGCGGCCACGGCCTGCAGCGCGCCGCCGGCACCGGTGCCGTGTTCAAGTGTGTTCACGGCTCCCATGCTCGAAGGTTGACCCACGGTCAATGTCAAGCCCTCGCAGCGACGTCAGATCGCCGGCAACGCCCGCCGGGAGGGGTCTGTCATCGTGGACCGCGTGTGTGGGTCACAGCCGGGCGTGGGCTCCAGGGCGGCGTCCGCGCCCGTAATGACCGGGATGTAGGTGGCCGCCGCCACGGCAGCGGCGGCGGAGCCCCTGCCGGCGCGGGCGCTGAGCCGCTACCGACCGTCGGAGCCCGTCCTGTTCGTGATCTTCGGCGCGACCGGAGACCTCTCCCGGCGCAAGCTCCTGCCGGCGCTGTACGACCTGGCCGTCCAGGGCCTGCTGCCGGACGGCTTCGCGGTGGTGGGAGCGGCCCGCGAGGAGATGGGCCGCGAGGAGTTCCGCGCGCTGGTGGGGCGGGCAGCGCGGGAGCGGGCCCGCCTGCAGCCGGTGGACGAGCCCGTGCTCGGCGACCTGCTGGGCCGCGTCCACTACCTGCCGCTCGACCTCGCTGACCAGCGGGACTTCCGGCGCCTGGGCTGCCTGCTGGAGGACGTCGAACGGCCGCTCGGAGCCGCGTGCCGCATCTTCTACTGCGCGACCCCGCCTGCTGTGTTCAGCGTCATCGTCGAGCACATGGAGTCCGCGCGCCTGGCCGGGCGCCACGGGGTGGAGTGCGGCCGGATCGTGATCGAGAAGCCGTTCGGATACAGCCTGGCCTCGGCGCGCGAGCTGAACGCGCTGCTCGCCAGGGCGTTCGGCGAGGACCGCGTCTACCGCATCGACCACTACCTGGGCAAGGAGACCGTCCAGAACATCGTCGCGTTCCGGTTCGTGAACAGCATCTTCGAGCCGCTCTGGACCCGCCAGAACGTGGACAACGTCCAGATCACGGTGGCGGAGCAGATCGGCATCGAGGGACGCGCGGCCTACTACGAGCGCGCCGGCGCGCTGCGCGACATGGTCCAGAACCACCTGCTGCAGGTGCTCGCGCTGGTCGCGATGGAGCCTCCCGTCGCCTTCGACCAGGTTGCGCTCCGCGACGAGAAGGTCAAGGTGCTGAGGGCGGTGGCGCCGCTGACCGGCGAAGCGGTGGACCGACAGACGGTGCGGGCGCAGTACGAGGCCGGCTCTGTGGGCGACCTGCCTGTCCCCGGCTACCGCCAGGAGCCGGGGGTGGCCGCGGACTCCCAGACCGAGACGTTCGTGGCCCTGCGGCTGGCGATCGACAACTGGCGGTGGGCGGGGGTGCCGTTCTCCCTGCGGACGGGCAAGCGGCTCGCGCGGCGGGTGAGCGAGGTGCGGATCGAGTTCAAGCTGCCGCCCCACGTCGCCTTCGGCCCCCAGGCCATCCCGGACCTCGAACCCAACTCCATCGTGCTCAGGATCCAGCCCGATGAGGGCATCGCGCTCCGCTTCGGGGCCAAGACCCCGGACCTGGGCATGCAGATCGGGACGGTCGACATGGACTTCGCCTACGGGCGCTCGTTCGAGGGCACCGGAGCGGACGCCTACGAGCGCCTCCTCGTCGACTGCATGCTGGGCGATCCGACGTACTTCGTCCGCGCCGACGAGGTGGAGGCGTCGTGGGCGCTGATCGACCCGATCGAGGAGCGCTGGGCGTCGGGCCGACCCGTGCTCGGCGGCTACCCCGCCGGGTCGCGCGGGCCGGGGGAGGCGGACGACCTGCTGGCCGGGGAGCGCCGCCGCTGGCGCGGGCTGTGACGCCCGGCTGCGCCGTCAGGATGGCTCGCGTCGTCGAGGGGAGCGGGGCACTTATCGGTAAGCCTCTCTATCAAATAGTCTGCTCTGGCAGAGGGGACTATTACTCTGTCAGCTTGTAATTTCTACTGACAGTTTACTGAGGGCGGCCGATAGACTCGAATCGTTCGATGTCGACGCCATGTACCACAGGAGGTGCGCAGTCGTGGCGATCGTACGCTGGAGCCCCGCCAACGACCTCGCGAGCCTGCACTCCGCCATGGACAGGCTCTTCGGAGACGTGTTCGGGGACGTCTTCGCGACCCATGGGACGATGCAGGGCACGGAGAAGACGGAGGGCGGGGACGGCGGCCGCCGTGGGCAGCTGACCTACCATCTGCCGGTCAACATCTCCGAGACCAAGGACGGCTACCGCATCGAGGCCCCGGTGCCCGGCTTCCGGCCCGAGGACGTCGAGGTCACGTTCTCCGACGGCATCCTGACCATCAACGCCATGCGGAAGGAGGAGCAGCAGCGCCAGGAGGGCAGCTACATGCGCCGCGAGGTCGCCTTCGGCAACTACCGGCGGCAGATCTCCCTGCCGGGCGACGTCCGCGGCGACGACATCAAGGCGACGTTCGACAACGGCGTCCTGAACGTGATGGTGCCCCGCGCAGCCAAGCCCGAGCCGAAGCGGATCCAGGTGCAGGTCGGGTCGAAGCAACTGGCGGGCGCCGGCTCGCAAAAGCAGAGCTGAGCCCCGGCATCGGGAGGCCGCCGCGCCCGGCGGCCTCCCGGCCTCGCCCTGGTGAAGCGTGAGTGACGCACAGGCAGCGGGCTCGAACGACGAGGAGCGGAGGCGCTACCTGCGGCTCGCCGCGGATTTCGACAACTTCAAGAGGCGCTCGCGGCAGGAGCTGCAGGAGGCGGACCGGTACGGCCCGGCCGGCCTGGCGCGCCTGCTGCTGCCGGTGCTCGACGACGCCGACCTCGCGCTGCGACACGTCCCGGAGGGAACCGACGAGCAGTGGGCGCGCGGCCTCTACCTGGTGCTGCAGAAGCTGCGGGGCGGGCTGGCGGCGGCCGGTGTGGAGCGGATGGAGGCGCTCGGCCAGCCGTTCGACCCCAGGCTGCCCGAGGCGATCGACTTCGTGGACACGGCGAGCGACCGGGACGGGACGGTGGTCGAGGAGCTGCGTCCGGGATACCGTCTGTACGACCGGATCCTGCGCCCCGCCCTGGTGAAGGTGGCGCGACGGGCGGCCGGGCCGCCGGACGACGAGGCGGCGGCGACGACCGCAAGCTAGCCATCCGCCCGCCGCCGGCTCAGTTCACCTCCCGGTACTCCGCGTCGACGACGTCGTCGTCGGAGCCGCCGCCCTGCTGGCCGCCCTGGCGACCGCCACCCGCGCCGGCCTGCTGGTAGATGACCTGCCCGACCTTCTGGAGCGTCTCGTTGAACCGGTCCATGGCCTGGCGGAGCGCGTTCGCATCACCGTCGCGCGAGGCGGCGCTCACCGCCTCCTTGCGGGCGTCGATCTCGCTCCGAAGCTCGGGAGGGATGCGCTCCGCGTTCTCCTGCACGACCTTGTCGGCCTGGTAGAGCATCTGGTCGGCCTGGTTTCGCAGCTCGACCTGCTCGCGCCGGGAGCGGTCCTCGGCCGCATGCGACTCCGCCTCCCTGACCAGCCGTGCCACCTCGTTCTGGTCCAGCGTGGAGGAGGCCGTCACCGTGACGGACTGCTCGCGTCCGGTTCCCCGATCCTTGGCCCGCACGTTGAGGATGCCGTTCGCGTCGATGTCGAACGTGACCTCGATCTGGGGCGCGCCGCGCGGGGCCGGCGCGACGCCGTCCAGGCGGAACCGCGCCAGCGTCCGGTTGTCGCGGGCGAACTCGCGCTCGCCCTGGAGCACGTGCACCTCGACGGACGTCTGGTTGTCGGCGGCGGTGCTGAAGACCTCGGAGCGGGACGTCGGGATGGTGGTGTTGCGCTCGATCAGCTTCGTGGTCACGCCGCCGAGCGTCTCGATGCCCAGGGACAGCGGGGTGACGTCCAGCAGGAGGACGTCCTTGACCTCGCCCTTGAGCACGCCGGCCTGGATGGCGGCGCCCACGGCCACCACCTCGTCCGGGTTGACGCCCTTGTGCGGC